>CAZKQQ010000213.1:0-11972 GCA_964554945.1 uncultured Solibacteraceae bacterium | reverse complement strand
GCATCCTCAAACCTAGACACGCGTAGCGGCTGCCGCGCGAGCGGCTTCGTTCAACGCCACTTCTCGGCCACTGGACCGCAGACAGGTCACTTCCGGTCGGTGCGCCAGCCTGCACCTACGCGGAAAACTCCAGGTGTGCGCGGTCGAGAAGGTGTCGATTGCTGCGGACTTGAGCCCATGCGAGACCGAAGCAGAGAAAGAGTAGAGCAAGATCGAAGGGCGTTTCCCCTTTCCTGTCCTGCATATTCCACCAGTCGGGTAAGTGAATACGGGCCGCCAGCATTGCGGTTTGTATGGCGAAAAGCGCAGCGAGAAAACCGAAGTGGTGCCAAAGGAGTCGCGGTATTTCCGGCTTGACGGCAGGGCACGTGAACTTGAAGGGCGGAACATCCGGACCGGAGAGTCCACCGCCCGTTCGCGCAAAAGTGAAGAAGATTTCGAAAAGAGTGTAGGTGATGGTCGATGCCACCTGCACTCCGTAGGGCCTGTTCACCAGAACCAAGAAGAGAGGAATGCTGCCCGCGGTCCAGCATAGAAAAACCGCTGTCAGTAGCGCGAAGCGTGGAAGCGAAAAGCTTATGTTCCGACATGGATCAGAGAATGGCCACTGCTCCTTGAAATGCGGTTGCGGCTCAAACGAAAAAATCCGATGGAGCGGAATGGCGCGATGATTCCCGCGGCCGTTCCGAGGAGTGTTATCCCCAGAAATCACTTTGACAGAGAGTCGATCTCCCTCTTCGTTTAGCCCGACAATTTCCGCGGTGATCCTCTCGCCGTTCTCAAGCACGAAGACGCCGACTGTGCCCACATCTGCTTTATCAAGCCATTCAGGAGCAAAGTGTCGCTTTGCGTTGTCGGACGTGAGATTGCGTCGCGCAAGTTCCGTGTCGAGCGCCTGCTCGGCTTGCTCTGTGAGGCCGCCGTCAATCCTAAGCTTCAAAAGCTCCTGGTCGGTGAGAGTTTTGTAGTGGGCGTCCAGTGCTTTCGGGTCGAGCATTAAATTAATCGGATTATAAACTACCCGCTACGCTGTAATCGGTCTTGAGAGGTTCTGAGCGTATCGTCGGCAAGCCGGCAATTTGGCCACTTTCCGATAACGGCTGAGAAACGGCGTTATCGGAAAATGAGCCAAAATTCGTTTCTGGAGTCAGTTTCCGGTATCGCCACTTCTCAACAACAAGCCTCGACGACACCGGCATCTCATCATTTATCGGATGGCCGGACCTGCCAAGCACGCCGGTTGATCCGATAGAGCACCTGCCGCCGCATAGGGTGACCCTCAGCAATAAGCGGATGGTCAAACTCCTCGGAGAAAACGAGGCCGATCTTCTCCATTACGCGGCGCGATCTTTTGTTGGCTGGTATCGTAAAATGCCACGATTTCCCGGAGCCCCAAAGATTCGAACCCATACCGCAATGCTGCCTGCCCAGCTTCCGTTGCAAGGCCACGACCCCAGAATTCGGGACGCAACCGGTACCCGATCTCCACGCAAGGCGTAAAGTGCGTCTCAAACCGAGAAATCCAATCAAGCCCGAGGGTGCCCGCGAATTTTCCTCCCACCTCCATGGCCCACGGACCGAAGCCGTAGCGTGCGAAGTGCTCATGGATGCGTTTCCACATGGCCTCGGTGTCCGCCAGCGACAAGATTGAAGGAGAGAATTCCATAACGCGGGGGTCGGCACACATTGCTACCAATGGCTCAAAATCATCATCGATCCACCGGCGCAGCCGCAGCCTAGGCGTCTCGATCTGAGTCATACATGCATCATAATTGACGCTCCTCGGATAGAATGGGCCGATAATCGAACGTGTGGGGACAATTGCGCTCAATCCACTTTCCCCGCCACAATCCTTCTCTTACACCAGAGCACCAACTCGTCGCACTTGACCGGAATGCGGTCTCTGAAGACACTGGAGTTCAAGACTCCACTTTCCGAGCTACGCACGAGGTAAACGAATCATGTCCAGTGATCTTCTGCCTTCGATGCTCCCGTTTATGGGTTGCGTCATCGAGCCCACGCCGGACGGCGTTAAATTGACCGGCGCGAGCCGCGATCATATGATGGCCGTCGCACTTACGCCTAAGCTGTTCCGGCCGCCCTTCACCGTTAAAACAGTAGCGAAGACTGACTCGACCAATCTTCGGCTCTATTGGCACGTCGGCGAAGTCATCTTCAACTGGGAGTGCTCCATTCGCTGTCTCAAAGTGCACGACCCGGCCACTGGACGATGGTGGGATGCCGAAAATAAAGGTTTTCTCGATGTCGACCGATGGCATGACATCGCTTGGGAGATCAACCCAACTTCCATGCGAGTGCTCGTCGACGGAGTGGTTCGCTTTGAGCAGAGTGGAAATTGGGAAAATATCCACGCGCCTGTCGCGATCGGCCCATGCTTTGGAAGCGCTGTCACGGTGCGGTCCTTCACGGTTGAAGTAGGATCGTGACAATGGGTCTACTGCCGCCGCTTGCACCGGCTCTCGCGATGCAGTAGGATGGGCGCGGTTGGGATCGCAAAAGGGAGAGCTGATCGCTTTGTTCGCGCGGGCGCCAGGCCAGATGAGAAAAATGGCGCTGGCCTCACTACTATTAGTGATAGGCGCGTTCTGCCAGCAACTTGATGCGCCGCCACCGAACCCGCAGGCGAAGCCCGATTCCCTGTTTAAGGCCGGCACTGTGTCCGCGCCCAGAGTGCTGTACAAGGCTGAACCGGAGTATAGCGAAGAAGCGCGGCAGGAGCGGATCGAGGGTACGGTTGTCCTTTATGTCGAAGTCGACCCGGGAGGACATGCCGTGAATCCCAGGGTTGTACGGAGTCTGGGCTACGGCCTCGATGCAAAGGCGGTCGATGCGATCGCGAAATGGAAGTTTCAGCCTGGCTACAAAGATGGCAAAGCCGTTACCGTCGCCGCAACGATCGAAGTCAGTTTCAGGTTCGCTCGACCGCCGGAACAAGGATCGGATGATGTCTCGGGTCTCTCTCAATCCCTCCGAGCGGGTACAGCGGCCCTTCAACAACGCGATTATGAAGAGGCGAAAAATGCTTTTCTGGAAGCGACTCGGCTCGATCCCACGAGCCGGACAGCCTGGAACAATCTCGGGCGCGCTTATGCTGGGCTGCGCGAATACGATCGAGCAGAGGCTGCGCTCAAGCGTCAGATCGAGATCAATCCGCTGGACTCTTTTGCCTATAACAATCTAGGTCTCGTCTACCGTGCGCAGCAGCGAGAGGACACTGCCATCGAGTATTTTCTCAAGCAAATCGCGGTAAACCCTCGAGATCCTTACGCACATGCGAATCTCGCACGATCCTATGCGAGAAAGAATCAGTGGGAGGAGGCTCGAACTGAAGCCATCACTGCTGCAGAAATCACGCCGTACGAAGCGCGCCATTGGCTCCGGCTCGGAATAGCCCAGGCCAAGACCGGCCGCATGGGAGACGCCGAAAGGAGTTTTGAACACGCTCTGAGTCTATCGAGCGATGCGTCGCTTGAGAACAGTGTTGCATACGAGATGGCCGATGCAGGTCTGAATTTCGATAAGGCGTGGCAACTCGTAAACAGTGCGCTGATTACTCAACTTCTTGGTATTTGCGAACCCAAAGCCATCGCTGGCGAACAGAAGTGTGCACAACAATTGCGTATAGTCGGCGCCACGCTTGACACTGCCGGTTGGATTCTTTATCGCGAGGGAAAATGGAAAGAAGCAGTGACTTACCTATCGGCGTCATACGCTATTGGCCCCGGAATCTGGCAGGGGCTTCACCTGTCTGCGTCGCTCGCTAAGGCGGAGCGCCTGGAGGAGGCGCTTCATTATTTTGGAGATGCCAGTTCTCGTTCCGGTTTTGCACAAGTGGACTCGAATGAAGTTCGGCGGGAACTCACAAAGGCCCTGGGAGGCGAAGAGCAGTTCCAGTCTCGTTTGGAACAGGCCAGGAATTCGTTCACCGTTGCGAGCCGATTGGCCCGCGTTACCGCTCTAGTGGATGGGAACGGAAAGGTTCTTGATGCTCGGGCGACTGATCCGGACACACCGGATTCCCTGGTGGCCACTGCGAAGACGTTAATGATCGCGCCGATCTCGTGGCCTGAGCATTCGATCCGATCGATCCGGACTCTCGAATTCCACCAGCAGAGCTCTGAATGGTCGCTGACTCGTTCCTACGTCGGACCGCCACCTGCCTCTTCGACGGGACGCTAACGCTCAATCAGATGTGAGGCTCGCGTATTGAGGCGCGCCGCGCTACTAGTATCGATCCGGTGCGCGCGCTCCGATTCGAGTGAGTGGACAATGCCGCAGCCGCTCTGACCCATGGATCGGGCCAGAACGGCCGCCCTGCCGATTACCTTGCAAACGCGACTTCCATCAATCTTTCGGGCAATCCCTTCAACTGGCGGTTGGTCGCTTCCGTCTCCAGTTGTGGGATCTGCGGGTAATGGTTGTTTGCGAGATAAGTGCGCACTCTCTTGAGCACTTCGGCGCGAGAAACAGAGTTGTTCGTTTCCTGCATGACTTTGCAGAAATAAAAGGTGAATGCTCCGTGCCAGCTGCCGCCGATATTCGCATCGGCGCTGGTTTGATCGGCGCGGCAGGCCGCCCATAAGATGTGATGGACGATGCCTTTCTCCTGGAATCTTTCGACCACCGAGCGCGGCCTCAGTGTCTCCACCTGGCGGAACGCTTCCAGAGAAGGCGGAGGCAGGTAGCGCGGCTTGCGATCCAGCAGCAGATCGATGCCTTTCAGCCCCGTCCCGCTGTGGCAGGTGTCGAGGTAGACCTCCAGCAGAACATTCGAGGGCAGTGGCAGGAAGATGTCGCGCAATTCGTCATCGACGATGATGTGATTGCGGTCCCATTGATTGCCCGCCTGCGCGAGGTCGGTCGGGCAGAAGGCTTCGTCGGCCCGGTCCGGTTCATCGCCCTCGAGGTCCGGCACCTGCGTGCCATGGCTGGACAGGCTGAATACCAGGTACGAGTACTTGCCGGCTTTGGCGCCATCCACCATACTTTTTAGATTGTTGATGATGTTGATTTTGGTCGCCTGGGCGTCCAAAAGCAGGGTGATATCGCTGCTCGCGAAGCCGAGCTGCTTCTGCAACAACGAGGACATGTTGTTGGCATCCGGAACGCACCCCTGCAGTTTCGCGCTCGGAAGATTCTGGAACTGGTTGATGCCGACACATAAGGCGCGTCGGTTCGTGGACATAATCGACTCCTCTTGCTATGTGTGCTGGTGAGGCAGTGAGAACCCGTATTGCCACCAGCGGGACGGGACGGGTCCTGTGGGGGAAAACCCCGGCGAAGGATTACGCGGCGCGCTGACGTGCGAGTTGAGGGCGCGTTCGGCGCGGCCTTTTCTGTTGCGGAGCCAGCATACCACCGTATAATCAGGAAATCAAGAGTTGATAATCCTGATATGTAACCGTTGGACTTCGATCTGGCGCGTGTCGTCTTCGGCAACAGCGATCCGAATTTCCGTCCTTTCGGCGGGCAGAATTTGGGGAAATCGCTCCCCCCACTCGATCAGAACCACTGCTTCCCGCTCGAATAAATCTTCGAGGCCGAGCGTCGCCAGTTCCCGCGGTTCATCCAGGCGATAAAGATCGACATGGTAGACGCGGCCGTCGCGGCCATATTCATGGATCAGGGTGAAGGTAGGACTGGAGACTTCCTCCGGATCGGCCGCGCCGAGGCCTTTGACGATTCCTTTGGCCAAGGTTGTTTTGCCGGCGCCCAATTGTCCGATGAGCAGTACCACCTGCCTGGGGAGAAACTCGCGCGCCAGACGCTCGCCCAGCGCGATGGTCTCTTCCTCAGAAGCCGTCCGATAGATGGGCACACGCCTCCATCGCCTGGGGAAGATAGCGGAGGATATCGGTGGCAATGAAGGGCTTCTCGCCGATCTCGCGCGCGCCGATCTCGCCGGCCAATCCGCCGAGGTAGACCGCGGCAGCGATAGCCGGGCGCGGATCGTTCGGGAACTGCGCCAGGAACCCGGAGATCAAGCCCGTCAACACGTCGCCGGTGCCGCCGGTGCCGAGCGCGGGAGTGCCGGTCGGATTGATCCACACTGCGCCATCGGGGAAAGCGAGCACGCTACGCTGCCCTTTGAGCAGCAGGACGACCTCGTTCTGCATCGCGAACGCGCGCGCCACGCCAACGCGATCGTTCTGCACATCCGCCGTGGTCTTGCCGGTTAACCGCGCCATCTCGCCCGGATGCGGCGTCATCACGCGGAGCTTGCCGTTGCCGCGGATGCCGGAGATTAAAGCATCCGCGTCGATGACCATGGGCTGGCTGAGATCAGCCGTGGCGGCGGAGACCAGCGCCTCGATGTCGGGCTCCCGGCCGAGGCCGGGGCCCATCGCGATTACGGTCTTACCCTCGGCTAGCGGGTGAATCTTCGCGAGGCGGGAAATGCCGCCGCCCGCAGTCTCGTCCAGCGGTGCGGTCATCAGCTCCGCGGCATGCGCGGCAATGACGGGAATGGCGCTTTGCGCCGATGCCACTGTCACCAGACCCGCGCCGGCGCGCAGGGCGCCCAAGCCGCTCATTGCCGGCGCACCGGTTTTTCCGCGCGAACCGCCGATCACGAGTACGTGACCGAACGTGCCCTTGTGCCCGGAGCGCGGCCGCGGCGCGAGCAGATGCCGGAACATCGACGGCTCGATCACAGAGAGAAAGATGTCGTTGTTGTTCTCCCAAAGCGATTCCGGGCTGCCGATCGGGCGTACGATCAAGCGGCCGATATGGTCGCAATTGGGAGGCAGCACCTGGCCGATCTTTGGCGCGGTGAAGGTCACGGTGGCATCGGCGCGCGCGAACTCACCCACGGGCTGCCCGGAATCACTCGGCAGGCCGGAAGGAATATCCACCGCCACCACCCTGGCGAGCGGGAAGCCGTTGTTGATCTCGCGAATGCCTTCGAGCATGCGGCTGGTGGCCGGACCGCTGATGCCGGTGCCCAGCAGAGCATCGATCAGGACAGTGGCATTGCGCGCGGCGGCGGGAATCTCGCGCGCCACCGGGCAGCCGCACGCTTCGAGCATGCGGAAATTGGCGGCGGCATCGCCTTTCAACTCCTCCGGCGCTGCCAGCAGCACCACGTGCAGAGCGGCGGGCCGAACGCGCGTATGGAGCTGCCGCGCGACCACCATGCCATCGCCGCCGTTGTTCCCTTTGCCGCAGAGCACCACGATGCGCTGCTCCGCGAGGGGCGTGAATTCGGATTCCAGAAACTCCACCACGCGGTGCCCGGCATTCTCCATCATGACGGTGCCGGGAATTCCCAACTCCACCGTGCGGCGATCGACGTCGCGCATCTGGGCCGCGGTGAGCACCTTCATACGCGGCGCGCCACCAACATCGTCATATCGTCCTGCAATTCCGAAGAGCCGGTCCACTGCACCACGGCTTCCATGACACGCGCCATCATTTCCTCCGAATCGGCGTGCGCGTATTTGGCCAGCAGATCCTGAAAACGATCTTCTCCGAACATTTCGCCGTATGTGTTTTCGGGTTCGACGATTCCGTCCGTGTAGGCTACCAATATATCGCCCGCCTCGAGCCGCACGGTTTCTTCGCCGTATTTCGCTATCGGGAAAGCTCCGACCACGGTGCCATTCGGCTCCAGTCTTTCGAAGTTCCCGTTGCGCATCAGAAAGGGCGGCAGGTGGCCGGCGTTGGTGTAGGTCAGGGCCTGCCTGGTTTCATCGTACAGCGCGAAATAAAACGTCGCATACTTCTCCGGAGAGGTGTTGGCATAGAGCTGGCGATTGAGCGTGGAAACCAGCGAAGCCGTAGAAAAATGATCCGGCCGGGCCCCATTGGTCGCGCTCAATTGCGTGCGCATGGCCGAATGAATGGAGGCCATCAGAAACGCCGCTGAGATCCCCTTGCCGGCCACGTCTCCAATTGCAAAAGCTACGGCTCCTTCGGAGATCGACATGTAGTCGTAGTAGTCGCCGGAAACGGCGCGGGCCGGGTCGCAGACGGCGGCCAGCTTGAGCGTGCGGTTTGCCGGGGCGGCTTTGGGGAAGAGCTGTGCCTGCACTTCACGGGCAATCTCCAACTCCGATTGCAGGCGCTCCTTCTCCTTGGCGACCACCAACAGGCGGCCCAGATTTTCGGTCATGGTGTTGAATGAGGCGCTGAGGTCGGCAAGCTGGTCGTCGCCGCGTACCGGAATGCGGTACGTGAAGTTCCCTTCCTTAACGTGCTGCGTACCGGAATAGAGTTCATGCACGGCGCCGGTGATGCTCTGGCTCAAACGAATGCCGCCCACCAGGGATGCGAGCTCGACCAGGAGAAACAAAATCGAGACGACCACGAACGCCACGATCAATCCTTCGAAGTATTGCGACCGGGCGCCAAACATCGTGTCCAGAACGGCGAAGAACCGCGTGTTGACGAGCAGAATGCCGGTCTTGGCGAGGGTGGGGGAATCCCATCTCTCGATCGGGACCGGATACGGGAACGATAATTCGAAATCCAGGGGATTCTGCTTGGCGGGGAGGAGACTTGCCTGCGATCGCTCCGTATACGGCACCAGGTCGACATCGCCGAGCCCGGTGATCAGGTGGCTCAGCAGATCGTGCGTGATGGGCGCTAAGAGGGTGAGCTCGTTGGCGTTGGCGGACGCGTGCACCCAGGCATACAATTTGTCGTCCTTCAGAACCAGGCCGTTGGCTTCCTGCCGGCCGGGAGGAGGCGCTTCCAGATGCGAACCGGCCGGAAAGCGGATATCGTTCCGGCCGCGGATCCGCAATTCGAAAGTGGGAAACCGGCGCTGGATCAATGGAGCAAATTGGGCGACGAGGGCGTCGGGGTTCGCGCCAGGCAACCGGAGAAGGCCTTCGACCGGCCCGCTCAGAAAACTGATGCGGCGCTCTAATTCGCTGTTGACCAGATAGACCGCCATTTGGCCGATGACGGCCCAGGATGTGATGAACACGAGCACCAGGCCGAGGACAATGGGCACGACGGCGATCATCAAATAGGCGAGCATCAGGCGGTTGCGCAGGAGCCAGATCGCGCGGCGCAAGGAGCGGCGCACCAGGCCGACCAGCGAGAGCAGCCCGAAAAACAAAGCGCCGAAGGCCGTGAGCGATCGAACAGCAGGCGCCAGTCCAGCGAGATACAACACCGCATACAGCGCCGTGAGAACGTAGAAGGTCTTCGTCACCCAGCGGAGGCGGCGCCAGTAATCCCCGGGCCGAACTTGCATATCTCCAGACTAGCGTAATGGAGTGAGAGGATCATTTGCGGCAGGGCGTTGCGGTAGAGACACGAAGGGTAAGGTCGACCTCCTCCACGCCGCGGATCCGCGGTGTGGGCCTTCACGGCCCTGTGGGGCGAATTCTTTTGTTCGCTCTTTGCTTGTTGGGTCTTTTCACGCAGGCCGCCCAAGGACGGTATGCGGCGGATGCCCCATGATTCCAGATTAATTCAGAGTTGTGGGTGTGATAACCCAATAATTTATCAATAGGATAAGAATTGTCCGTAATGGTGGCCTCCTAGGTGCACTCTTGGGCCCAGGACTCAGGATCATCGGAGTCCGGATCTGGTTGAGAAGGGGGTCTCGGTGCGGACTATCTTGAAAGTCTTACCGGCGCTTGCGGCGCTGACCATCTGCGCATTGCTCTTGCCAACAAGAGGAAGTGCGATTCCTGCGTTCTCCCGCCAATATGCGACGTCTTGCATGACGTGCCATATCGATTTTCCGAAGCTGAATGACTTCGGAAAGGCGTTCAAGGATGCAGGATTTCAGTTTCCGAAGGATGACGACACGTATTTGAAGGTAGCGCCGGTAATGTTGGGGGCCGAGGCGCAGAAGCAGACTTTTCCGAAGTCGGTATGGCCGGGGACGATCCCGGGAATGCCCCCGATCGGGCTGCGATTCAACACCTTCTTCCAAGCGACCGGCGCCGACAGGAATCGTTTCAGCCCGCTCACCGGGACGGGCAATATTCCCCAAGTGATCCCCGCCACCGATTTTGCCAGCGGCCTGTTCAGTATTTTTACAGCAGGGAACTTCGGGAGCCGGATTGCGTTCTGGGTGGATGACGATATCAGCGTCGCCGGGACGAATGGCGCGGGCGGCCTCGGGGATGCCTATCTGAAGTTTGTGGATGTGAGCCGTTTTCTAAAGTTGCCCAAGGACTCGCTATCCGTGCGGGCCGGACAGTTTGAACTCGATCTTCCGGTCACGCAGGCACGCAGCTACAATCTCAGCCCATACGACATTTACCAGGAAGCCAACATCGGCGCGATGAATTCGATGGTGGGGCTGCAGCAGAACGTGGCAAACCAGTTCACGTTCGCGGATCCGGCAAAGGGCATTGAGTTAAGCGGCGGGCATCAATACGGCGGATATCACTATTCGGTTGCAGTGTTCGATCAAAACACAGCGGGCCTGGATCAATCGTCCAACACGAGTCCGTACGTGCCATCGCCGACCGGCGGAGCAAACGGGGGCGTCGGGTTCGGGTCGAATACCGATTTCAAGAACATGTACGGACGCCTCTCGTACCGGTTCAACCTGGAACGAGATACAGAGAGCCGGAATGATATTCAGGCGGCGGGGCCGACCGGACCGCGAGATCACTCGTATTTAACCTTTGGATCGTTCTATCTTTACGGCAAATCGCTGCAGCAGTTCATAGGAGTCAGCGACATTCTGCGCGTGCAGGAACCCTACTATCGCGCCGGCGGCGACTTCAACTTCAATTACCGGAAATTCAATATGTATGGCGTCTTTATGCACGGGCGCGATCAGAACCTGCTGCCGATTGATAACACGGGGGCGCTGATCGCGCTGCCTTTGTCTGGCGAAACGCCACTCCCGGTGAGTTTCATCAAGAGCGTGCCGGCGACCTTCAGCGGGGGATTCGTGCAAGCCGACTTCATGATTCATCCGTGGGTGATGGCTATCATGCGATGGGACGGGGTGAATTCCAGCGCCGACCGGATCAATGGGTTGGCGCTTTCCCCGGACACGCCGTTCTTCGCGCCGATTTCTTCGACGCGGCAGCGGTTCACGCCCGGGCTGCAGATCCTGATTCATCCGAATATCAAGTTCTCGTTTGAATACCAGATCCGGCCGCAGCAGACAGCCGTGGTGGAGACCGATCCGGCGACCGGCAAGTTAATGGCGGTCAACCCGTTTCGTGTGAACACCGCGTTATTTGGTCTCGAGTTCGTTTACTAAAGTCATGTTTCAGAGCGGGGGTGTGGCTTATCGTCGTAAGCCGGACGGGCGGTCCGGAGCGAACGAGGCGTCCGCCCCGCGAATTTACCAGTTTGCACAAGGAGCGAAATTCACCATGTCAAAACTTCGAATGATTCTCATGCTGGCAGCATCGTGCGCGATGGCCGCGGATGCCGGTAAGATTCCGGGAACCATCACCGGCAAGGTAACCGCCGGCAAGGGGATTTCCGTGGTGTGGGTGGAAGCGGTAGCGGGTAAAACATTTCCAAAGCCGGACAAACCACTCACGATGGATCAGCACTCGCTGCTGTTTCAGCCGCACATCATGGTGGCACCTGTCGGAGCCACAGTGGAATTCCTGAACAGCGACAACGTGCAGCACAACATTTTCTGGCCGGCGATCAGCGGGAACAAAAAGCTGACGCACAATATGGGGACCTGGCCGAAGGGGCAGACGCGCAACTTCGTGTTCGATACGCCGGGTGTCGTGCCGCTGCTTTGCAACGTGCATCCGGAGATGTCGGGCTACATCATCGTAACGCCGACTCCGTATTATGCGGAGACCGATGAGTCCGGCAACTTCAAAATCGCCAACGTGCCTGACGGCAGCTACACCGTAACTGCGTGGCACGAAGGTTATAAGAGCCAGTCCAAGCCGGTCGCGGTCGCTGGGGAGTCGAAGGTCGAATTCGCGCTGGCGAAGTAAGGCGGGAACGGGACCGGGCCACCATGCTAAGTCGATTCAGCGACAAAAAAGTCGACC
>CAZKQQ010000212.1:0-12058 GCA_964554945.1 uncultured Solibacteraceae bacterium | reverse complement strand
GTTGTGGTAGAAGATCACCGACCGGTATTGCGGGCCGACATCATTGCCCTGCCGGTCCCGCGTAGTCGGGTCATGAATGCCGAAGAAGACCTCCAGCACATCGCGGTAGGAGATCACAGCGGAGTCGAACGTGACCTGCACCACTTCGACGTGCCCGCTGCGTCCGCTGCACACCTGTTCATAGGTCGGATTTTCGATGCGGCCGCCCATGTAACCGGATTCCACCTTGAGGACGCCGTTCATCTCGAGATAGACGGCCTCGAGACACCAGAAGCAGCCGCCGCCTAAGGTCGCGGTGTAAGGTTGCGGCATGCCGTCAGCCCTTAATGGCTACGGGCGCCAGATCGCGGCTGGTGATCACACGGTCGATCATGCCGTACTGGACGGCATTATCGGGCTCCATGATGTAGTCGCGATCGACATCTTTGGCGATGCGGTCGACCGGCTGGCCCGTGGCGTCGGCCAGCATAGTATTAAGAATCTCGCGCATGCGGAGAATTTCGCGCGCGTAGATGTCGATATCGGCCGCCTGGCCGGCCAGCCCCTGCATGGAAGGCTGGTGGATCATGATGCGGGAATTCGGCAGGCTGAACCGCTTTCCCTTAGTGCCTTTGGCCAGCAGCACCGCCGCCATCGAGGCCGCCTGGCCGACGCAGATGGTCACGATATCGGGCCGGATGAAGGCCATCGTATCCAGGATCGCCAGGCCGGCGGTAATCGATCCGCCGGGCGAGTTGATATAGATCGAGATGTCCTTTTCCGGATCTTCCGCTTCCAGGAACAGCAATTGGGCAATGATCAGGTTAGCCACCTGGTCATCAATCGGCGTCCCCAGGAAAATGATGTTTTCTTTAAGTAGCCTGGAATAAATGTCGTATGCGCGTTCGCCCCGGGAAGTCTGTTCGACCACCATGGGGACAAGGACCGAGTTTCCCATCCTGCCTCCGAAATGCGTTGAGATTCGAGTTAAGCCCGCTTGGCGGTAACCGACCGGCGTCCCTTGCGCTGCTTGGCCGCGGCCAAGTTCTTCTTTTTGATTTCCAGCGCCTTCGCCAAGTCCGCGATCGTGTTCCGCCCCAAATAATCCATGATACGCGAACGCAGGGCAACCCAGCTATCGTGCATGGAACAGGGCATGTCGTCGGAACACTCGGAAAGTCCGCTGGCGCACTGCTGATAGGGCGCCAGACCGTCCAAGGCTTCGACTATGTCGAGGAGCCGGACATCGCCGGCATCGACTCGCAACGCGAATCCGCCGGTGGGACCTTTGCTGGAGCGAAGCAAGCCTTTGCGAGCCAGTTGCTGTAAGATCTTCGCCAAAAAGTGAGCCGGAATATCCTCTTCTTCCGCGATATTCTTCACCATGGCGAATTTGCCTTCAGGAACCTGCGCCAAGTGGACAAAGGCGCGGATGGCGTACTCGGCCGAACGAGAATAAATCATGCTTCTCTCCCCACGAAATCGGAAAAGTCTACTCCGTTATCTTAAAATGATTTAGCCTTCGGGCGCAAGCCCCTCATTTTCGCGGACAGATCGTCACGCGATTTGGGACGGTTCACGCCGGAACCCTGCGATATAATGACCGCCAGACTCCGGGAGGAAGCTGCTGTGGATGTACAGAAATCGACTTTACTGGTTCTACTGAGCTTGATACTGACCGCGCCAGGGCTGGCTGCTACATGTGAAAGCCTGACCTCACTGGCTCTGCCGAATACAACAATTACCTTAGCGCAGCCTGTGCAAGCGGGCGCCTTGACGCTTCCCGGCGGACGAGGTCCGAATCCGAATGCCGGATATAAGGACCTGCCCGCTTTCTGCCGGGTGGAGGCCACGTTGAAGCCCACCAGTGATTCAGATATCAAAATCGAAGTCTGGTTGCCGGCTTCGGGCTGGAACGGCAAATTCCAAGCGGTCGGAAATGGCGGCTGGGCTGGTGTCATCAGTTATCGAGAACTGAGCGAAGCGCTTCGGCGCGGTTATGCGACCGCTTCCACCGACACGGGGCATGAGGGCGGCCGCGGCCAATTTGCTTATGGGCATCCGGAAAAACTGATCGATTTTGGATGGCGTTCCGAGCACGAGATGACGGTAAAGGCCAAAGCCATCATCAATTCCTTTTACGGCAGCGCGCCGAAATATTCTTATTGGAACGGCTGCTCGACTGGTGGACGGCAAGGTCTGAAGGAAGCGCAGAAGTTTCCGGACGATTATGACGGCATCATCGCAGGAGCACCCGCAAACCGAACAGCGCTGGCGTTGTGGATCGCGTTCGCGGAGTTGAAAGACACGGCCAGCTACATTCCGAAGGAGAAGTATCCGTTGGTACACCAGGCCGTGCTGCAGGCGTGCGATGCGAACGACGGAGTAAAGGACGGGATCATCGAAGATCCGACCCGTTGCCACTTCGATCCAAAAGTGCTGCTCTGCAAGGGCGCGGACGGCCCTGGTTGCCTCACGGCCGCGCAGGCCGACGCCGCGCGGAAGATATATAGCCCCGCCACGAATCCACGAACCGGGCAAACGCTGTTTCCTTCCTTGGTACCGGGGTCGGAATTAGGATGGAACGTTCTTGGCGCGGGTCCCGGGCCTTCGCAGATCATTCTCGATCAATATCAATATGTGGCATTCAAAGATCCGGACTGGGACTGGCGGACTTTCGATTTCGATAAGGACATCGCAAGGACCGAAACGCCCGATATTCTGGTCATGAACGCCACAGATCCGAACCTGAAATCGTTCTTCGGGCATAATGGAAAATTGCTGCTATACCACGGGTGGAGCGATCCCAACATTACGCCGCTAACCACGATTCAGTACTACAAAAGCGTGGTGGACACGATGGGAGGCGCAGCGAAAACATCCAACAGTATCCGCCTCTTCCTGGAACCGGGAATGGGACATTGCGGCGGCGGTGAAGGCCCGAATGTGTTCGACAAGGTCGGCGCGATCGAGCAGTGGGTGGAAAAAGGCAACGCACCCGATGTGATGATCGCCTCGCGCATCAATAACGGAACGGTGGAGCGAACGCGCCCGCTCTGCCCGTATCCGCAGGTCGCCCAATATAAGGGCAGCGGCAGCACCGATGACGCGAAGAATTTCGTTTGCCGGGAGGTGTCGAAATGAAGGCGAACTGTCTGATTGTGTTGATTGCGGCAGCCGCGGCGGCCGCGCCCTCCGGATCCATACCGCGTGCGGCCGATGGAAAGCCGTCTTTGAGCGGAGTGTGGGAGATCCCATACGTCCCGGATATGTCGAAGACCGGGCGTGCCGCGCCGGGCGCGACGCCAGCGCAGATTGGACCAGGCGCGCTCCCGTTCACCGCGTGGGGCGAGCAGGACTTCAAGAACTACGATCCCGGCAAGTTCGACTACACCGCGCACTGCCTGCCTATGGGATGGACGCGGCAGATGAACACGCCCATGCCGATCGAAATAATGCAGGAGCCGAACCGCATCGCCGTTCTCTTCGAGGCTTGGCAGACCTTCAAGGTGATTCCGACCGACGGCCGCGATCACCCCAAGAACGTGGATGCCAACTGGTTCGGAAATTCGGTTGGGCGCTGGGAAGGCGACACGCTTGTGATCGACACAATCGGATTCAACGAGAAGACCCGGTTGGATACGATTGGCCACCCGCACAGCGACCAGTTGCACGTAGTAGAACGGCTGACCCGAACCGATCCGCTGCATATTGCGTACGAAGTCACCATTACTGATCCGAAGGCGTATAAAGAGCCGTTCATCAACAAGCGCGTGTTCACCTTGAAACCGGATTGGGAATTGATGGAATACTCCTGCGAGGAGAATAATAAGGAAGTCACCGAAGGCCACGTGAAGTAACTGAAGGCGGCCTCCATGAGGCCGTTCTGCGTGAGAGAATGTAGCCCATGCGTGACTGCCTTCTTCTCGTCCTCACTGGGACCGCGCTGGCCGCTCTTCCAGCCGCCGCCCAACAGTCCTGTGAAAACCTGAATCATCTGGCGCTACCGCGCGTAACCATAACCATGGCAGCGTCCGTGCCGGCCGGCCCCTTTACTCCTCCGGGTCAAACCGCCGCGATTGATGCGCCGGCATTTTGCCGGGTGGCAGGCGTTGTGGCTCCCGAGATCAAGTTTGAACTCTGGATGCCCATGCAATGGAACCGGAAGCTGCTGGCAGTGGGCAACGGGGGCTTGGCGGGGTCGATAAACTTTCGCCAGATGGCCGAACCGCTGGAGCGCGGCTACGCCACCGGCAGCACCGATACCGGGCACGAGGGTCCCGGCAACGATGGTAGCTGGGCGCTGGGCCACATGGAGCGCGTGATCGATTTTGCGCACCGCTCCGTCCACGCCATGACTCAAGCCGATAAAGCGATCATCGAAGCGTTCTATGGAGCCGGTCCGGCGCATTCGTATTTCAGCGGCTGCTCGCAGGGCGGCCAGGAAGCCCTCACCGAGGCGCAGCGCTATCCCGGCGACTTCGACGGTATCATTGCCGGGGATCCGGCCAATTTCTGGACGCATAACCAGATCAGCCATCTCTGGATGGTCACCGTGACGCAGGGTGACAGCTACATTCCGGCAAGCAAGATCCCCGCGCTGGCCCAAGCGGTCAATGACGCGTGCGACGCTCTTGACGGAATTAAAGACGGCATCCTGAACGATCCCCGGCGGTGCCATTTTGATCCGAACACATTATTGTGCCGGGAAGGCGACGGGCCTACTTGTTTGACCGCGGCGCAGGTATCTGCCGTGGAAAAAATTTATCAGGGTCCCGGTGCGCAGATCTATCCCGGACTTTTGCCTGGCGGTGAGACCGGTCCCGGAGGTTGGGCCAACTGGATCACCGGAACACGACCGGGGACCGGTGGCCACGCCAATCTCGGCCTGCCGTTCTTTCAGAACATTGTTTTCGAAGACCCCAATTGGGATTTCCACACGTTCCGGTTCGAGACGGCCCCGGGGTTCGATAATGACGTGCAGTTCCTGGATGACAAGCTCGCGTCAATTTTCAACGCGACCAGCACGGATCTGAGCGCCTTTCGAGCGAACGGCGGAAAATTGATTCAATATCACGGTTTCAGCGATCCCGATATCACACCATTGAGCAGCATTAACTATTACGAAAGCGTAGCCAAAACTTCAGCTGGCGCGGATAGCTTCTATCGCCTCTTCCTGGTGCCCGGGATGCAACACTGTCAAGGCGGCCCGGGCCCGTCAAAATTCGACATGGTGACTGCGTTGGAAAATTGGGTGGAGCACGGAACGGCGCCGGATCGGATACTGGCATCTCACGTCACCGCCAGCGGGACAGTCGACCGGACTCGTCCTCTCTGTGCATATCCTATGGAGGCGCAGTGGAAGGGAAACGGGAACACAGACGACGCGCAGAATTTCGTCTGCGCATTGCCGAAACCGTAGGGCAGGCCCGAGGGCCTGCCCCACAAATCAACCGTTAACGCGAAGCGCGCTCGCTGGAGCGTTCCACCGTAATCGTTTTATGCCCGTTATTGTCGATCCGCTGATTAACGCTTACCCAATCGCCGACTTTCAATCCGGGCGCTACATTCACGGTGTCATTTTTCGCGTTGAGGTCGAATGACTTCGAGGTGATCACCTTTCCTGGCGCGGATACCTTGATCGACTTGTTCGCATCGTAACTTTCGATCCTGCCGTATACCGTGTCAGTACTGTTGGTAGTCGTACCTGAATTGGTGATTGTTTTGGTATCCTGTGTCACCTCCTTACTGGCGTTACTGCTATCGCGGGGATAGTTCGCATTCGGATTTGCCGCGTTGCGATCCTGGGCTCCGGCAATACCGGCTCCCAGCAATGCTGCCATACAGGTTGTTGTCAGAATACGCTTCATAAGATCCTCCCATGAGAATCGTGTTGCACCTTTACCTAATGCAACCGCGCCGCCAGATTAAGCCATTTTTTGTAAGCAGGCACACCGGGAGCGCTCAAATCGCGCACTCCAAAATCTCCGTCAACTCCTGATCGCTCAGCGCGATCGGGTTACCCTTCATGCTGCTGGTTTGCCGAGCAGCCCCGACGAGCATCGGGATATGCCGATTCTGCACGCCATACGTGCGGAGTGGCGGAATTTCCAGTTGCCGGCACAGACCCGCTACCCATCGCACACCATCCATCGCGGTGGTATGTGGTTCACCGCTGAGAAGGCGGGCAATTTGGTCATAGCGCTGTAGAGCCGGGCTCTGTGGCGCACGAGCACCCAGCGCTCGAACGTTCAGCTCCATTGCGTGAGGCAAAACCGCCGCGCACAGCGCGCCGTGCGGAGCTGAAAACATGCCCCCGAGCGGCGCCGCGAATCCGTGCACCGCGCCCAGCCCGGCGTTTGTAAGCGCGAGACCTCCGAGCAGAGCAGCCCAGGACATCGCTTCACGCGCCTCGCGGTCATCGCCGCTTTTCCAGGCTCGCGGTAGAGCCGCAGCCGCCCGCCGCATGCCTTCGATACAGAATTGATCGGTCATCGGGTTGGCGCGCGAGGATACGTACGGCTCGATGAGTTGCGTGAGAGCGTCAAGACCGGTGGAAGCGGTGAGCGGACGGCTGAGCCCGAAAGTGAGTTCCGGATCCACGATCGCCAGCCGCGGCAGCATACCGGCGCTACGCAAACTGGCTTTCAGGCGATGCTCCGGCGAGCCCAGCACGGCATTGCGCGTCACCTCCGATCCGGTACCCGCGGTAGTCGGAATGGCAATACAAGGCGCGGCTGCTCGAGCCAGCGCGTGGCCCCGCCCGATCACTTCCAGGTAGTCGAGAGGGTCGCCTGTATTGGTGAGTAGAGCGGCCAGAGCTTTCCCCGCATCCAGCGCGCTACCACCACCGATGGCGGCCACCGACTCACAGGCTTCCTGGCGCGCGTAAACGGCACCCCCGCGAATTAATTCCAATGTCGGCTCACCGGCCACCGCGAACGGCAGACACGTCACTCCCGCCCGTTCGAGGTCCGCGATCAGCGGAGCAGCGCGCTCTGCGGAAGCTCCCGTGACCACCAGTGCTCGCTTTCCCATAGCGGCCGTCGCCGGCGCGGCTTCGCGCACAGAGCCAAGACCAAAAATGATGCGAGCCGCGGTTGCAAATTCGAACCGCATCCCGCGCTACCATTCCGCATCGGCGGGAAAGAAGTTCGAATACAGCGTGCGGGTGCGCGGTTCCGCGAGCATGTCCGGCACTTTAGCCACCCATGTCTGGTAATGCGCGGTTTCGCGGTGCTGGGCCGGGGCTTCGTTGTCGCGATAGACCTCGTACAGCACGAACCGTGTGGGATCGTCGGATTGCTGGAGTACATCGAACCGCACGATCCCGGGCTCCTTGATGCTGTTCCGCGCATTTTCATGAGTGGCCAGGCGGAAGGCATCGAGATGCTCCGCCTTCACGTGTAAATTGACAACCAGAATAACCATAGATGTCTTATCTCAAATCGAGGGCAGGCTATGCAATCCCCAATATCGCCCTCCCTATTCAGCTGGGCCAAACAGCAGTGAAGCGCGAAATCATTAACTTAGCGCGCCAAAGAATTGGGGATTGCGTAGCCGGTCCCCGATTTAGCGACTGCCGGCGCCGGGGTAGAAGTGCAGGTCTACCGTATAGCCAGGTAGATCCACTCGCACAATGTAGCGGACATCGATTCGAATATTGCCGTTGCGGCGCACAATCTGCACATTACCGGGCTGCACAGGTAGGTTCAGTGCGTGCGCCTCTTCGAGTACCTGGCCGCGCAGCAGATCGTCAGTCTTTGCCGGGTTTTCGGGATGCGCGGTGAGCGAAACAACAAAACTCTGCAATTGCAGGTTATGGATGTAGATGGGACCCATCTCGATCCCGAATAGCGCCAAGCCCACTACAACCACCGCCGCCGCGGCGATGCGCCAGCGAGGGAGAGTTTTCACAGTTGACGATCGGTTTCTTTACTGGAGGCGCAGAGTTCTTCCCACAAATCGTCGGAATGCCGATTCCATTGCGGAGTCTCCCGGCCTGAGATCTGCAATTCGTCTTCCTTGAGCGTGCCGTGCCCGTACGGGCAGATGTATTCGATCCGAGGACGGCCGAACTGCAGCATACGGCTCCACGAACCGGTTTCCACCGGCATCCGGAGGCGCCGCAAGCACACGCGGCAACGGTACCTCTGGTCCCAGACCACGGCGTATAACGCACCGCAGCATAGTAGAAACCAGAACAGCACGGCCAGGGTATAGGGCAGGTCAAAAGCGAACCGCGAAGGTCTGAAGTTGTGATAAACGCTAGGCAGCGGGGGCCAGATTACATCCAGCAAAAGCCGTAGGCCGTATAGAGGCGCCGCCACTGCAACCACTTTCGCGATAAACCAGGCCCAGTACCTCATAACGAATTAGACTCGCTTCCCTACTCTTAGTTTCTAAAACTATTGCGGGTTTGCGCAAGAGGGCACTCATTATTGCCGGAAAAAATGACGAGCCAAAAAGAAAACATTGGCGGGCCGCTCGGCTAATCTTCGCATTAGATAGGGATACCAGGCTTTACCAAAGGGAACATATAGGCGCAGACGGTAGCCTTCGCCGACTAAACGCCGCTGCAAATCCCGCCGGATGCCATACAACATCTGGAATTCGAAATGCTCGCGTCGAATCCCCTTCTGCGCGGCGTAGGCTCTGGTCTCTTCGATCATTCGTTCGTCATGCGTGGCGATGGCAGGATACTCTCCCTGATCGAGCAGCAGTTTCATCAATTCGACGTAATTCCGGTCGACGTCGGTTTTACGTGGAAACGCGACGCTGGCCGGTTCCAGATATGCGCCCTTGCACAGCCTCACCCGAATCCGGCGCGCGCAAAGCCGCTCGACATCCTTCCTGCTGCGGTACAGATACGCCTGGATCACCGTGCCAACACACCCATATTGGGAATGTAGGTTCTCCACAAGGCAGAGGGTTCTATCCGTATACTCGCTCGATTCCATATCAACCCGGACAAAACTTCCCAGAGCCGCGGCCTGCTCCGCCAGCAGAGCGACATTTTTCCGGCACTCGTCCTCTGAGAGATCGAGGCCGAACTGGGTTAATTTGAGGGAAACATTTCCTTGCACGCCGTTCGCGTGAATCGCTGCCAGCGCGCGCAGATAGACGTCGCGCGCCTGCGAAGCTTCCGCCAGAGAGTTGACGCTCTCGCCGAGATGGTCGAGCGTCAACGTGATCCCTTCTGAATTGATCTGCTGCCCAACCCGCAACGCGTCCTCAAGCCGTTCGCCGGCGACGAACCGGGAGGACAGGCGCTGCGCGAGACGGGACGTTTCTACCCACCTTCTCAAGTGCCTCTGTCTGGAGAGGAACAGCAAGAGGCTGCGCACGATTTCAGCCTAACATCTGGCGCCGCAGATCTCGCCCGCCGAGCGCGCGCACCTCATCCGCGGTCAGCGGCCGCCATTTTCCGATGGGCAGATCGCCTATCCGAACCGGTCCAATCGCCGTGCGGACCAGCTTGAGGACCTTGCTATCCACGGCTTCAATCATGCGTCGCACTTGCCGGTTGCGACCCTCGGTGATCGTCAACTCCAGAAAAGTGTACTTCCCGCTGTCCCGGACGCGTTCGACTGTCGCCGGCCGCGTCGGCCCGTCAGAAAGCTCCACCCCCTGGCGCAATTGCTCGATCTGTTCGTCACTGAGCTGTGTCGCGGTCTTCACCTGATAAGTTTTCGGAACTTTGTGGTCCGGGTTCATTACGCGTTCGGCGAAATCAGTATCGTTCGTGAGCAGGAGCAGCCCGCTGGTATCGAGATCGAGACGCCCGACCGGGACCAGCCAGCCCCCCGCATCCTGAATCAGATCGTAAACCGTGGGCCGGCCTTCGGGATCCCGATAAGTGGTCAGATACCCCTTCGGCTTGTAGAGCAGAATGTATGTTTTCGCGGCTCGGCGCAGCGGTTTGCCATCGAGAGTGATTTGGTCTCGTTCAAGATCTACCCAGTGCTCCGGGTTCTGGATCACTCGCCCGTTCACTCGAACTCTGCCGGTCCCAATCCAGCTTCGGGCCTCGGTTCGCGAGCCGACGCCAGCTTTGGAAAATGCTCGTTCCAAAGTCTTTAGCGGACGTTTGGAAGAAGTCGTCGAGCTTTTCCGCATGTGTTTGGATGGGCTAAACGCACTAGTACATATGGTAGATTGATCACGAGCAAAATACGGCAACCATTCTGATCCGAGGAGCGCGCCAACTGCTTACAGTCCGCGGTTCCGATACGCCCCGGCGCGGGCCTGAACTCAACCAACTTAACATCATTCCGGACGGCGCCCTGCTCATTCGGGACGGCATTGTACTGGAAGTGGGTCTCACTCGGCGGCTCGAAAACCTGACCGCAGCCCGCCACGCGATTGAAGTCAGCGCTGATGGACGAGTCGTGATGCCCGGGTTTATCGACAGCCATACTCATCTGCTGTTTCCAGTGCCGGGGGCCGCAGACGGAAACTTCGAAACCGCCATGCATGGTTTGCGCGCGACCACCGCCATGCAATTGAAGATGCGCGCCTTGGTGTACCTGCACGCCATGGCGCGCCATGGCACAACCACGGTGGAGGTCAAGATCGGCTCCGGCACGGATCCATCTGCGGAGATGAAGATTCTTCGCGTGCTCGCGGAATTAAAGGAAGTACCGGTTGAGGTTGTCCCGTCCTTTCTATTTCGCACACCACCGACTGGCTATCGCGGCGAGGATCCGTTTCGAGAAATGTGGCATCAGGTCCTCTCCGAGTTCTTGCCCCGCGTAAGACGGCGGGGTCTGATCGAGTTCGCGGATTTGAATTGGGGGGACTTCAGCCAATTGGTATGGGAAGGGTGTCCGGATCCGGCGATCCGAGTCGAAACGTATTTTCAGGTTGCGCGCAGCCTGGGGCTAGGATGCAAATTGCATGTGGATTCCGGCTCAGTCTTGGCTGCTGCGATGGCTGCCGCGCGGCATCATGTGGCCAGCATCGACCACCTGGAACATGCAACTGCCCAGGACGCCGCAGCCGTTGCCCGATCGAATGCCATAGCCACGCTGCTTCCCTGCGCGTCATTTCATTCTAACGAACGTTACGCGCGGGCCCGCGCCCTCATCGAGGCCGGAGCGCCGATCGCCCTCGCCACCAACTTCAACCCCCATCAGACTCCTTCGC
The DNA here is from genome assembly GCA_964554945.1 of uncultured Solibacteraceae bacterium. Classification (GTDB taxonomy): domain Bacteria; phylum Acidobacteriota; class Terriglobia; order Bryobacterales; family Bryobacteraceae; genus PSRJ01. The sequence continues at coordinate 931 of CAZKQQ010000212.1, read as the reverse complement.
TGAGCATGCAAGCCGCCGTCTCTCTGGCCTGCCGGCGCATGGGTCTTACACCGGCTGAAGCCATTTCCGCCGCTACCATTAACGGCGCTCATGCCCTCGGCTGCGCCGGCCGCATCGGATCGCTGGAAATCGGCAAGTTTGCGGATCTGTTGTTTCTCAATGTCTCGGATTATCGGGAACTGGCGCATTCCCTCGGAGCCAATCTCGTCCACATGGTCATGAAACGCGGCGAGATCGTCTATGAGGAAGGTGAAGTCTCGCGGCGGCCCGTTGAAGACCTGCGGACGGTCTGGTAATCGAAGCGTTTACCATGAATGAATGAGCGAGACGCTGGTCGAGTGCGTTCCCAATTTTTCGGAAGGCCGCGACACAGCCAAGATCGATGCGATTGTCGAGGCCATTCGCTCGGCCGGCGCCGTCGTTCTCGACCGCACCTCCGATTCCGATCATCACCGTACCGTAGTCACATTCGCCGCTCCTCCCGGCGTGGTGGAAGAGGCTGCTTTTCACGCCGTGCGCCAAGCCGTCGCCTCCATGGATTTGCGTGTTCATGCCGGCGTTCATCCGCGTATCGGCGCCGCCGACGTGGTGCCGTTTGTACCTCTCGCCGGAGTCACTCTGGACGATTGCGCCCGTATTGCTCAAAAGACGGGACGCCGGATCTGGGAAGAGCTCGGGGTTCCGGTCTACCTGTATGAAGCAGCCGCGCTACGCCCCGAATGCCGCAATCTCGCGGACATCCGCCGCCCCGGCTTCGCCCTCCGCGCCGGTGGGCCGCTCGGCCTCCTCGGCGCCACCCAGCTCCATGGCGGCCGGCTGCAGCTCCCAGGCTGCCGCCGCGCGCACCTTCTCGCCGCCGCCCAGGAACACGAGGTGGTCCGCGTGCCGTAGCCCTGGCTGCCACTTCTCGAGGCGCACACGGTTTCCGCGC
>CAZKQQ010000211.1:0-12069 GCA_964554945.1 uncultured Solibacteraceae bacterium | reverse complement strand
ACTGAATGGCTTTTTGGCCGAACAACGGGGTTACCGGAAAATGAGCTAGCGCCACTCCAAGCGGTCATTTTCCGGTAACTCCACTTCGGGGCCAGGATTGTGCGGGCTTAACCGGAAAAGATGTCCCTCCGCTACTTCGGGCGACCAGCGGGAGCCACTAAAGCTGGAGCAAACGCTTGGGATGTTTCACGAACTCCGCGTAGGCTCCAATTCCCACTTTTCTTGTGAAACGAGGCGGTATAAACCAACCGATCCATGGCGGTTTGAAAATTGAAATCGACCAGCGCCTTGTCCTGAACCTCGTTAAACCGAGGAGTGCCATTAGTCTGCCACGTTTTGGATCCGATGATGAGCGCCGCACGTTTTGCAAGCGCTTCGAGGTTGGTATCCGACAGGGGCGGCGGATTCGATGCGATATACTCCAGCGCCCGCGTGATCGGAGAAGATCGAAACTTGTTCTTCTCTTGAGCTTCTTCCAAAATTTGTTGCGCATGCGATGACGCATTCAGTTCGAGCGCAAGGATCGCACCAGAATCAACCCACCGGTCGTCAAACTTGTTTAGAGCACAGTCGTGCAGAAACCCCCATTCTTCTTCGGTTTCTGGCTGGACAAGCGCAGTCGCGAGAGCGTAACGCCAACGTTCCGGGAACGGGAGTGATGAGTGCGGTGGTGGAAGGCGCATTATCAAGTCGAGATCGGCCGGCACACCAATCGTAAAAAGCTGTTGCCGGACCCTCTCGGTAATTTCCGGTTCCGTGACAAGTTCCAGCAAAAGCGGACGAAAGCGTGCCTCGTATTGGAAGATTAAGTCTCGGAACTGACTTTCCCTATTTGAAAAGTCTCCCGCCAAAAGCTCGCGAAGAAGGCTCTTCGGGTTAGGATCGTCGCCAGTGACTACGCGAAGTGCTTCTTGTGGATCGAACATCCGCCTCAGCACGTATCGGGACCGAATACCCGACATGAAAGAGACGTAGCCTTCCTTGGTAACACTCGCCAACTGCGGACGGCATAATTTCTGGTCGTAGATGCTCTGGACCATGCCGTCCGGGTCAGAAGTAAGTCGTAGCGAATGAGCGCCGTTCGATGATTCCGCACAGTGAATAACAAAGTCGACACCCGGTAGCGGACGATTAAGGCCGTCAACTATTTGTGCAGAAAACTCCGCTGCGGAAAGGACCGTACGCGAAATGAATAGGGCCAGCAACGCTGGAGGCCACGTCGATATGCGCGTGCCCACTCATCTGTAGATAGCACGATGCTCCAAATGCGGCAACCGGGCCGTTCCGGTAGGTAAACGGCGATACCGGAAAGTTATGCGGCGTACCGTGCCGGTGATCCGCGCCTCGGAAGGAATGCAGGCTGGGCGCAGAGAGCGCCGGAGAAGCCTCCGCCCCTCCCACGCGCCGGTCACTGAAGACGGGATCGAGAGCTGTCTTTATGGCTTTGTATGCCACAGGCGGGAAACCTTGTGCCACAGGTCTCCGCGAGCCGCGGAATCGCCCGGTCGCATCACAACTTCAACTCGCTCGGCCGGCAGGTTTCGCCCGGACACGGCTATGTTGAGTGTCTGTACCCCGGGCGGCGTCTTGTGGGAGAGATGAAACGCGAACTCGTAGGTATCGGTGATCGGGTCCTTGCGCTCGTATTGGAGGAATTCAGCCGGCCGTGCGGCCACGCGGAACGCAACCTCCTCCGGCCGCTCGATATCTTCTATTGTAACCTTCATGCCTCCCGTCTCGACGCGATTCCTGGAGGCAATATTAATCCCGTCAGTGATCGCCAGAACCCGCGGATTGCGAGCCGGCGGTGGAGTAACCTCCAGACCGTCAAACTGCCCGAGCTCATTACCCGCATACGCGAGGCCGACGGAATAACGCCCCGCCGCGAGGCCGCGCGGCAGCCGCGCATTCAATTGACAGGCGCCGGTGGCACTGACGGGAGAGATGTAACAACCGGGCACGGCGATGTCCCGGAAGGTCACCTCCAGATTGCCCAGATGGCAGCAGGCAGGGAGGCCATCGATCCACAGGCTGACTGCGGCATCAGGGCCTCGCGCCGGTACCTTCGCCTGCCCGCCGGACGCGGCAGCAACCGCTTTCAAACGAAATCGGGAGAAGTCGCCGGCGGCATCCCGCGCGGGCTTGACCCAGGTGGTCCACAGGTATTGCGTTTCGATCCCCTCCAATGCCACCAAATGGAAATTGTGATCACGGGAAAAGGCGACGACCTCCGCGGCGGAGAAGAAACATCCGGTCCACGTGGAGGATTCGCGCGTCATCTCGGAAGCCAACGGCGGGGCTCCTCGCATCTGGCAGCACAGTACTCCTCCTGCCTTCAACACGCGGCGCGATTCCCGTAAGTAGGTCAAAATGATTTCGCGCTCGGGGATGTGTTGGAAAACGATATAGGAGTACACAAAATCAAAAGACTCATCAGGAAAAATTGCGAGGTCGGAGCCGGAAGTGGCGTGTACCTGAGCGTGCGGGATGTGCTCCAGGTTTTCCCGGGCGAGTGTAACCATCTCCTCGGAAACATCCACGCCATGAATCTCACCAAAATGCGAGCTCAGCGGCAGCATGAGGCGGCCCGGGCCACAACCAATTTCCAAGGCGCGGCGGGATTGCGGAGGGTTTTCGGGGAGCCGCGCGATCTCAGACTCCAGTTTGGCGACGGTCGCGGCGGCGCTGGTCAGAAACTCGTCGGATTGCTGCTGCCGTCTCTCGAAGCCCGCGTAGAAATAGGCGTCCTCGCGAGCGCGCCGGTTCCACTCGTCGCGCATTCGCTCATTCACATCCACATTTGCCATCCTATCGCGAGTGCGCGTCAGGCGAGCCCTGGCCTATGCCGTCCGGCGCAAATCGCATGGAGTAAGACCTCGCCAAGGGCAAAACGGGTACAGCCCCGAAGTTTCGCAAAGGCGGCGAAATTCGAGGCAGTCGCCGCTTGGCAACGCGTTTTGGTAGCCAGCAGTATTTGCGCCGCACTACACTAGGCTGTTGATGCAGGAGTTGATGAAGCGTAAAGGCGTCGCCGGGCGACTGCTGTCAGTAGCGCTGATGCTGGTCGTGTTCCTGCTGAATTTCTACATCTGTCATGAGTTGTTCGGTATTGAGTATTTGCGCCACATGGCCTCCATTGAGGGCGTTTTCATCGGCATGGGCCGATTCGCGCTGGCGCATTGGAACGACCTCACCTGGTTCCCGCTGTGGGCCGCCGGCGTTCCGTTCCAAACGGCGTATCCGCCGTTGCTGCCGCTCCTGGTAGCCCTGAACGCCTGGGTTGCCGGCGTATCTCCGGCACACTCATACCACTGGGTAACCGCGTTATTTTATTGCCTTGGCCCGGTCGCGCTGTTCGGCCTCGCCCTGCGGCTGAGCGGGTCCCGGTGGGCTGCCTTCGCAGCGGCCGCGATTTACTCATCGCTGTCGATATCGGCATGGCTGGTCCCCGCCATTGCGAGGGATCTCGGGAGCCCTTTTTTTCCGCGTCGTTTGCAGGCCTTGGTCTTCTATGGTGAAGGACCGCATATGTGTTCCATCACGCTGCTTACGGTGTCGCTGTTCGCCCTGGACCTGGCGATGGAGCGGCGGCGTGCACCATACTTTTTTTTCGCGGCGATCGCCTTCGCAGCAACTGCAGCGACGAATTGGCTGGGCGCTTTCGCGACTGTGCTGATCGTGGTCCCCTATGCGTTCGCTCATTTTGGCTCGGGCGGTTGGAAATGGCGCGACGTGGCACGAGTGGTGCTGATTGGCGTGGCAGCGTACTGCCTGGCGCTTCCGCTGATGCCGCCGTCTACCGTGGCGGTGATGGCGCAAAACGCGAGAACCACCGGCGGCGACTACACCCATGCCTACCATACGGTTCTACCCAACGTTCTGGCGGTTCTGGCGGCCCTGGCTGTTCTTAAATTTATGGTCCGCCGGTCGGCGCGTCATCTCCAGTTTGCTGTGCTTTTCGCCTTTCTGATGGCGCTGCTCACGCTGGCGGACGATTGGTGGGGTATCGCGATCGTTCCTATGTCCGCCCGCTACCACCTGGACATGGAAATGGCGATGGCGATGCTTATTGCATTTGCCGGGCTCGCGATGCTCCAGCACCGGCCGCAACGGATAACCGTCGTGGCTCTTAGCCTGCTCGTGGCCGCGCTGATCCAACCCGTCAGAATGGAGCGGCGCTATGCGCGCAATTTCCTGCTTCGGCCTATCGACATACAAACGACCATCGAATGGAAGAAGGCACAATGGCTGCGCCGCAATTGGACGGGCACGCGGGTTCAGATCGCGGGGTCCAGCTTATTCTGGTGGGCCGCGTTCAGCGACATTCCCGAACTGTGGGGAGTCGACCAGGGAACGACCGACCCAATCATTCGCGTCGCCGAGTATGGTATTTACAGCGCGGACGCCGCCGGACCCGCCACCGCCGGCAATGCCGTGCTATGGCTGAAAGCGCTGGGCGTCCAAGCCTTAGGTGTAAGCGGGCCGGCAAGCCCGGAACAGTACAAATTGTTTCAAAATCCGAGGGTATTCGAGCGAGTTCTCGATCCGATCTGGCGTGAAGGAGACGATGTCATCTACCGCGTGGGCACAGCCGACGCTTCCCTGGCCCGCATCATTCCGCGCGCTGCGCTGGTGTCGCGTGAACCGGTGAACGGACTCGACGTCGATCCGATCCGGCCTTATGTAGCCGCGCTCGACGATCAATCCTTACCGCGCGCCGAGGTCCGCTGGACCAGCCTGCATTCCGCCGACATCGCGACGAATGTTAAACCGGGCCAGGTGATCTCGCTGCAAATGGCCTGGTGCAAGGGATGGCATGCGAGTGTGAACGGTCACGATAGACCCGTGGAACGCGATGCGATCGGTCTCATGTATATCGATCCAGGGTCACCTGGACCGTGCCACATCAACATTGTCTACGATGGAGGTCTGGAGATGGCTGTTGCGCGTGGAGTGAGCCTCCTGACCGCTCTCTTATTGACGTTCCTGTCGCTTCGTTCCCTCATGCGGCCGTTGCGAGTCTGAGACTGGCCGCCAAGCGTTCTCCGAAAGGAGCGGGCGCTACGCGACCATCGTGATCAACATGGCCAGGGCGGCAAATGTCATGACGCCGGCTGTGAACCAACCGATATAACGTAAAACGGCGGGATTCACGTGCTGCCCCATCACCGTTGTATCCGACGTGAGCCTCACCACCAGCACAATCAGCGGAGGCGCGAGGAGGCCGTTGAGAACAGCGGACCAGAACAGCATTTTAACGGCATCGATGCGCATGTAATCGAGAGCGAGGCCGAGGGCGAGCGCGACACCAAGCACGAAATAGAACTTGCGCGCGAGCCGGGGCGGACGGTCGAGGGAGGCGCGCCACCTCATCGCTTCCGCAATGGCGAACGCGCTCGATCCGGCGAGTATAGGAACGGCCAGCATCCCGGTGCCGATCACGCCGAGGGCAAACAACCAATAGGCGTAGTCGCCGGCAAGGGGACGGAGAGCCTCGGCGGCTTGGCGGGCGGTGGCAATCTGAGTTGAGCCGTGCGCATGCAGGGTGGCCGCGGTGGTCAGGATAATGAAGTACATGACGAGGTTGGAAAACGACATGCCAGTCAACACATCAGTGCGCACCTGACGCAATTTGCGGCCCGTAGACAGCTTCGGGCCCCCGGCAGCGGCTTTTTTGAGCGCGCGATCCTCCTCGACCTCCTCGGCCGCTTGCCAGAAAAACAGGTACGGCGATATGGTGGTTCCGAAAACGCCGACCAGCACCGACAGATACGCGGCGGACCAATGGATCTGCGGCAGGAAGGTGCCGCGCATCGCCGCAGCCCAGTCGGGCCGAACGATAAAGACTGTCAGAACATAGGCGAACAGCACCAGAGTCAGCCACTTGAAGACGCGAGCGATGGTGCGGTACGAACCCCAGAAGAGCAGCACGATAATCACGATGGTGTAGACGGGCGTGAAGTACAGGGAGCTGATACCGGTCAGCATGCTGGTAACTTCGCCCATACCCGCGAGGTCCGCACCGATGTTGAATACGTTGGCGGTGATGAGCAGCAGGCACGCGCCCCAGAGCACCGCGGGCGAATAACGGCCCCGAATCACAGCCGCCAAGCCTTTTCCGGTGACCTTGGCCAAGCGTGCGCACATCAGTTGCACGGCGGCCATCATGGGCAAGGAAAGAAGCGCGGTCCACAAGAACGCGTAGCCGAAAGTGGCGCCGGTCACTGAGTACGTGGCGATGCCGGAGGGATCGTCATCCGCCGCGCCGGTAATCAATCCGGGACCGAGTTGGCTCAAAAAGCGAGGCAAATTAAGGGGTTTGACCGGCGAAGTCTTTTCTGGCACGCGAAAAAATTATCAGCACACTACGATCCGAACCGGCGGCGGCCGCGGCTCCGGTGTATCGAAAAAGACGGGCAGGCCACCGGAAACGAGAAGTACTAGCCGATTACCCTGCGTACCCCGCTTGCCCGCGAACCATTAACCAGTGATAATAAGAACGCTGTGCGACTCCAGGTCCAGTGCTATGCCGGCCGAAAGGCGGATGAGCGGCCCGTCCGGTTCCGGATGGGAGAATGCGACTACATGGTCGAAGAAATTATCGACCAGTGGTATGGGTCTGACGACCAGTTCTACAAAGTACGCGCTGACGATGGCAACCTGTACATCCTCCGCCAAAATAATAACGACGGAGAGTGGAGCCTGGAATCGTTCCGAAGGCTGAAGACCTTCGTGGCGGGAGCCGGGCACGCCAGCGGCTTGCCTCACTAGTTCTTCACGGTTACTGCAAGCATTTCCTGCCTGGCGATGCGCGGCCCGTGGTCCTTACCGTAACTGATTAAGGAAATCCAAAAAATATAATTCGTTTGCCCGTCACTCGCGATACGATGGACCGCGTACAAGGGGGGACTATGGGGAGCGTAAATCCGTTTCCGTATGAGACGCGACTCAACCTTTATTACCAGCCACTGCAGGTGATCGAAGAAAAGGCGCTGGCGGACGCGTGTCCGTACAAGTGGTACAACCAGACGCTCTGCCAGGTGAATGGATCGGTGGTGCGGTTGGGCGTCGTACACGGCGAGTATCACTGGCACAAGCACGACGACGACGATGAATTTTTCTACGTAGTCGAGGGACGATTTCTGATTGATCTCGAGGATCGCACAGTGGAACTGACGCCTCGACAAGGATTCGTGGTGCCGAAAGGCGTTATACATCGGACACGGGCGGCGGAGCGGACCGTAATTCTGATGGTGGAGAATGCCGGGATCATTCCGACGGGCAGTTGAACTGCGCGAGAAACAATCGCGCAGTTCGCTGCCCGATGTTTAGAGCGAATTGAGGACCGCGATCAAGTCGGACCTCTCTTGCGCGGTGAAGCCGATGTGGAAACGGGCATCATAGAAAGTGACGATGTCGTCCAAAGTCTGCGCGCTGCCATTGTGGAAGTAAGGAGCACGCCCCGCCAGACCGCGCAGGATCGGACCTTTGAGCCTGCCGACATCGGCAAATTTTCCGGTGATCATAGCGCGGCCCGGATCTGTCGTCGTTACACACTTGGTCATATCGTCACGCAGGCAGATCTTGATGACCGGCAGATAGGTGGTATCCAAAGCATTGTTGCCACCGGGAGGATCGGCTACTCCAATATTCAGAGGCGCCGATACGGAGTGGTCGCCCGCATTGGGACTGTCATGACAGATCCCGCAGGTGGAAACAATAGATTGAGGCCCGACAACGCCGTTGGGGAATGTCGCGCCATTCAGGCCGCCGACTCCCGTAATGGTGAACGTTTTCGTGTTGAAGATCGCCTGGCCGCGCGCGATCGCCTGCCGGTGGGGATTATCAGCCTTTTGCCAGGCATCGAAGAGATTGAAGATTTTGGTGTTGAACTGAAACGGAACAGGGTTGTTGGGGTCTAAACCCACGGGGTCGTTCATCCCGATGTAGAAGTTCTGGCCGGTAATGGCTTGAGGTCCGCCTGTGGCGCCTTGCGCGTTCAGGGCACCGGCGCCGTGGACTTCGGCTTGAGCGGTACTCAAACCCATTTCGAGATCGACGATCGCTTGCAACTGCGCCGGCGTCGGCCCGGGGGCTAGTCCCTGGGCATGGCCCAGAGTTGCGTCAAGCGCCTGGTGCGCCAGGTCGTCCCGTAACGACTGCGGATAATTGGTGGCGCTGATCGGCGTAGTGCCAGTCTGAGCGGAGGACTCACGGCCGTCAAACATGACCGTGCTCAGAAATTTGAGGTTGGTACCCGGCAGCGGGCGACGGTACATAGAAATGATATCGGTCTCGCTGCAGCCATAAGGGTTGGAGACACTCGTCACCTCAAAATCGCGCGTGGACGGAACCGCCAGAGCCACGCGGATCAGGCCGCGCGTACGAAGGAGACTGTACGCAACGCTGCGGCCGGCCACGGTGGATGTATCGATGCCGTGATCGCAATTGGAGCCATCGACGGTGCGAAAGATCGGATCAAGACCTTGCGATGCATCGAAGCGAGCTTGCACGTGGGCGGCAGACACTGACATAGCATCACTGGGCTGGTGACAGGTACCGCAACTCCGGCCGTTAGTCCCGAGACTTTGGAAAAATGGTCCGGTCAGATCAATGTCGCCGTTCTGATTGTAGGTGCGTAGCACGCCGGCGGGGTCGGGGAAGCCTGCGAGATTGGGGATGCCGCTTCGGCCCGCTTCGCCACGTGTCAAGCTGATCGGGACAAGCAGGGTTGCCAAAGTGATCAGGGATATTCCGATGTGTCGCAACTTTCGAGCCGTACCGATTGGTGCAAGAGGGCTTTTTAACCTTTTCATGTATTCCTCCAAGCAAGACAGATTACATTTCTACATGCGGAATTCGGAGTAATTTTTAGCCGAGTAAATTCGCGTTAAATATGAGGAATTCGCGATAAAAGTCAGCGGAAGAATGGGGGCATTCCTGTAGAATCACTTGCAGGAACGTGGAGATAACGAAACTGCTACAGCGAATTCAGGCGGGCGAGCCGGAAGCGCTCAACGAGGTCATCCCCCTAGTCTACAATGAGCTGAAAAAGCTTGCGTCGTCGCATCTGCGCCGCGCGGGCGACAGTGAACCAATGGAGACTACCGCCTTGGTACACGAGGCATTCTTGCGGCTCGCGGGATCGCAGCAGCCTTCCTACGCCAACCGCTCCCACTTTTTCGGAATCGCGTCGCGGCTGATGCGTCAGGTTCTGGTGGATGCGGCGCGGGCGCGTTCGGCGGACAAACGGAGCGGCGGGATAGAAGTGACACTGGCGGACATCCCCGATTTTGGGAGTAAACCGGAGAAATCGCTGCTGGTCCTCGATGATGCCCTGACGCGGCTGGCGCAGAGCGATCCGCTTAAAGTGCAACTGGTCGAGATGCGATATTTCGGAGGAATGACGGCGGAAGAGTCGGCCGAAGCCCTGTCGATGTCGGTACACGTCGTGAGAAAGGAGCTGCGGCTGGCGCAGGCCTGGCTGCGCCGGGAAATGGCGCGATAGAGATCGTTCGTTTCACGGGCAGATCGGTGCGATTTTGGACATCAGCGCTGATTTGCAGAACTGGGCGGCTCGGGCAAAGGGGGCGTGATGCGGCGGTGGATCATGGTCTTGTCGTTCTCGTCGCAGAAGGACTCGAGGAGTTCCGTGTCGGGCTGGAGACGCAGCGCGGCTTTCACAGTCCAGGGTTTGAGATAGGCCTTGGGATCGTCGATGGTGACGCTTAGTTCCATGTGGCCGAAGTCCTGGCGGCGGAAGCGCTCGGTCACGTGCAAAGCGTCGCTGTTGGGATGAGCTTTGGCTGTATCCAGCCAGCCACCGTCGCGGAAGCCGGTGGTTTCTATGACGAACGTGTCGCTCTCCCAGCGGCCGAGCGAGTAACCCAGCCAGGCAGGCACGTCGGAAGCAGGCCGTGGACGGCCATCCGTAAACACCTGGCGAAAGATCAAGCCAGCCAGGGATTCATAGAGCAATGCCGTAACGCCGGGCGTCTGGAGCACCTTGAAAGGACCGCCGCCGAAATTGATGCGCGGTACGCCTGGAGGAAGGCAATAGCCGTACGGATCGTCGACGTGATTGCGGCCGGCGCGCTGGGCCGCAATACCGGCGGCCCAGGGAGTCATCTGGACTTCGTCCGGCTTCAAATCTTTTGCAAGATCGAAAAAGAAGCTCTTGGTGAAACACGGGTCGCCGCCATAGATGCCGCATTCCGCCGCCCAGACACCGGAGAGATCCGGTTGGCCGCCGGGAAGGCGCTGTGCCGGCGCTTGCAGGTTTGGTTGCCCGTTGGGAAGGCGGGGAATGCCGGGAGCTTGGTAATTGAGCCACTGAGCCGGGGTGGCAGGCGCGAACAACAAAAGGCCGAGCGCGGCTTCCAAGAGCCTGAGCTTCATTTGGAGATTCTATATCAACCGGGCGGCGGCTTTTTTGGCGAACCGCCTGCTGGAGTTAGAACCAGGCGCTAGCAGACATGGCGAACATGTCGGTTCCGATACAACTTCTGCTGCTGTTCATCCTGCCCATGCCGATCGCATCGATCGCCTGGACATTCACGCATGAAGAATTGCTCCGGGAGGCGCGGGAGTGGTGTAAGGGGCGTAGCGGGCAGCCTTGCCCGTGGTACCAGCGCAAATTCTATTACGTCTTCACCTGCGAATATTGTTTCAGTCACTACGTCGCGGCGTTGTTTCTCGTAATCACGCGGTATCACCTGATCTATGGGGACTGGCGCGGATATCTGGTGGCGTGGCTTTCCCTGGTATGGGTGGCCAACGTATACATGAGTTTGTATGGCCGCATCCGGCTGGATATTAAAAAAGAGCGGGTGGAGATTGCGGCCGAGGAACGAGAACCCTCGCTGACGGGAAAGTGAGATCGGTCACGTCAGCCGCCGGCGATGGCGCCGACGATCAGCAGGGGCTCCGCGCCGGAGGCGACGGGTTCGGGCAGCGGAGTATCGTGGGAATCGTGAGAGAAATCCTCTTCGCAGGCGAAAAACCGCACGTAAGGGCGGCGCAGATGAGTGATCTGGTCGCGAATGGTGCCGCGCAACATGGGGTAGCGCGTCTCGAGCGCATCGAGGATGGAGCAAATCGTGACAGGCCGCTGCACGTCCAGCTCGACTTCGCCCGAGACGCGCGCGAGAGTGCGTAGATGAGCCGGGAGCCAAACGCGGATCATGACAAGGTCTGAACCTCGACGGAGAGGACCGCTGGCAGGTCGCGGACGATCGGAGCCCAATTGTCGCCGGCATCAGCGGACGCGTAGACCTGGCCGCCGGTGGTGCCGAAGTAAATGCCGCACTTGTCCAGCGAATCGACGGCCATGGCATCGCGAAGCACATTGACGTAGCAGTTGCTTTGCGGCAGGCCCTTGGTGAGCGGCTCCCACTCGTTGCCGCCGGTGCGGCTGCGGAAGACGCGCAATGCTCCGTCGTGCGGGAAATGTTCGGAATCGCTCTTAATAGGGACCACGTAAATGGTCTCAGGCTCGTTCGTGTTCACGTCGATCACAAAGCCGAAAGCGCGACGCGCGTCCGGAGCCGCCGACTCGGGAGGCAGATTGCCATTCACCACCTGCCAGGAATCGCCCGCGTTGTCGCTGCGTAATACGTCCCAATGTTTCTGCATGTAGAGCGTGTTGGGCCGGGCGCGGTGCATGGCAATACGGTGGACGCAGTGGCCGACGTCGGCATCGGGGTCCGGGATGTACTCCGACCTTAGACCTTTATTGATCGGTTTCCAGGTCTTGGCGGCATCGTCGCTGCGGAACGCGCCGGCGGCGGAAATCGCGATGTACATGCGCTGGGGATTCGTGGGATCGAGGAGAATCGTGTGCAGGCACATGCCCCCGGCGCCGGGCTGCCAGTTGGGGCCGGAGCCGTGGCCGCGGAGGCCGGGGAGTTCCTCCCAGGTCTGGGCGGCATCGGTGGAGCGGAAGATGGCGGCGTCTTCAATGCCGGCGTACACCGTATCGGGATCGGTGAGAGAGGGTTCCAGATGCCAGACGCGCTTGAACTCCCAGGGATGCGGAGTGCCGTCATACCACTTGTGGGTGCCGGGAAC
>CAZKQQ010000210.1:0-12203 GCA_964554945.1 uncultured Solibacteraceae bacterium | reverse complement strand
GGACGGGTGACAGTGCCAGACCGCGTTCCAGGATCTCGGCCAGCTCTTCGGTGTTGTAGGCGATACCTCCGCCGCTGCCGCCAAGCGTAAAGCTCGGGCGCAGAATCGCCGGGTAGCCGTTCTGCTCAGCAAATTCGATGCCGGCGCGCACGGAATTGACGAGCTGTGATTGCGGCGTTTCGAGGCCGATCTTGCGCATCGCGTCTTTGAACAGCAGCCGGTCTTCCGCTTTCTTAATGGCGTCGATTTTCGCGCCGATCAGTTCCACGCCATATTTTTCAAGCACGCCCTTCTCGGCCAATTCGACTGAGAGATTCAACCCGGTCTGCCCGCCCACCGTCGAAAGCAGCGCGTCCGGACGTTCGCGCCGGATGATTTCTTCCAGATATGGCGCGGTCAGTGGCTCGACATAAGTTTTGTCGGCCAAATCCGGATCGGTCATGATAGTGGCCGGGTTGGAATTCACCAGCACTACTTCATAGCCGTCGGCTCGTAGTGCTTTGGCGGCCTGCGTTCCCGAATAATCGAACTCGCAAGCTTGCCCGATGATGATCGGGCCGGAGCCGACGATCAGTATGCGGTGGAGGTCGTTACGCCTGGGCATCGGTTACTGGCCCCCGCTCATGAGTTTCACAAATTCGTCGAACAGGTAGTGGGAATCGTGTGGGCCGGGGGCGGCCTCCGGGTGATATTGCACGCAGAACACGGGCTCCTTGCGGTGGCGAAACCCTTCCAAGGTTCCATCGTTCAGGTTCATGTGGGTAATCTCGACCTCGTTCAGGTTCAGCGAATCCGGGTCGACTGCGAAACCATGATTATGGGAGGTGATCTCCACTTTCTTCGTGATCTCATTGCGCACCGGATGGTTCGCGCCGCGATGGCCGAATTTGAGCTTGTAGGTCTTGCCTCCGACTGCCAGCCCGAGAAGTTGGTGGCCGAGGCAGATGCCGAATACCGGCTTTTTGCCGATGAGCTTTCGGATATTTCCCACTTGCGTCTGCAGGGGCTCGGGGTCGCCCGGGCCGTTAGAGAGAAAGATGCCGTCGGGCTTCAGCGCAAGCACGTCCTCGGCGGAAGTGAGCGCCGGAACCACTGTGACCCGGCAGCCGACCTGGACCAGCCGCCGCAAAATGTTCTGCTTGATGCCGAAATCGTAAGCCACCACGTGATGTGTGGCTTCGGGGGGCCGCGCCAGAAATTCGGAAGGAGAGCAGGGCTCCACCGGCTTGTCCCATTCATAGCGTTCGGCCGTCGATACGCGGCTGGCCAGATCCAGCCCTGCCATGCTGGGAATCCCACGCGCCTTCTCTACCAACTCCCGGGCATCCGACGATACGGACGACAGCACTCCGCGCATCACGCCCCGCGTGCGCAGGTGCCTTACCAGGGCCCTGGTATCCAGGTCGGAGACCACTGGAATGCCGTGCCGGCTCAGAAAGGTATTGGCTTCGGCATCCGAGCGCCAGTTGCTCGCCATGCTCGAAAATTCGCGCACCACCAAGCCTTCGATGTGCGGCCGGGGCGCCTCGTTGTCCTCCACACTGGTTCCGTAGTTGCCGATCTGGGGGTTGGTGAGGATGACGATCTGGCCGGAATAGGATGGGTCCGTGAAGACTTCCTGATAGCCGGTCAGCGCGGTATTGAAAACGACTTCCCCGGACCGCTCTGTGGACGCACCAAAACTCCTGCCTTCGAAGACCGTGCCGTCTTCCAAGGCCAGAATTGCACAGTTCAAGCTAGGCTGTTCCTCCCCGGTGAGTGAGTAACTTTAATTTTACCAGGAGGAGTGTCGAATTTCTCGGGATCGCTTGCGAAAAAGGTCCGGTCCGGCCTTACCCGGGGAGACGCATTTCCACGCCAGTCTGAACCGCAGGTTGGGTGAAGGCGCGCCCCTGGGTACGGAATTCGTAGCGCTCGATGGCGACAGCAGCGCCTTTTTCATTGCTGCGCACCACGCAGCCATAGATCATGAGCTTCATCGGGCAGGAATCGTTGAGAAGCACCGGCCAGTTCATAGAGAGTTCGACCGGCATCCCGGTGGTGAGCATGCTCTCCGTGGTGAACCAAACGCCGCTGCTGCTGATGTTCAGCGTCTTCCCTGTGCCGGTTTCCGCGATGCGCTGACCATAGAGCATCTTGTAACGGACTTCCTGCTCGATGTGGAAGCGACGCTTTATCCGGCGTTCGCGTTCGTTGGTTGTGCTTTTGACGTCGTCGTCTTCGTAGTTCTCGATCACCACGCACCGCCTTCTCTCTCGCAAAGTTACACTGCGACGGACGCGCGCTCAATACATCTTTAGTTATTCAGGTGCCGCTATCCGGACCCTTCGGTTAACCTTCGGCCTACATCCAAAGCCGTGAGAAATGAAGTGGTTCCCGCCAAAAGTCGCGGCTGAGGTTAACCACCAAGTGGTAGTACCGAACGCAGGAATCCATCGACGCCTTAGAACCGGCTTCAGTTCTAAGGCGCCAGTCGCTTGTGGGATTTATCCACAGAATTTTTCTGAAAATAATTATGGACAAACAGATCTTAAACTGGTAGTCTTAAATCACAGACAGACAGCATCCTTGGCGGCGAGTCCCCTCCCGCCGCCATCCCCTCTGAGTGCAGGGCCCCGAGTACCCAGCTCGGGGCCTTTTCTTTGTCTTAGAACAGCCTGTCTTGTCGCCGTAGCGTTCCAAACGTGGCGATATTCGATACCGCGAAGGCCACTCGGAACTGGTTTTCGTTGCGGGTGCCGAAACTGAAACGATGTAACTCCACGCTGATCCCGCAGCAATTTGTGTTGTAGGTGATCTGCGCCGTGGAGTAAAGCAGTTTGGCCTGATTGTAGCTGGACCCCTGATCGAAATCGTAGACGGCGTCGACCCCTGCATTCCACCCCCGATGATTGGGATCGCCGAAACCGACACGGAAGCGGAACTGATTGGACGGCGTCGTCAAAACGGGATCCGTCTTAACCAGGTTGTTGCCGACTGAGACGAAATACTTCGACCAACGGTAATCCAGCGAAACCGTGCTGCCGACCATGCGTCCCCGGCGATGGTCATAATCGGCGCGCCACTCGATGCCCAAACCATTCAGCGGGCTCATCCGCATCACCGATACCACTGGCGAGGAGCTCCGCGGCTCCACCACAAACGAATAGGGAGTCAGTTCCGCGGTAGTCAGGAATATGTTCCGCTGGCCGGGGACGAGTGCGCCGCCAAACGTTGGATCCATGTAGCGGCTCTGCCATACTTGCCAGGAAAAGATTTCGGAGACGGTATCACCGCGCTTGGCGTACAAGCGGTTGGTCAACGAAAACTCCACCTCGTTGGTATTCGCCACCAGATCGGTCTCGTCGAATCGGATGAAACGAGTGAAGTCGTTGCCGATCCCGTTGACATAGCTGTATGTCACCCGGGGTTCTATGACGTGTTTTAGCTTGTCTCCGAAGATCGATTTCTTCGAGAAGACGCGCGCCAGCGAGGGGAAGATCAAATCTACCGTCAGGTCGTGCGAACTGCGTACCAGGTTGGTGCCGATCACCCGGTAGATGGCCCTATTAAGCTGCTGGCTCGCAGTCGGATTGAATGCCTCGCTTTGCGAGTAATACGCCTCGTCGACGCCGACTCGCGGAACAATGTGAAAGCCCGCGAACTGGAGTGCCGCCATCAAATGGGGTGCGAAATTCACGCGATTCATGAACTGGCCCGTCTGGTATCGATCGACCAGCTTGCCGGCGGGATCGAAGAACGGCTCGTCGCGATACAGAAGTCCGGCGGACGAATCGAACGAAAACCAAAGCGGCACGCCCCGCCACAGTTGCCGCTCGCGCTGATCGAGCTGCGCCTCCGGCAGCTTGCGGATGGTGACGGCATTGGTTTCAAAATGTGGGGCCAGAGTGACCGGATTAATCGTCTCGATTTCCGCACTCTGGAAATTCTGCAGCCGCGCGGCCACCACATTGAAGGTGTAGTCCGACCAGTTCTTGTTCAGAAAGCCGACGGACTGGACTTCCGAACCGATGAGTTCACTGAACGAGTTCGACCAGTTCTGCCGGAAACGTAGGGAACTGGTGTAATTCACCTGCGCGCGAATATTCCACCCGTCCGCCAGGTCGGACTTGCCGGTGGCGTAGACATTCACGCCGCCATATGTCAGCCGGCTGCCGGAAGGCTGCGGCACGCCCCGGTCGTGGACAGTGTAAACAATGGCGTCATAATCGGTTCCCAGGCGAGGTTTACCCCGGAAATCGAAATTGTTCGCTTCCCCGCGAGAGGTGTATTCCTGTAAGCGGTACGTCAGATCGTAGCTGCGGTTGATTGCCCAAAAATACCCCAAACCAAACATCATTCCCCGCGCGGAACTATTCCCGATATTGGGAATCAGAAACCCGCTTTTCCGCGGTTCCCTCTCCAGTGATTTATAGAAGAAGGGAGCGTAAAACAGAGGCACTGCCTTAATCCGAAATATGCTGTGGTACGCGATGGCGCGCTCCCCGGGGATGATGTCAAACTTGGGACCTCGCAAGGTCCACCAGGGACTCGGAATTTTGCAGTTGGTTACGAACCCGTCATGAAGAATATACTTGTCGCCCGCCCGTTCGGCCCAGTCACCCTCGAAATAGAACGGGTTGCTGGTGGTGAGAATGCCGGGACGGGCCTCAATGTGAGGCGACGTTTCGCCGTGAACCTTATAGAATTTCCCGGTTTGAGAGTCGGTATTGTATTCGAGGCGATCGGACCAGACCTTTTCTTTCTTGTCGAAGTTCTGGTAGAAGACGTTGCCGGTGGCGCGCAAATCGCCGGTCTCTTCGTTGTACTCGATCTCGTCGGCCTTAAACAGCATGGTGACGCCTTCTACCTCGGCATGGCCATGCAATTTACGCAGCTTGCCATCGGCCTCCTGAGTGGTGGCGGTGAAGTTCCATCGTCCGCGGGGCGGAGCGTTCGGACGGGCGGTGTTTACGGGCTGATTCGGTTGCTGCGCGGTCGGGGCTTGCGCCGATACTGCCGTTGCCGAAAGGAGGAGTAAGAGGATCAGCGCAAATGAAATAATGCAGAATCTCTTCGAAGAAAAACAAAAATAGTGACAATTCGGAACCGATATGTACACTAGAGAGTAAGGGATTTTCGGACCCAGCCTCATTTCGGAAGTTAGCATACTTTCGATAGCATTCCGGAGGCCAGAGACGGGAATCTGTTTCGACGAATGACGTGCGGATATTGCGGTCAACGAAACCCGGAAGGTGAGCATCGCTGCCGTCGGTGCGGACGGCGGCCTGACGACACTCCGATCGGGCCATTCACACCACACCGTACCGATGGCGCACTGGCAACGGCAGTTGCGGCAGCGCCAGCGGCGGAACCGGCGGTCCTAGAAAACTCCGACTACTCGCGCGCCATTCAAGGAACGCTGTTTGCCGCACGTCCGGTTTCTAATGTCATCCCGTTTGAATCGTATGCGGGGGGGCGGGTGGAAACCCAGCCGCGCGCACAAACCGAGTCGCCGCGCAAACCGGCAACCCGCCGGCCCGTGTCTGGTACGGTTGAGAAGCAGGCAAGCCTGGACTTCGTCGCCGTCCCCTCGACCGCGCCTCGCACACTCGGAACCACGGTGGAAGCCGTCATCTCGTGCGAATCGCCGGTTGCCACCACTCTACATCGGGCGGTCGCGGCGGCGCTGGACTGGTCGATGGTCTTGATCGGCTACGGATTGTTTTTGCTGGCATTCCGCCTGGCCGGCGGCACCTTCGTCTTCACCCGAACCAACTTGCTGGTGTTCGCCGGAACTTTGCCGCTGGTGGCCTTGACTTACGGGTTACTGTGGACTGTCGCGGGCATCGACACGCCCGGAATGCGTTGGACACAACTCCGCCTCATCACATTCGATGGCTTTCCCCTAGCACCTAAGCACCGGATTATTCGCTTTGCGGGTTCCTGTTTG
Organism: uncultured Solibacteraceae bacterium; assembly: GCA_964554945.1. GTDB lineage: Bacteria > Acidobacteriota > Terriglobia > Bryobacterales > Bryobacteraceae > PSRJ01. The sequence continues at coordinate 6,271 of CAZKQQ010000210.1, read as the reverse complement.
AGCCTGTGCACAGTCATCGGATTACTGTGGTCCCTCGCCGATGAAGAAAGCCTGAACTGGCAGGACCACATTTCACGGACTTTCCCGACGCCGCTCGCGTCCGAGACCCGGGTCTTCCACCGCCAGTAGTCGGCTTCTCTCACAATATCCATTCGCAACCCGAAGCATTGAGCGACTCTCCGGTACAATCGAAGTCGGCCTATGGATACTCTGACCGGAAAAGTCGCTTTAGTCACCGGCGGCAGCCGCGGCATCGGCCGCGCCATCGCATTGGCACTGGCCCGCGTCGGCTGCGATGTGGCTGTGAGCTATCGCGAGCGCCACAGCGAAGCCGAATCCACGGCGAGCGGGATTCGCGAAGCCGGCCGGCGGAGCGCGGTGCTGCAGGCCGACGTTTCCCGCGCCGGCGACGTCACTGCGCTGGCCCAAACCGTCGAATCCCACCTCGGGCCGATAGACATTCTGGTGAACAATGCCGGCGCAATTCGCATACAGAAGATGGAAGAGATTCGTGAACAGGATTGGAATGAGATGATCGCTGTCAATCTCACGTCCTGTTTCCTGATGACGCAAGCGGTTTTGCCCGGCATGCGTGCGCGCCGCTGGGGCCGTGTGATCAATCTCTCCTCGGTAGCCGGGCAGGCGGGCAGCGTGTTTGGCCTGCATTACTCCGCGGCGAAGGCCGGGATGATCGGGCTTACGCGGAGCTATGCCCGGCTGCTGGCGAAGGAAGGCATCACAGTGAATGTCATTTCGCCCGCGCTGATCGCCACGGAGATGGTCACCGCCAACCCGATGATCAAACCGGACATGATCCCTATGGGCCGTTTCGGCGAAATGGATGAGATCGCCGATGTCGCCGTGATGCTGGCGGGCAACGGCTTCATTACCGGCCAGACTCTCGGCGTCAATGGCGGGCTATACCTTGGTTGATGTGGATTTGAGGCCACATGGCCGTTCGTAACGTCGAAGACGAACTCGATCGATTGTCAAAACTCCGCGACGCGGATTCCGCCGAGGCTGTTCCTGCGCTGCGCAAAGCGCTCAGCGATCGCGTAAACGTAGTGGTCGCCAAAGCGGCAAAGATAGCCGGGGAGAAGCAGTTTCGGGAACTGATTCCCGACCTGCTGCGCGCCTTCGACCGTCTTCTGGAGAACGCAGCCGAACGAGATCCGCAGTGCTGGGGCAAGAATGCGATTGCGGCGGCTCTTAAGAACCTCGATTACGCCGAATCGGCAACGTTCCTGCGCGGCATCCGGCATGTCCAGATGGAAGCGTCCTTCGGGCGCCCGGTCGACACCGCCGAGACGCTCCGCGGCGACTGCCTGTTAGCACTGGTTGCCTGCACGGACCTGGAGCGGGACGATGCGCTGCGCTGCTTCGTTGACGCGCTTACGGAAAAATCGCAGACGATCCGCGCGGAAGCCGTGCGCGCGCTGCGCCAGATGGAGGGAATCGAGGCCGCGCTCGTGCTCAGGCTGAAAGCCCGCATTGGCGACGAGGAGCCGCAAATAGCGGGGCAGGTCTTTGACGCCTTATTGGAAATCGAAGACGAAGGCGCCATCCCGCTCGTGGCAGAGTATCTGGATATGCCGAACGGCGTCCTACGGGAAGAAGCGGCCTTGGCGCTTGGTTCGTGCCGGTTGCCGCGGGCTTGCCGGATTTTGCAGGAAGTCTACGCGAGAACGCGCGACTCGCAGTTTCGCGAGGTGCTGTTGCGCGCCATTAGCCTAACGCGCCAACAGCCGGCAATCGACTGGCTGCTGGGACTCGTGAGGACTGCGCGAAAGCGCGATGCCGTTGATGCGTTGCACGCCCTGGCGCTTCATAAGGGCTCCGAAGAGATCCGCCGGGATGTGCAGTCGGCCGTGAGCGGTCGCGAGTTGGACGAAGAGTATCGGAAGCTCTTCGAATTGTGAGCGTCAGGCCAGAGTGTTGATCGAGCCTGTGCGCTTCGCTTCGAATGCCGCAATCTTGGGCTCGTTTTGTAACATGTATCCCAACTCGTCCACGCCTTCCAGCAGGCAGTGCTTGGAGAAGTTGTCCACGGGGAATTCCACTTCGCGGCCTGCGGGCGTAGTCAGGATCTGCCGGGCCAGATCAATGTTCACCGTCGCGTCCGGATCTCTTTCCACTGCGCGGAACAGTTCCGCATGCGCGTCCGCCGGAACAATAACCGGCACCAAACCGTTCTTTAGAGAGTTCCCGCGAAAGATGTCGGCGAATGACGTGCTAATCACGGCGCGAAATCCAAACTGCGTGAGCGCCCACGGCGCGTGTTCGCGCGAACTGCCGCAGCCGAAGTTGTCGCCGGCCAGCAGGACCTGCGCTCCTTGCGAGCGCGGCTGGTTGAGGATGAAGTCCGGCTTCGGCTTGCCTTGCGCGTCGTAGCGCCAGTCGCAGAACAGGTTCGCGCCGAGTCCTTCCTTGCTGATCGTTTTCAGGAAACGCGCCGGAATAATCTGGTCGGTATCGACGTTAGTGGCCGGCAGCGGCACCATGCGGCTGGTAATCATCTGAAATTTCATAACAGGGTCCTCACGTCGGTCACCACGCCAGTAATGGCGCTGGCGGCAGCAGTCAGCGGACTCGCAAGGAACGTGCGCGCGCCCGGCCCCTGCCTTCCTTCAAAGTTACGATTGCTCGTCGACACGCTGTACTTGCCGGGTTCGACCATGTCGCCGTTCATCGCCAGGCACATGGAGCAGCCGGGCTCACGATAGTCGGCACCCGCGGCCCGGAATATTTCGGGGAGCCCTTCCGCCGCAGCCTGCCGCTTCACTTCCTGGGAGCCGGGCACCACCAACACCCTCACATTCGGATTCACTTTGCGGCCCTTCAGAACGCCGGCGGCCGTGCGCAAATCGGAAATCCGCGAATTCGTGCAGCTTCCGATAAACACAACGTCAACCCGGTGTCCCACCAGAGGCTTGCCGCCTTCGATCGCCATGTACTGCAGCGCTTTTTCGAGGTCAGCGCGAGCGGCCGGATCGCCGATCTGCGAAGGCGCCGGGACCGGCGCATTGATCGACATGCCCATTCCGGGATTGGTGCCGAACGTGATCATCGGTTCGAGCTGGTCGGCATCGATGGTGATGGATCGGTCATACTGCGCGCCCTCGTCGGTGGGCAGCTGTTTCCAGCGCGCGACCGCTGCATCCCAGTCGGTGCCTTTGGGCGCGTGCGGACGGCCGTTCAGGTATTGAAACGTGGTGTCGTCCGGAGCGACGAGGCCGGCGCGTGCGCCGCCTTCAATCGACATGTTGCACACCGTCATCCGCTCCTCCATCGAGAGCGCGCGGATCGCCCGGCCGGTATACTCGAACACGCAGCCGGTACCGCCGCCGATGCCGATCTTCGCGAGAAGCGCCAGGATGATGTCTTTCGCCGACACTCCTTGCTTCAGAGTGCCGTTCACCTGCACCTGATAGGTTTTCGACTTCATCTGCAGCAGGCATTGCGTGGCGAGCACGTGCTCCACCTGGCTGGTACCGATGCCAAACGCCAGCGCGCCGAATGCTCCGTGCGTGGCCGTGTGGCTGTCGCCGCAAACCACCGTCATGCCGGGCTGCGTGAGGCCCAGTTCGGGCCCAATCACGTGGACGATCCCCTGGCGGTCGCTGTGGATGCCGTAATACCGGATACCGAACTCTTTACAGTTCTTTTCGAGTTGCTCGATCTGCTTGCGGCCAAGCTCATCAACGATGGGCAGCGAGCGGTCGGTCGACGGAATGCTGTGATCGGCCGTCGCCAGCGTCAGATCGGGCCGGCGCACTCTCAGGCCGCGCTCCCGAAGGCCCTGGAAGGCCTGCGCCGAGGTGACCTCGTGAATTAAGTGCAAGTCGATATAGACCAACGCGGGCGCGTCGGGCTGCTCGTAGACGACGTGGGAATCCCAGAGTTTTTCAATGATGGTACGAGACATAGTGTTATTCCAGTTTACGGCTTCAGTGGGGCTGGCAATTGCTTTATGTCGCCTGCCGGCAGATCGCACATCCGACCGGCAGACCACAGAACCGCTGGTCTGCCCTAGCTAATCGCGGCGCAGATTGCCGCGCCGACTTGTTCGGTAGTCGCAGGCGGCCCCGGCGGTCGCAGGTCAGCCGTCACCTTCCCACTCTTCAAAATTGTTTCGATTGCTGCGTCAACCGCCGCGGCTTCCTTTTTCAATCCAAAGCTATACGCCAGCAGGGCCGCCACCGAGCCGATCGCGCCCAGTGGATTCGCCTTATTTTGGCCGGCGATGTCGGGCGCCGAACCGTGCACCGGCTCATATAGTCCCACCAGCGCACCCGAGGGCTTCTGATCGCCAATCGACGCGGACGGCAGCATTCCGATGGATCACGACAGAACAGCGCCTTCGTCGCTCAGAATGTCGCCAAACATATTCTCGGTCAGCAGCACGTCAAAATGCCGCGGATTGAGAATCAGCTGCATCGCACAGTTATCCACCAGCATGTGATCCAGCACCACATCCGGAAATTCCGCCGCAACCTCGGTGACCACGCGCCGCCACAGCTGAGAATTCTCCAGGACGTTCGATTTATCGACCGAAGTCACTTTCTTCCGCCGTGCCCGCGCCAAGCGAAAAGCCATGCGGGCCACGCGCTCGATTTACGAGCGCGTGTAGGTCATGGTATTGTCTGCCCGCGTCTCCGCGCCGCTTTCGGTAATGCCGCGCGGGGTCCCGTAATAAATTACGCCCGTCAGTTCGCGGACGATAATCATATCGGTGCCTTCTACCAGGTGGTTTTTCAGTGGCGACGAATCCAGTTGCGACGCATACGCGCGCACCGGTCGCAGATTGGCATAAACCCTTAGCGCCTTCCGGATACCGAGCAGCCCTTTTTCCGGCCGCTTGTCCGGCGGCACGTTATCAAACTCCGGCAGACCGACCGCGCCCATCAACGTCGCATCGGCCTCCAGCGCCAGCTTCTCCGTCTCCGGCGGAAAGGGATTGCCGGTCTTATGAATCGCGATTCCGCCGAGCAGTCCTTCTGTCAACTTAACCGTGTGATTCCATTTATCCGCGACATGGCGGAGCACGCGCACTGCCTCGCGCGTGACTTCGGTGCCAATTCCGTCACCGGGAAGAACCAGAATTTTTAAGTCCATTCGTTAATCCGCCGCCACCTGAGCAGCTTTCTCGCCGTGGTGGATCAGCTCGATGATCTCCTCGTCCATGAGGCCCTTCTTGCGCTGGTCAGCGATCGCGGTGAACCGCTGATACAGCTCGTCGAGTTCCTCGCGCTTCATATCGAAGCCGAGATCCTGGCAGCGCTTCAGCAGCGCGTGGCGTCCGCTGTGCTTGCCTAGTACCAGCTTTCCTTCGGGAACTCCCACTGAGCGCGGATCGATAATCTCGTAAGTGGACTTCTCTTTGAGGTACCCGTCCTGGTGAATGCCGGCCTCGTGCGCGAACGCATTACGCCCGACAATTGCCTTGTTCGGTTGCGGTCCAAACGTGATGATGGAGCTCAGCATCTGGCTGGCCGCGAAGAGATGTTCGGTATGGATCCCGGTGTGATACGGATAGCAATCGGGCCGGGTCTTGAGGATCATGACGATTTCTTCGAGCGACGTGTTCCCTGCCCTCTCGCCGATGCCGTTGATCGTGCATTCGATCTGCCGCGCGCCCGCCTCGATCGCGGCCAGCGAGTTCGGAACCGCCAGACCGAGATCGTCGTGGCAATGCACGCTCACCACCGCGCAATCGCCGAGCGCCTTCACCACGCGCCCGATGGTCCGGCCGTACTCCACGGGTACAGAAAAGCCGACCGTGTCGGGAATATTGACTGTGCGGGCTCCCGCGGCGACCACTGCTTTGGCCACCTTTTCCAGGAAATCGGGATCGGTGCGCGAGCCGTCTTCGGCCGAGAATTCGACGTCATCCACATGCCGCCGTGCCAGCTCAACTGCGGCTACCGCTTCGTCGAGTACCTGCTGCTGCGTCTTCTTTAGCTTGTACTTCAGATGAATTTCGCTGGTGGCGATAAAAGTGTGGATCCGCGGCCGCCGCGCATGCCGCAGCGACTGCGCGGCCCGTTCAACGTCGAGCGTGCAACTGCGCGCCAACGCCGCCACCTGCACCCACGGAAACTCGCGGCTGACGGCGCCCACTGCTTCGAAATCGCCCTCCGAGGCGATCGGGAAGCCGGCTTCCAGCACATCCACCCCCAGTTCCACGAGCTTGCGGGCCATACGCAATTTTTCGGGAACCGTCATGCTGCAGCCCGGCGACTGCTCGCCATCCCGCAGCGTCGTATCAAAA
>CAZKQQ010000209.1:0-12290 GCA_964554945.1 uncultured Solibacteraceae bacterium | reverse complement strand
CGCTTCGTCGGCGCCGCGCGCAACATCGAAGAAGGCGGCTCGCTCACCATCATCGCCACGGCGCTCATCGACACCGGCAGCCGCATGGACGATGTGATCTTCGAAGAGTTCAAAGGCACCGGCAACATGGAAATCATCCTCGACCGCAAGCTGGTGGACAAGCGCGTGTTTCCCGCCATCGATATCAACAAGAGCGGCACGCGGAAAGAAGAGCTGTTGCTGCCCAAAGACGAGCTCAACCGCGTCTGGATTCTTCGCAAGGTGCTGAACCCGCTGTCGCCAGTCGAAACCATGGAATTGCTGCTGGACAAGCTCAGCAAGACGCGCACCAACGGCGAGTTCCTCGGCTCGATGAGCGGGTAACAGTAGCACCGGCGCTCTCGTCGCCGGTGAAGCCCGCCCCTCCCCTAGCGCCGATGGTGTTGCCACCGGTATAATCCGGACTGGCAATTGGGTCAAATTCCCCAAAAGCACCTGTTACGAATTCGAAGATCACGGGATTCAAATCACTAAGCGGAGTGGTCCCTGATGTGCATGTCCCCGAGCCGGGGCATCATGACACTGCTCGTCCTGCTCGCGGCGCTCCTCGTCAGATTCAGCGCCTTCGGCGCGGAGCCTCGGTTCGACCATCGCTCCTCCCAACCTGAGATCCGCCCAACCATTCGGCTGGATTCGAACCTGGTGCTAGTACCAGTAAGTGTGATCGATAGTCAGGGCAGGCTCGTGGCCGGTCTCCGGGAATCTGATTTCACCTTGCATGAGAACGATTCTCCCCAACAACTCCTCTCATTCTCCCGCGAAACGGCACCGATCTCACTCGGACTCGTGGTTGACCTAACCGGGAGCATGGCGAACAAGCTCGCCAAAACACAGATCGCTGTGAACGAAATCCTGAAGAATCTTGAGCCTGCCGACGAAGAGTTCCTCGTAACCTTTTCCGAGACCCCTCGCCTGAAGGTTGCATTCACGCGTCGGGTTTCGGACATTCGGGAAGCGCTTTCGTTTGCGAACGTAGAAGGGCGAACGCCGCTGTACGATGCGATTGCGCTCGCAATGCGCCAAATGCGGAACGCGCGGAACGAGCGAAAGGTCCTGTTCCTGATCTCCGATGGGGGAGACAATCACAGCCGGACCACCAAGAGGGAAGTGCGTCGCATTGTGGGTGAGGCGGACGTCCAGATTCACGCGATCGGCATTCACGACGGCTCAGGTACGGTGCAGGATCGGATCGAAATCGGTATCCTCGATGATTTGGCAGCCATGACGGGCGGCCAGCATTACCTGATTCATGACGCGGCGGAGCTTCCCGAGCTCGCTTCTAAAATCAGCCTCGCCCTGCACGACCGGTATCTGTTGGGTTATCGGCCGGAGCCCGCGGGGCCGCCCGGCACATTCCGGCGGATCGATGTCAAGGTGACGCGCCCGAAAGGCAAGCGCCTCTCCGTCTACGCCCGTCACGGATATTGGATGCCGTAACGTCGGCCCGTTCGCCGGATTACCGCTCAGAACGTGTACTTCAGCGAACTGCATCTTCCTGGCCGGCTACGCCGTATTCAGCACTCGGAACAGGGTTGTTGGTTGGTAGCGCCGGCGATTGTGTTACCGGTGAGTCTCTCAGTTGACGTAAACATCGCAATTTAACTATAGTTAAGTTCGATGGTGCCCGCCGACCATGCCGGGACCGATGCGCGTTCGCTGGCGGAGGTCCATTCCAGCGTAGGCACGGGACAAGTCTCGTTCTGGCGCCGCTTGTTCGCGTTCGCCGGGCCCGCGTATCTCGTCAGCGTCGGCTATATGGATCCCGGGAACTGGGCCACCGATCTCGAGGGTGGCGCCCGATTCGGCTATCAACTGCTCTGGGTTCTGGTGATGTCCAACGCCATGGCCATCCTGCTCCAGACGTTGAGCGCGCGACTCGGCATTGTCTCCGGACGCGATCTCGCGCAAGCCTGCCGCGAGACCTATCCGCGTGCCATCAACCTGGCGCTGTGGGCCTTGTGCGAAGTTGCCGTTGCGGCCTGCGACCTCGCCGAAGTGCTCGGCGCGGCCATAGGTCTGAACCTCCTTTTTCACATACCACTGCTCGCCGGCGTGTTGATCACGGCCGCCGACACCTTGCTCGTTCTCTGGCTGCAAAGCTTTGGAATCCGCACCATCGAGGCATTCGTGCTCTCGCTGATTGCCGTAATCGCCGGAGGTTTCTTCATCGAGATCCTCTGGGCCCGCCCTGCGCTGAGCGAAATGGTCACCGGTCTGGTGCCGCGGCTCAATGGCGATAGCCTCTACGTGGCCATCGGCATCCTCGGCGCCACGGTGATGCCGCACAATCTCTACCTGCATTCCGCGCTCGTACAGACTCGCCGCATCGGCCAGACCTCGGGTGACAAGCGCACCGCGTGCCGCTACAACTTCATCGATTCGGTGGTCGCGCTTAACGGAGCTCTATTCGTCAACGCCGCGATCCTGGTGATGGCGGCAGCCGTGTTTTTCAAGCGCGGCCTTGTCGTCACCGAGATTCAGCAGGCGCATGTCCTGCTCGAACCGCTGCTCGGCAGCAGTCTCGCCGGCGTCATCTTTGCCGTCGCGTTGCTGTGTTCCGGGCAGTCTTCCACGCTGACCGGCACCCTGGCCGGCCAAGTGGTGATGGAAGGTTTTCTCAATTTTCGCATGCGGCCCTGGATGCGCCGCCTCATCACGCGCACGCTGGCCATCACGCCCGCCGCCCTCACCATCTATTTCGTCGGCGAAAAGTCTACCTTCGGGCTGCTGCTGCTCAGCCAGGTGATCCTCAGCATGCAGTTGCCGTTCGCCATTATTCCGCTGATTCATTTCACCGACGATCGCCAGCGCATGGGTGGATTTGCGAATCGAGCATGGGTTCGGCTGCTGGCCTGGCTGACCGCTGCCGTGATCGTCGGGCTCAATCTGCGGCTGGCCTTCCTGACTATCTCTGATTGGCTGGCGCGAGCAGGCACTTGGCGCACCGTGGTGTGGCTCATCACTATACCCGCCGCCTCGCTCCTCGTGCTGTTATTGCTCTGGGTGACGCTCGAACCACTGCTACGGCGTTGGACTCGCCCGCTCGGGCGCGCGCCCGTCAGTCTGCCCGAAACCGCAGGCGCCGAAGCTGCCATGCCTGTTTACAGGCGTATTCTGGTCCCGCTGGATCACACCAATCTCGACCGTCTCGCCGTCAGCCACGCCGCCGCCATGGCCAAGTTGCACGATGCCAAGTTGTATCTGGTCCATGTCGAGGAAGGCGTCACCAGCCAGATCTATGGGCCGGAGTCCTCCACGGCCGAGGTCGAAGCAGGTGAACATTATCTCGATACCATCGCCGGCTCTCTGCGCCAGCAGGGCCTCGCAGTGGACACCACCGTCTTTCATTCGTCTTCCCCCCGGCGCGAAATCGTACGCTATGCCCGTCAGATCCACCCCGACCTCATCATCATGGGCGCCCACGGCCATGGGGGTCTGAAGGACCTCATTTTTGGAACTACCATTAACCCGGTCCGCCATCACCTGGATGTGCCAATCCTCATCGTCCGGCCCGGCAAAACCTGATTGGGACAGCCTGTCCCAAGGCCGTGTCCCGGAAACACAGGAACTGCGGTTTTGCTTTCTATAAGCCTTTTGTTTTCAGCAGTTTTGATTGGTATATGGTATGCTAATTACAGTACCGTGCGGACTGTGCGCAAATCATTTTGGCTCAGTGGATTCCTATCCCTCGGCTTGGTTTTGGCTCACAGCGCCACCTTGGAACGGCTCTCGATTGACGACATGATCGGCCAATCCACGGCGATCGTTCGGGGCAAAATCACCAGTTCCCGCTCTGCGATGAGCGGCACGATTATTTATACCTACTACGCAATTCAGGTGACGGAACGATTTAAAGGATCCGTCCAGAATTCGGTCACCGTCGCGGTCCCGGGCGGAAGCGCTAATAATCTCCGCCAGACGTTCCCCGGTGCGCCGGAATTCAAAGCCGGAGACGAGTTCGTGTTCTTTCTTTGGACGGGCAAATCGGGCGTAACCCAGATCATCGGCCTCACTCAGGGTTTGTTCCGGCTTTCTGCCCTCTCATCCGCTGATCCGGTCGCCACGCGTACCGCCAGCGCCGAGGTGATGCTCGAGCGCGGCACGAGCCAGCCGGTCAAGGACCGAACTCTGGTGATGAACCTGAGCGATCTCAGAGCCCGGATTGCCAGCGTGCTGGGAGCAGGGGCGCACTAATGGGCTTTCGCCGCAGATTCGGACGAATGCGCATCCTGATCGGGATCGCGGCAGTCTTGTGCGCCGCGCCTGCGGAAGCTTATTACCAATACGTCCACTATTTGGTTCCCGGCGCTCCCAATACTCCCGTATATGAGAAATTTGACCTCACCGCCCTGCCGAATAAAACGCTGACCTTCCTGGTAGCCGACACTGGTCCCGCGGGCTTCGCGCCGAATGACGACTTCGCTTCGGTTCTCAGCCAGATCCAGCAAGCCGCGGCCGTTTGGAACTCAGTGTCCGGGTCCGACCTGCGGGTGGCGTTCGGTGGTGTTGAGGCGACCGGCCAGCCGGCGAATACTCCCGGCGCCGACGTGGTTTTCACGGAACTTCCACCGGGCTTGCTGGGAATGGGCGCACCGACCGTGGCCACGCCTGCCGTCGCGGTAACCGGTCCGAAGGGCCCCTTCGTTCCCATCGTTCGCGCAACGGTTTGGCTCAGCGCCGATACCAATAAGGGTGCGGGGCCCAGCTATATGGAGAGTTTCTTTACCACCGCCGTCCACGAGATGGGTCACGCGCTCGGCCTGCAGCACACCTTCACCGGCGCTGCTATGTCGCAGGCCGTCATTCGCGACACCTCGCGCACTCGCCCGATCGATCTGGATGATATCGCCGGCATCATGCTGCTGTATGGAAATCCGGCAAGCGCGGCGGCGCTGGGCTCGATCTCCGGCCAAGTGCTCTCGAATGGCCGGCCGGTTGCCTTGGCTTCCGTCGTAGCGTTGACCGCGACCGGTCCCGCCGTGAGCACCATTACCAATCCGGATGGAACGTTCCGCATCAGCGGATTGCCTGCAAGACAATACTGGGTTTATGTGCATCCCGCTCCTCCGGATGCCTTTCAGAATTTCGGCATTAAGGGACCGTACGATCTCAATGGCCAACCGATGCCCGCCAGCCCTACGTTCGAGACGCTGTTTTATCCGGGTACCCGGGATCCAAACCAGTTCGGCGCGGTCCAGGTGACGGCCGGAACCACGACAACCGGTATTAATTTTTCGGTGCAGCCTCGCGCGGCCGTGCCGGTCTATGACATCGTCACCTATAGCTACAATTCCGCGCAGGTTTCGGCTACGCCGGCATTCGTTAACACGAGTCGGGGGTTGAATACGATTGCCGCCCAAGCCGCCTCTCAGACCACTCCCATTCCGCAGTCCGTCTCGGTGCCAGGGTTTTCCACTGCCGTCATTCGGCCTTATGGCTCCCCCGTGGCGCTGGCGCTGGATCTATCGACGTTTGTGATGAACACCGGCCCGCGGCATATCCTGTTCAATTTCGGAAATGACATGTACGTGCTGCCGGATGGTCTGGTGCTGGTGAAAAACGATCCGCCGGCGATCACCGCAGTGACGCCAAAGGCGGATGGAACGGTCGCCGTCACCGGCTCCAATTTCGCTTCGGATAGCCGCGTGTACTTCGATGGTTTGCCGGCCCCGGTTGTGGCGCCATTCGCCGGGGATAGCGGGAGTGGATCGATCACAGTGCTTCCGCCACCGGGCTACAACAATCAGGTCGCCAGTGTTCTGGTGTACAACAGCGACGGGCAAAACTCGACGCTCTACCAGACGCAGGCTCCGCCTATCTATGGCTATCCCTCCGCGGGCACACCGCAAATCACCGTGACCCCTTCGGCATTGGCCGCCGGCGGCTCTGCCATGGTGGACATTACCAGCACCAACATGCAGTTCGTGAATGGACAGGTGACCATCGGTTTTGGCACGTTTGATATCTCGGTGCAGCAATTGTGGGTGCTCAGCCCGAACCACCTGATCGCGAATGTAAGCGTGGCGGCCGGGGCGGCACAAGGTGTCTCCGATGTCGGCGTGATCTCGGGCTTTCAGACTGCCTTTCAGCCGCTCGCCTTTCAGACGCAAGCCCCTAACCCGGCGCAGCCCGCGATCAATGTCGTGATCAACGCCGACGCCTTCCAGCAAACTTTCTACACCGGAGGGTTCGTAAGCGTGTATGGAACCAACCTTGCCGTGGGCGGCGTAAACCCGCAAGTGACGCTGAGCGGCCAGCCCGCGCTCGTGGTGTATGCGGCGCCGAACCAGGTGAATTTCCAGATCCCCGGCGGGTTCCCGAACGGCCCAGCCGTCTTGATGATTTCGAATGGTTTGGCGAATTCGTACCCGTTTGCCATTCAGATCGACAACGCTCCGCCCGCAATCGTCGGTGTTCTCAACGCACTGAGCCAGACGGTCGATACGAGCCGGCCGGCCTCGTTGGGTGATACGGTAACCGTGGTTGTGACGGCAGTCGATGCTTCGCTGGTCGGTAGCCAGGGCCGCATTCACATTACCGTTGGAGGAGTCGACGTCACACCCCTGCAGATCATTGCCGGCGTCGCGCCGGGTACGGTGCAGGTGACGTTCCAGATGCCAAAATCGTTCGGTGGGGCCGGAGTGCCGTTGTCGGTGACCATCGATTCCAGCCACAGCGATCCGTTTATAATCGCCACACGATAGCCTGCATGAGACTCGGCCGGTCCTCTCTTTGCGTGCTGGCCTTGCTGTCCGGCGTCACGGCGCGCGCGGACCTCACACTGCGCCATACGTTCACGTTCAAATTCGCCGCTTTCGTGCCGCCCGAGATCCAGTCGCAGGCGGGGCAGCAGATGAAGGCTGTCCTGCCAGACGAGGTGCTGGTCCGAGTCAAGGGCGACCGGGTGTATTCGAGCTTCGGCCCCCTGTTCACAGTCACGGACTATGACCATAACCAGATCACTCTGCTGAACCCGAAAAGCAAGGAATTCGCGACAGTTCCGCTGAACGAGTATTTCGACCGTGTCGGCGCTGCGCAACAGATCCCCGCACTTCCTCCCGAGGTGCAGCGGGCGCTGGGAGACCTGAATTTCGATGTGCAGACCCGAATGACGGGGCAGGCCAGCATGATTCAAGGAATGCGCGCCGAAGAAAACGTGCTCGTGCTCGCGATAAACGCGCCGGGGCTTCAGGGTGTGCCTTCCGCGATGCGGTTGGAAATGCAGTTCTGGGTCGCGCAGGGTATTCGCGGCCTTCCGGCGCTGCGGGAACTGGCGGATTATGCAGAGCGCGCGCAACGGGCGTTTGATCCAGCGCAGATGATCCAGAAGACCTTTTCGATGCTACCCGGGATGAGCGATTCGCTACGCGCGCCCCTGGAACAACTCATCAAGGCCAATCATGGTCTGGTGCTGAAAGTGCATTCGGGAGTCTACATTCCGGCCTTGGCTCAATTGTTGTCGCTCTCCGGGCAGGCACCGGACGGCGTCGACCCGAATGGGCCTTTGGCCGAATTTCAGATGGAGCTTTCGGATATTTCGGACGCGCCGATCGACGACTCGGTATTCGCAATTCCCGCCGATTACCAGGCCGCGCCGCTGGAGAAGCTGATTCAAGCTGAAATTCAGGCGCCTCCGCTGGTGCCGACGGTTACACGGCCGAAAGCGCCGCGATAGCGCCTTCCTCTCTTTCACCGCACTGCCCCTTGACAGGCGACCGAACCCGGATATATAAGATAAACAGACCCTGAATGTATTCGCGGGAGGTGCGCGATGAAGCGGATGTGCCTGATCGGCCTCTGGCTGGGAATGGCGGGTTCGGTTGCGGCCACCATCGGCGGGGCTGTGACCTACTATCGAGATGTACTCCCCATTCTGCAAAACCATTGTCAAAGCTGCCACCGTCCCGGTCACGTGGCGCCGATTTCATTTATGACCTACAGGGAAACCCGGCCTTGGGCGGAGGCGATGAAGTACCAAGTGTTATCCAAGCAGATGCCACCATGGTTCGCGGAACGGCCGTATGTGCCGGCGGCGGATCATGGCCTCTTGACGCCCCGCGAAGCCGAGACAATTATCCGGTGGGTTGAGCTTGGCGCGCCGGCGGGCGACCCTAAAGACGCTCCGCCGCCGATGTATTTCCAGGAGAGCGGCTTCCATGCTCGAAGCGCCGGTGGGGCTCTCAGGCCGATCGGGCGGCAGTAATCAACGCCTGGAGAGTTGCCGCCGCAGTCGCTTTCCAGGAGAACTGGCTTGCCCGTCGCGGCCCTTCCTTGGCCAGGCGCGCGCGCAGTTCTTCATCGCCGGTGATACGCTCGAGCGCTTGGCTAATGGCGGCGGGATCATAAGGATTGAACAACAGCGCTGCGTTGCCGGCAATGCCGGCGACTGGCTCGATTGCCGAGCACGCCGTCGGGAGTCCAGCAGCGAGAGCCTCCAGCACTGGGATTCCAAAGCCTTCAAAGAGTGATGGAAACACGAACGCCCACGCGCGTGTGTAGAAATCGTGCAGATCTTCCCGCGGAATCCAGCCGGGGAATTCTACCGAGCCGGCCAGGTCCAGTTCGTCGCGAAGATCGCGCAGCGGACCCGTGAAGAATCCGTGTATTCCGCACACCACCAGCCGGAAATCGGGACGGCTGCGTCGAAAGATAGCGAAGGCACGGAGCAGACCGTCGAGGTTCTTGTGCGGATGCAGGGTTGACGCCGCCAGCAGAAAATGCTCCGGCTTCCGGCGCAAGCCGAGATCAAAGAATACCGGGTCCACGCCCAGCGGCACGACCTTCACGCCAGCCTCCGGCAGGCGGTAATACTTCAGCATGTCCGCAGCGGTGGCGCTGGAATCGGCCAGGATCAGGCGCGAAATGCGCGCTGACCAATACAGGAAGAAGCGCCAAAAAGGGAGATCGAACCGGCGGAAGTATTCCGGATGGCGTTTGTGCTGCAGATCGTGGAATACGGTGACCTGCGGGCAAGGGCAGAGCAGGGGCGCCGTGAAGCCGGGATTGAGCATCACATCCAGCTTCAGCCGGGTGGCCTCAATAGGAAGGACCGTTTGCTCCCAGAGGAGCCGCGAGGGACGCCGGATGGCGCGCACATGTTGCGGAACTTGTTTGAAGTTGGCGGCTGCCGGCGTGAGGCCGGAACCTGTCTCCCGGTTGGTGAACACAAAATAGTGATGGACCGGGTCGATCTCCGCCAGCGCTGTAAGCAGGCCGCGCAGGTAAATCTCGGTGCCGCCCACGCCGCCGGGAATCAGATAGAGCGCATTGATGCCGATGCGCAGCGGCGGAATTTCACTGTCCGGCACGCAGCCTCGCCTGCGCCTGGGCGAGCCCATCTTTGGCTTCCTGAAAATCCGGATTGATCGCGAGCGCGCGCTGATAATCCTGGATGGCGGTTTCCGGCTGATTGGTTGCGAGATGCACGAGGCCGCGGTAAGCGTAAGTGATGGAGTAGCGGGGGTCCAGTCTCTCCGCGGCTGCCAGCGCATCCAGAGCCTCGGACCATCGCTGCCGCTCGCCGTAAACCTTCGCGATCTGCGTATAAACGTGGGCGGTGTTTTCCAAAGCGGCTGCCTGGCGTAGTTTCGCCAGCGCGTTGTCGGGCTGGTTCACACAATCGTAAGCAGCCGCCCAGTCCACCAGCAGATCGTAGGCAGGCTTCTGCAATTGCGCGGTCTTCTCAAATTCCTGAACCGCCAGATCGCACCGGGGCGCTTGCTGATCCTGCGCTCCGCCGCAGGCCGGACCGCAATAGGCGCTAGCAAGCTGAAAATGAACGCGCGGCTTTTCGGGCGATTTTCGGGCGGTATCCTCCCATAACGATCGGGCGCTTGACCATACCTCGGCGCGCGCGTGTGCCACCACAGCCAGGATGAGCACCACTGCCGAACAGGCCGCAGCCAGCGCCTTGCGTTCGAGTTTTACGCGTGACAGCAGGTCCACCGCGATCAGCAGCAGGCCGAGAATCGCGGCGTAGAGACGTCGTTCCGCCACCGGATCGCGGATCGGCAGGATCGAGGACGTCGGCGCCAGTAACAGAAGATAAACGAAGAAACCAAACGATGCCAGCCGATACTGCCGGCGGTACCGCCATGCCACCGCCGACAGCCCGATCAACACGAGCAAGCCGGCGATCGAGCCGTGGTCCAAGATGGTCCGGGAAATCGGAAAATCCCAATCGGCGCTGAGGTTCGCCGGAAACAGGAACAACCAGACGTAAACGAACAGCGCGCGAAATTGCGTAAACAGATACTGATACCAGGTGAGATCCTGGAGTCCAAAACCAGCTGTACTCGCCGCCACGATATTGGGCCAGAAGCGGTATAAGCCGTAAGCGGCGCCGAGGGCTACTACTCCATACAATCGCCAATTGTGGCGCACGCCTTGTAACGAAAATCCTGGATTCCACCAAAAATCCGTCAACAACAAAAGCGCCGGCAGAGCAATAGTCTGTTCCTTCGCGAGTAACGCCGCGACAAAAAGTACGGTCACCGCCGCCGCCATCGGCCAGGAGATCTGCGGGGACCGGCGGTACAGAAACACGGCGTATGCGGCCAACATCAGCATGTCGCTCAAACCTTCGGAACGGCCGGCGAGGTACGCGACCGTCTCCGCCTGTACCGGATGAAGGAGAAACACCGCGGCGGCAAAGCCGGCAAGCAGGTTGCGCGCTCCGCGCGCCGAGCCGGACCATTCAAGCAGGCGGCGCATAATTAAGAACATCAGACCGCCGGCTAGGAGATGCAATATGACATTGAACACGTGATACGAGTATGTATCTTCGCCGGAAATCCGGGCGTTGGCCCAGTAACTCAGCATCAGGAGCGGACGCAGAGCGTCAACCCAGACGGAGAACGGGGCGTTAAAGTTGGGCAACGCGAATGGTAAGGTATTGTCGTCGAAGAGAAAAGGCCCATGGGCCGCGGGCGCGTAAGCCCAGACGACCGCAAGTAGGACGATGCCGGCCAATGCGTAGGGCTGCCACCGCGCCGGACGCTCCACCAGAGCAGCCGCCTTCGAGACGGGCGCGGGCGCCGGCCCCGGATTGCGGATTTCGCGTTTCCTAGCTTTCATGGTCCCGCAAGCTTTGCAGGTGGTATTCGAGCAGCGCAACGCGTTGCGCCAGCGCGACATTATCGTCGCGCAAATGGGAAATGATTACCGAGAACCGGAAGAACATGATGAGGAAAACGCTGCTGCCGGCCATAAACAGTGCCAGAGGAGAATCGGGGAGGCCGAGGAGCTTGCGGAGAGCGTCGAGCAGCGGGGGCGTTCGCGAGAGCACCAGCATGGCCACGGCCGCGGCCAGCCAACTGGCGGAATATTCCACGCGAATGTGCGCGCGCCGCACCGAGAACAGCACGATTCCCAACATCAGGATACTGAACGCCGTGGTTACGTTGAGGAGCCGATCCATTCTAGCCTCCTGTTTGCGAATGGCCGGCATTGCGATGCAGGCGGCCATCAAACTTTAAAACATTCACAAAAACCCCCAGGAGCACGTGGAAGATGTAATACAGAGATTTCATTGCCGTGATGGACGAGCGGCCGGCGATCCGCGGGCGCATGGAGCACGGCACTTCTTCGAAGCGGAAACGGCGGCGCTGCAGCACGACGAGAGCTTCGATTTCCGGGTATTCGAGCGGAAAGCTGCGGCTGAAGACGCCAAGGGCCCGGCGGTTCACGCCCACAAAACCGGAGGTCGGATCGTGGACGGGCCTGCCCAGAATCGGGCGCAGCACCAGGCGGAAGAACCGGATACCCAGTCCGCGGATAGCTCCGGTATGCCTGGCATCGCCATTGAGATACCTGGAGCCGATTACCATCTCGCAGCCTGAAGTGCGCAGCTTTTCGAAAATGGACAGTATATCGCGCGCGTCGTGCTGACCGTCGCCATCCACGCGGATCACGTATTCGAAGCCGAGTTCGTAAGCGAGTTTGTACCCCGCCTGAACGCATCCGCCGAGCCCGAGATGATGAGGCAGAGGAAGAATATCGGCACCGGCTTGACGCGCGGCGCCGATCGTGTTATCTCGCGACGAATCGTCAATCACCAGCACGGGAACGCCCGGGACGTGCTGGTGAACCGATTTGACCACACTGGCGATCGCGCCCTGCTCGTTAAAAGCGGGCACGATGATCAGCAGCGAATTGGGGCCGGAGGCGCGGATCAAAGCCTGGCGATCCTCCGGGCGCTCATCGAATGACTGGCGAGGAGACGCCGAAATATGTGGGGGGTGATGCGGGCG
>CAZKQQ010000208.1:0-12367 GCA_964554945.1 uncultured Solibacteraceae bacterium | reverse complement strand
CGGTGATCCAGAATATCGCCGGTCCCTGCGCCCTTCAGATTGAAATAAGAGTGGTTGGTCAGGTTGACCACCGTATCTTTGTCCGTGCTCGCCGCATAATCGATGCGCAATTCGTTGGCATCCGTGAGGTGATACGTGACGGTTGCCCGTAGATTTCCGGGATATCCTTCTTCACCATCCGCGCTGAGGTATGTCAGCTCGAGACTGCCGTCCGGCAATTCGCGCGAAGTCCAGACGCGTTTGTCAAACCCTCGGGCTCCTCCGTGGAGCGAGTTTTCCCCATCGTTCCGGTCCACCTGGTAGACGTGCCCGTCCAGAGTGAATCGCGCATGCCCGATCCGATTCCCATAACGGCCGATGAGAGCGCCAAAAAAGGGACCCGGATTCTGCAGATAGCCATCCAGGGAATCGAAGCCGAGAACCACGTCCGCCATCTTTCCGCTGCGGTCCGGCGCCGTCAGCGAGACCACCCTGCCGCCGTAATTGGTGATGCGGGCCGTGAGACCGTTCTTATTGGTCAGCGTGTAGACCGAGACCGCCGCGCCCTCTCGCGTTTTGCCGAAATCGGCGCGCTGAATTGAAGTTGCTGCCTGCATCATAGTCGCACCTGCGATCAGAAAGATTGCTTCCCAACGTATTCGCAAGCTCGTATCCTCGAAAGTGACGTTCGGAAGGGCGCGCCGCCGGCGCACAATCCCTTCGATTTGCTTATTGTATGCCATCGCGATTGTATGCGCTTACTGCCCGGAACGGGGCTTTCCGCAAAGAACCAGGATCGATCTGTTCTACAATGAACCTGAGTTATGAACCTGGAAGAGGTGGCCCGCCGCGCGAAGGTTTCAACCGCGACCGTGTCCCGCGTTTTGAACAATGCCAGCGTAGTCAAAACCAGCACTCGCGCGCGTGTGATGAAGGCCATCCGCGAGTTGAAGTACCACCCCAACCTCCATGCCCGCAGCCTCGCGGGAGGTAAGAGCCTGACCATTGGTGTAATCGTTTCCAACCTGGAAAACCCGTTTTTTTTTGACATTTACCGGACCATCGAGACGGAAGCACACAGCCGCGGTCTCGACGTCGTCATGGCCAACACCGACTACCGGCCGGAACAACTGGTGTCCAGTGTGCGTCTAATGATTGGCCGCCGTGTCGCGGGACTGGCCGCCATCGTTTCGGAGATGGATCCGGCCCTCGTCAAGGAGTTGAACGAAGCTCGCATTCCGGCGGTATTCTACGATGTCGGCGTAGCGAAGCAGAATATTACAAACATCCGGGTGAACTATCGTCGTGGGATCGAGAAAATCCTGGATTACCTGTATAGCCTGGGGCACCGCAAGTTCGGATTTATTGGCCATCACGCGGTTCTGGAGCCGATCAATGAACGGATGAGGACTGTAATGAAAGCCGTCACCCGGTATCCCTCTATCGAGGTACGTACCGCCGCCGACGCGGATACGCTGGAAGGCGGCCGCGAGGCGGCTCGCTCGCTCCTGTCTACCGGCTTCGAGCCCACCGCTCTCATCTGTGTCAACGACATTACCGCCGTGGGCGCGTTACGGGAACTTCGCGAACGGGGCTTGCGCGTACCTCAAGATATCTCTGTAACTGGGTTCGATAATGTAAAGCTGGCTGAGTTCTGCCAGCCGGCTCTCACCACCGTTCACATTCCCCGGGACCGCATCGGTCACATCATTTGCGGCCGTTTGCTTCCCGGCGATACGCCGGAGGACTCGTCGAACCTGGAGATCGTGATTGACCCTGAGCTGATCGTACGCGAATCCACCGGACCCGCTCCGTCTCGGCGCGCCGGGCACTCAAGCGCCGCCCATCCTTGACACCTCAAGCGCCGCCACCTAGCATGAAAGCGATTACATGATAACATCCAACGCACATCCCCTCACGTTCGGAGTGATCGTCGGCAACCGGGGGTTCTTCCCGGATCACCTGGCCAAAACCGGCCGTGAGGAAATGCTCGCGGCTCTTTCCCAGCCCGGCTATCGCGTGGTTGCGCTCGGTCCTGAGGACAGCAAGCACGGAGCTGTGGAAACGCGCCCCGAGGCCGCGCGCTGCGCCGAACTTTTTCGCAAGAACCGGGACGCCATCGACGGCATCATTATCACCCTCCCGAATTTCGGCGATGAGCGCGCCATCGCCGACACCCTCCGTATGTCCGGTCTCTCCGTCCCCATCCTCGTGCAGGCAACTCCCGACAGGCCGGGCAGCATGACGATCCGCGACCGGCGCGACAGCTTCTGCGGAAAGATGTCGGTCTGCAACAACCTGAAGCAGTACGGCTTTCCCTACTCGCTCACCACGCTGCACACCGAGGCGCCCGATTCGGACGTCTTCCGTTGCGATTTGAGCCGCTTCGCCGCAGTCTGCCGGGTGGTCCGCGGAATGCGGGGATTGCGCATCGGAGCCATCGGCGCGCGCCCGGCTGCCTTCAACACCGTCCGCTACAGCGAAAAGCTGCTGGAAGCGCACGGCATTTCCGTCGAACCGATCGACCTCTCCGAGATCCTCGGGCGCATCCAGCGGATGAGCGACGATCACCCCGCCGCGCGGGAAAAGTTGAACGAAATCGAAAAATACGTTCCAACCGGCAGCGTGCCTCGCGGCGCCTTGCTGAAGATGGCGAAGCTGGGAGCCGTGATCGACGAATGGATGGCCCAGACGGATTGCCGCATCAGCGCCATCCAGTGCTGGACTTCGCTCGAGGAATTCTTCGGGGTGGTCCCCTGCACGGTGATGAGCATGATGAGCAATAATCTCATGTCGAGCGCCTGCGAAGTCGACATCTGCGGCGTGGTGGGCATGCACGCGTTGCAACTGGCGTCGGAAACGCCGAGCGCGCTGCTGGATTGGAACAATAACTACGGTGACGATCCGAATAAAGCCGTGTGCTTCCATTGCAGCAATCTGCCGAAACATTTCTTCAACGAGGTCCGCATGGACTTCCAGCAGATCATCGCGGGCACCGTCGGCAAGGAAAACACCTACGGTACTTGCGTCGGCCGTGTCAAGGCCGCGCCCATGAGTTTTGCGCGCTTCTCGACCAACGATCGGCAGGGCGTCATCTGCGGCTACGTGGGAGAAGGCAAGTTCACCGATGACTCTCTCGATACCTTCGGCGGCGCCGGCGTCGTCGAGATCCCGCGATTGCAGGAGTTGTTGCGCTACATCTGTGAGCAGGGATTTGAGCACCATGTCGCCGCCAACATGGCTAAGGTCGGGGGCGCGGTCCACGAGGCTGCCAGCCGTTATTTGGGGTGGAATGTGCATTCGCACAATTGAGACCGGAGACTTGCCATGAGCGTTGTTGCGGGCGTCGATTTCGGGACTTTAAGCGTTCGCGTCTCCATTTTCGATAGCAATCGCGGGAGGCTGGGCGCGAGTGTCGCGGAGTATCCGCTGGTTCGGAAACAAGACGATCCCGATCATGCCACCCAAAGCCACTCCGAGCACATGCGCGCCCTGGCGGAAGCGGTCCGGAGCGCTCTCGCGGATTCGGGGGTCGATGGAAATGCCGTCGAATCGATCGCCATCGATACCACCGGCTCGAGCGTGATTCCCGTCGATGAGCGGATGGAACCGCTCGACGATTACTATCTCTGGTGCGACCATCGCGCGTGGAAGGAAGCAGCCGAGATCACGAGCGCCGCACATGAGCGTGGTCTCGAAGCGATTCACTGGTGCGGCGGCATCTACTCCTCGGAGTGGGGTTTCGCCAAACTGCTGCACTGGCTGCGGCACAACCCGCAAAAACGCCAGCGATTCGCCAGCGCCTTCGAACACTGCGACATGGTGGCGGCTACTCTGTGCGGCATCACGAACCCTGCTCTCGCGCCGCGCAGCATCTGCGCCATGGGCCATAAATGGATGTGGAACCCGGCTCTGGGCGGACTTCCGTCCGAGGAATTTTTGACGGCCGTGGATCCGCTTTTCGCGGGCGTGCGCGCGAAATTGGATGGCCGCTACGCGACTTCCGATCAAATCTCCGGCCGGCTCTCGGCCGAGTGGGCTGCCCGGCTTGGATTGCGCGCGGGCATACCCATCCCGGTTGGAGCGTTCGACGCGCATTGGGATGCCGTCGGCGCTGGCGCGCGATTGGGCGATGTGGTCAACGTCGTGGGCACTTCCACCTGCATCATCGCAATCGGTGAACCACCCGGCCGGATGGTTCCTGGAGTCTGCGGCGTCGTGCCTGGTTCCGTGGACCCCGCCCGCATCGGGATTGAGGCGGGGCTCTCAGCCACGGGAGATATCTTTGATGCGATCGCCAGGCGCGCGGGCCAGCCAGTCGCCGAATTATCCCGCGGGCTCGAGCGGTATCGCGCCGGAGAGACCGGCCTCCTTCGCATGACTTGGGACAACGGCGACCGCACCGTCCTGGTCAACCCGGAACTCGGCGGCGTGACTTTGGGCTGGCGGCTCACCCATACTCCGCAGGACGAGCTGTTTGCTGCCATCGAAGGAACCGCGTTCCACACGCGCGTGATTCTCGAACGCATGGAGGAGCACGGGGTGCCGGTCGAGCGCCTCATCAATGGAGGCGGCGTACCCCAGCGTAACCCCGTACTCAATCGCGTCTACGCCGGCGTGATGAACAAACCGATCCTGGTGCCGAAGGGCGACGTCACCAGTCTGGGATCTGCCATTTTTGCGTTTTTGGCGGCGGGCACTTTCCGGTCCATCGAA
Source organism: uncultured Solibacteraceae bacterium (assembly GCA_964554945.1). Classification (GTDB taxonomy): domain Bacteria; phylum Acidobacteriota; class Terriglobia; order Bryobacterales; family Bryobacteraceae; genus PSRJ01. The sequence goes on along the minus strand of CAZKQQ010000208.1, from coordinate 7,672 downwards.
GAAGCCCAGGATGCGCTGTGCCCCGGCCATCTCACGGTCCTGCCGGAGCCCGCCGCGGCAGCCGTATACGCGTCGCTCTATCCTTTATATAAACAGTTGTACTTTGCCTTCGGCCGGCAGGGTTCCGAGAATGTCCGTCTCGGGCATGTCTTGCCGGAGCTGCGCCGCATCGCTGCTGAAGTACGCGGAGGTTCGATTGCTGCAAACGCTGCGGACTGAGGTTTACGAAGCCAACCTCGAGCTCGTCCGGCGTGGTCTGGTCATTTATACGTTTGGTAACGCCAGCGCCGTGTCGCCCGAAGAAGGCCTCATCGTCATCAAGCCCAGCGGCGTTCCGTATGACCAGATGCGGCCCGGCGATATGGTGATCACCGATCTCGACGGCCGCGTTGTCGAAGGTTCGCTGCGCCCTTCTTCGGACTTGCCGACACACGCGGCTCTGTACCGCGCCTTCCCCTCCATCGGAGGCATCGCGCACACGCATTCCCGGCACGCCACCGCCTGGGCTCAGGCCTGCCGCGAAATTCCCTGCCTCGGAACCACTCACGCGGATTACTTTTGTGGGTCGATACCCGTGACCGAGGCCCTCAGCCCCCATGAGATCGATTCCAACTATGAGGCCAACACGGGCGCAGCGATCATCCGGTTGCTCCAAGGCCGCGACCCGCTCGGTTGTCCGGCTGCGCTGGTCGCCGGGCATGCTCCTTTTTTCTGGGGTAAATCCGTGACGGATGCCGTCCACACCGCCGTAATTGTCGAAGAGCTGGCCGCCATGGCGTGGCAAGCCATCACGATTAATCCAGCCGTGCAGCCGCTTTCCTCCGCACTTCGCGACAAACACTATTTCCGCAAGCACGGCCCCAAGGCCTATTACGGACAAAAGTAAGCCGGGAGCCATCCGCCTGCAAACGTTTGCAAACGGAATGCAGATTTTGTCGCCCGCGCCATGCGAACACCGGTCACGCTTCCCACGGCGTCAATTCCGGCGCGATGCAACCCACAGGCGCCTCCGCAGCCGCCAATAACCGCATCTCAGAACGATCGTCAGCCCCTACAGGTCCGCTGGTTTGAGCGAGGCTCTCGAGCCTCCAAAGGGCTTGCCAATGGTATATGACAGCGCTACCATCGATAGCAATCGAAGCCACGGAAGAAAGAAATAACTCGCAAATACCAGGAGGTAGTCTATGCGCAGACCGGGCATCATCCAGGCCAATCGCCTCGCGCTTCGTTGTAGTCTGGTGGCGCTCTCACTGGTGCTGCTGCCGGCGGCCCTCCACGCGCAGGCGGTTTCGATTGCGTCCGTGACGGGTCGTGTGGTCGATGAGCAAGGCGCTGTGGTGAGCAGCGCTCAGATCAAAATGACTGGCGTGGATACCGGTGTCGTATACAGTGCGGTCTCCAATGCGAACGGCATCTACGCATTTCCCAGCTTGCCCATCGGCGCGTACCGGCTTGAGTCGACCGTTTCCGGGTTTCAAACCTATGCCCAGAACGGCATTCAACTGCGAGTCAACGATCAGGTGCAGATCAACATCAGCATGAAAGTCGGATCGGTGGCCGAAAGAGTGGAGGTGAACGCCAATTCCGACCTGGTCCAGACTCAGCAGAACACGATCTCCCAGGTCGTGGATCAGCAGCGGATCGTCGACCTGCCGCTCAATGGCCGAGACCCGACACAACTGATTACCATCTCCGGCGCTTCCATCAATCACAACGACGGCACCAACACCGGCAGCAAGAGCTTTTTCAGCTCGCAGTCGATCTCCATTGCGGGCAGCGCCGGCGACGCCACCAACTACCTTCTGGACGGCGGAGACAACAATGACAGCTTTACCAATGTGAATATGCCGTTCCCCTTCCCGGACGCGCTGGCGGAATTTAGTGTGGAAACGAGCACCCTGCCTGCCCGGAACGGGCTGCATCCCGGCGGCGTAGTGAACGTGGTCACCAAATCCGGATCGAACTCGTGGCACGGTGATCTGTTCGAGTTCCTCCGCAACGGCGACGCGAACGCAATCAACTACTTCGCTCCCAGGCAGGATAGCCTGAAGAGAAATCAGTTCGGGGGCACATTCGGAGGCCGGATCATCCGCGACAAGCTCTTCTTCTTCGGCGGATTTCAACAATCGTATATTCGCCAGGACCCTTCCGCCAGCACCGCTTATGTTCCTACAGCTGCCGCGCTGGCGGGCGATTTCAGCGCACTCGACGGCGCCGGCTGCCAGTCCAAAGGCGTCGCGCGCACCATCGTCGATCCCAGCACCGGCACGCCCCTGGCCAACGCCCAGATCAGTCCCACACGCTTCGATCCGGCTGCCGTAGCCCTTGCCAAATACCTGCCTCAGACGTCATCCCCGTGCGGGAAAGTGAGCTTTGGAATTCCCGTGCAATCCAATGAGTCCCAGTACATCGGGCGCGTGGATTGGGTTGTTAATTCCAAGCACTCCCTGTACGGCCGGTATTTCGTCGACGATTACACTCTGGCCGCATTCTTCGATCCGCATGACATTCTGGTCACCTCCTTGTCGGGCAACGTCGAGCGCGCGCAGACTTTTGTTTTAGGAGAAACCTACACGATCAACCCGTCCATGGTGAACTCCGCCCATTTCACGTTCGGGAGGCGGACCGACAGTCGTGGACCCAACACGAGCGGTGTCAATGCCGCGGCTCTCGGTGTCAAAAACATCTATCAGGGCACCAGTGATTTCCTGCAGGTGGCCGTGAGCAATGGCGGATTCGCCGTGGGTTGCGGCACCTGCGCTCTCGGGATTTTCAACATCACCAGCTTTCAAGGAGCCGACGACGTGGACCTTACGCGCGGCAAGCACCAGTTGGCTTTCGGCGCGGATTTCATCCGGACCCGCGATGTGCAGGAGAACCATTATCAGGATGATGGCGTGTTCAATTTTAACGGCCTCTACAGCAATGACCCCCTGCTCGATTTCCTTCTCGGTAAGATGAATTCCTTCAGTCAGAGCGGCCAGCAGCTCAATGACCTTCGGCAAAACGTGCTGGGCCTCTATGCCCAGGACACCTGGCACATCACTCCAAGGTTGGTGGCGAACATAGGCCTGCGCTGGGAACCCTTCTTGCCGGAATACGATCATTACAACCGGGGCAGCACCTTTTCTCCAGTCGCTTTTTCCGCGGGTCAGATCAGCCGCATCTACACCAATGCGCCGGCCGGCTCTTTGTTCGCCGGCGACCCGGGCGTGCCCAATTCTTTCACTTCGAGGAAACTCGACAACTTTTCTCCGCGTCTCGGCCTGGTCTTCGACCCGACCGGCCGCGGCACCACCACGCTGCGGGCCGGTGCCGGACTGCTCTACGACAACATCGGAAGTTTTATTCCGTATCGTATGGTCGCTCAGAATCCGCCCTTTGGCCCGCAAGTCACCGAGACCAGCGGCCCCTACCAGTTCAGCGATCCGTGGGGTAGCATTGCTGGCGGCAATCCATTCCCGCTTCCGCCGCTGAGTAAGGACGTTGCTTTCCCGCTCGCCAACGCCGAGGCGTATCTCTCACCCCACATGCACAGCCCGTCTGTCGCGCAATGGAACGCCAGTGTGCAGCACCGGTTTGCCGACAACTGGATCTTTTCCGTTTCTTACTTGGGCAACAAGACTTCCCACTTGTGGATCGGCGTCGACACGAATCCCGCGGTCTACATTTCCGGCGTCTGTGGAAGCGCCGCTTGTTCGACCACTGGGAACACCCAGGCACGCCGGGTCTTGTCGCTGGCAAATCCGGCCGCGGGAAAATACTATTCTCAGATGACCATCGCCGATGATGGGATCAGTGCAAACTACAACGCTCTGCTCGTTTCCATCGAACACCGGTTCGCCCGCAATTACACCTTCCTCGCCAATTACACCTGGTCGAAATGCCTGGGCATTGCTCCGGTTACATCCCTGGGAAATCCCGGGGTGGTGCAGGACCCCAATAACGTACGGGGAGACTATGGCCCCTGTACCTACGATGTGCCTCACCTGTTCAATGCCACCGTAGTCTACTTGAGCAAATATACGGGCAGCCGCTTCCTTTCTTCCGTTCTAAGCAACTGGAATGTTGCTCCTCTGGTCCGTTACCAGAGCGGCTTGCCCGTCAACCCTACTACTGGAAAGGACAATTCGCTTACTGGTGTGAATAATGACCGCCCGAACGTGGTCTTGAACCAGGATGCATATACCGGCGCGCCTCACGGCCTGTTTTACCAGTATGTGAATCCAAAGGTCTACACGGCGAACGCGCTCGGAACGTACGGCAATGCAGGTCATTACAGTTTGCGAGGCCCGGGATATTTCGATATAGACGTAGCGCTCAGCCGGGAATTTCACCTGCTGGAAAGACTGACGCTGCATGCCCGCGGGGAGGCGTTCAACCTCCTGAACCATCCGAACTTCGGGCTGCCGAATGGCAATATCGCATCCGCCGCTTTCGGGCAGATCACGACTGCATCCGATCCGCGCATCCTGCAGGCATCGATGAAGTTGGTGTTTTGACCGGCAACAAGGAGCTGCCATGAGATCCATACCGCGCCGCCGTTTTCTCAAGCAAACCGCCGCATTCGGATACCTGGGAACGAACCTTGCTGCCGCATCCGGGCGGATTGCCCTCATCGCTGATCCGGCTGACAAACTCATGACCGCGCAGCCGGTTCAGTGGGCCATTGGCGAGTTGCGCCAGGCCGTGGAGGCCAAGGGCGGAACGTGCGTTACCGCCGCGAGCCCATCCGCCGCCGGCGAATTCAGTCTGGGCGTTCTGATCGCGTCTGAGACTCCCGCCCTTCCCACCGAGGGATTCCGTCTCACCCCCGAAACCATCGCGGCCAAGCCGGGCCTGCGCGCCTCCGCTTCCGATCCTCGTGGTTGCGTCTACGCCCTCACGGAATTGGCTGACCGCGTGCGATACGGCAGCGATCCGCTGGCGGCGCTGACGCTTGCCAGTCCTCTCCTTGTACAGCCTGCCAACGCGGTGCGCAGTATTGCCCGCGCCTTCGTCAGCGAAGTGGAGGACAAGCCCTGGTATCACGACAAGGCCTTCTGGAGCGACTACCTCACCGCGTTGGTCACGAACCGCTTCAATCGCTTCAGCCTCACTCTGGGTTTGGGATACGACTTTCCCCGCGGCGTGACCGGAGACTATCTGCATTTCGCCTACCCATATCTGCTGGACGTTCCGGGCTACCAGGTCCGCGCTGTGCCGCTCGACGACGCCGAGCGCGACCGCAATCTCGAAATGCTGCGCTTCATCGGGGAAGAGACCGCCCGCCGCGGTTTGGATTTCCAACTCGGCCTGTGGACGCACGCCTACGAATGGACCGACAGCCCGCACTCCGATCACCACATTCAGGGCCTCACACCGCAGACTCACGCTCCGTATTGCCGCGATGCTTTAGCCCTGCTGCTGAAGACCTGCCCGTCAATTCAGGGCGTCACCTTTCGGGTGCACGGCGAAAGCGGGATTCCCGAGGGCAGCTACGATTTCTGGCGCACTGTTTTTGAAGGCGTCCAGCGCGCGGGCCGCCGGATCGAGATCGACATGCACGCCAAGGGCATCGACGACAAGATGATGGACGTGGCTGCGCGAACCGGCATGCCGGTCAAGATTTCGCCGAAATACTGGGCCGAGCACATGGGCCTCGGCTATCACCAGGCGGCCATCCGCGAGTTGGAGATGCCGCGGGCCGGCAACGAGAACGATCCTCTCTTCAGCCTGAGCAACGGATCGCGGCGGTTCCTGCGCTATGGATATGGAGATCTGTTCCAGGAGGGCCGCCGTTACGATGTGCTGTTTCGGATGTGGCCCGGCACGCAGCGCATGCTGCTGTGGGGCGATCCGGTCCAGGCGGCCGCTTTCGGGCGCGCGTCCCATTTTTGCGGCGCTTCCGGTGTTGAACTCTGCGAACCTCTCTTCTTTAAAGGACGGGAAGGCAGTGGCCGGCCCGGCGGACGGTGCGGATATGCCGATCAGTCGCTCAATCCGGGTAAGGACTGGGAGAAGTACGCATATACGTATCGCGTCTGGGGCCGCTTGCTGTATGATCCTCAGGCTGATCCGGATCAGTGGCGGCGATACCTTCGCAGTGAATTCGGCCCGGCCGCGCGCCCCGTTGAGGATGCCCTCGCACATGCCAGCCGTGTGCTGCCGCTGCTGACAACGGCGCATCAGCCTTCGGCTTCCAACCGCGGATACTGGGTGGAAGTGCCGGCCAACATGCCCATCGCCGACGGCGGCGCGCCCGTTCCTTACAGCGACACACCGGCGCCAAAACGCTTCGGCACGGTGAGCCCGCTCGATCCCGAACTGTTTTCTTCCATCGAGCAATACGCCGCGGACCTTCTGCAGAAACCGTCCGGCGCCAGGTACTCACCGATTGAGGTGGCGCAATTCTTTGAGGACACGACCGCGGCTGCTGAGCGGGCGCTGGAGGCCGCTGCCAAACTGATATCCTCGCGCACCGATCCCGGCTTCCGCCGGCTGGAAGAGGACGTGCGCATCCAGATCGGCCTCGGCCGGTTTTACGGCGCCAAGTTCCGCGCCGGGGTGTTGTTTGAAATATTTCGCCGGACCGGCAATTCCCAGGCCCACGAACGAGCACTGGCCTCGTACCGCAGCGCTCGCGCCGCTTGGGCTGCGATGGCCGAGAGGGCGCGCAAGATTTACGTAGCGGACCTCAGTTACGGGGAAATTCCGGTGCGGCGGGGCCATTGGGTTGACCGGCTTCCCGCCATTGACCAGGATCTGGCGGCGGTAGAGAATGCTCGTTTCGAAACCGGACCCGACCCTGCGGATCACGTGCTCCGCGCAATCACTGCGGCCACGGGCCGCCCGGCACGATCGGTTGTGAAGTGTACGCACGAGCGGCCTCGGGGCTTCCAGCCGGGCAGCACCGTGCCGCTGGTGCTCACAGTCCACGGCGCCGAGCCGCCGGAAGTCCGCTTGCACTATCGCCGGATCAATCAGGCCGAGCACTGGAAATCGCTCGAGATGAACGGCAACCGGGGCACGTTCCAAGCCGTAATCCCCGCCGCGTACACGCAGTCGCCGTTCGCGCTCGAATATTACTTTGAATTGCGGCCGGCGGGCGCGAACCCGACTCTCTATCCAGGGTTCGACGAACTCTTTGCCAACCAGCCGTACTTCGTACTGAATCGAGCCTAGCCGCGATTCTGCTCTCGATGCCCTATCGGAACAGCCGTGGAGCAAAATCGTTAAGGCAGCGGCGCCATGTCAGCCACTCGTGCGCCGTGCCGGGCGATTCGAAATACACATTCTTGATCCCGGCCTGGCTCAACTGATCGCTGAAGTTCTTCGTGCCCGGGCCTTCCATCGAGCCGATCCCCAGAAACAAGAGCTTCGCCTTCTTGTTGAACCCCTCGGCATCGGCGAACACACCGTGATTCGACGTCTTCGGATCGAATGCACCGCCACGCCCGCCCGTGCTGCCGCTGAAGCCGCCAATGTAGGCGAACTTATCCAGGTTCGCCAGGGTCGTCAGGAACGTCTGCATGCCGCCCATGGACAGCCCGGCCATGGCACGGTTCTCTCGCCCCGGAAGCACCCGGTACGTGCTCTCGATGGCCGGAATCAGATCGGTCAACATCATTTCCGTGAATGTCTCGCCGGTGAAATTGGCCAGGCCGCCGCCCCGGCCTCCCCGCCCTGCATC
>CAZKQQ010000207.1:0-12439 GCA_964554945.1 uncultured Solibacteraceae bacterium | reverse complement strand
GTACCACTGGTGCGTGCCGGGGACGCCGTCGTAGGCGAACTTGTTGCCCACCGGTTCCCAGGTCTTGCCGCCGTCATTGGAACGCTGCATCAACTGGCCAAACCAGCCGCTGGATTGCGAAGCATAGATCCGGTTGGGATCAATCGGCGACCCTTTGACGTGATACAACTCCCAGCCGGCGAAATGCGGTCCGCTGACGTTCCATTTTTCGCGTTTGCCATCCGCCTCCAGGATGAAGGCGCCTTTGCGTGTGCCAACCAAAACTCGTACTTTACTCATTGCTGCTCCTCAATTATTTGTCGCGACTGGGGAATTTCGGTAGTAGCGGGGTGGTATCGCGCAGGCGCCACCGCCGCCGGGCCTCGGCGAGAAACTCGCGGCGCTGCTTTTGCAACTTTCCGATGAGGGGGGCAGGCGCGGCGGATTCTTCATGCCGGGCTCCCCAGACCAGTAATTCGAAAAGCAACGGCGCGAGATCGATTCCCTTCTCCGTCAACCGGTAATTTATTCTTCGCGCATCGGTGTGCTCGGCTTCGGCGGTCAGAATGCCGGCCGCCCCCAGTTTCTTGAGACGGTCGGCCAGGACGTTCGTCGCGATGCCTTCACCAGACTGCTGAAATTCCTTAAACGTCCGGCAGCCGCGAACCATCGCATCGCGGATGATGAGCAAAGACCAGCGATCCCCCAGAATTTCGAGGGAAATACTGACGGGACAACCGGACCGCCGTTTCTCACTGGGCCTGCCGGACACCTTGAAATATTTGTATCATGATCGCTTGCACATTGCAAGTAACTTTGCCGCGAACTCACGGTGCGCGGTTGGCCGATTTCTGAATGTCCAAGAGGCGGAGCGCCGTGAGCAAGCGCGATGTTCCGGAATAGGTGCGGGGATCGATGCCGGTGAGCTGCTTGATGCGATTGAGCCGGAAATACACCGTGTTGGTGTGAACGTCCAGATACCTTGCGGTCTGCTTGACGTTAAAACTGCAATCGGCGAAGGTGCGGATGGTGCGCAACAATTGCCTGGGCTGGCCGTCGCCGAGAGAAGCCAACTGGCGGGCCCACTCCGGGATAAGCCGAAAGGCCGGGGGCGCGGCATGGCGCAGCAGGAATTCGGGGAGGTCGATATCGGAGAAATGCAAGATGGGCCTGGAAGCCGCGGCAAACTGGACAGCGAGGCGCGCTTCTTCGAAAGCGGCCGGAATCGCGGCGATTTCGGTGGTGTCGCGGCTGACCCCGATCAAAACCGCCGGGCGTTTGGATGAGCGGCGCGCGAGGCCGCTGCGGCGCATGGCGTCCAGCAGGCCGAGCGAAGGATCGGAATCGCTGCAGACGATCGCAGTGACCGCGGCGTCGCGAATCTCGATCAATCTGCCGAAGGCGGCGCGGGGGAGGACCTGGTCGATTAGGCGGACGATGGAGCGCAAGGCGGCATCGGCATCCACGAGTTTGCCATTGGCGGTTCGCAGGGGACGGGCGACGGCCACAGCCATCGGCGCGGAGGACCGGATGCCGCAGAGACCGCATAGGCGCTGGGCTTCAGCATCGCGCGGGGAACGGCCGCAGAGGAGATCTTCGACCAACGCAGTATAGGTCCGGCTGCTTTGGCCGGAGATCAATCTTTCCTCCACCGCGTGGGCTTCGGCCAGCACGGCGCCGACGTGATCGAAGAACTCAATCCAAAAGTCGGAGAGCGTGGTAAGGGAGCGTATGGCCGCATCATGCGGGGCCAGCGACAGCGCGTCACGGCTGAAGGTCCAATAGGTTCGGTGCGCCAGGCGGTACGCATGGAGCGAGGCGATCAGAGGCACTTGGCGCCGGGCGCGCCACGCCGCATGGGAGCGGACGAAATCGAAGAGATCGGCCGCCGATTTTGGCGTCTGGCCGGACGCAATGTTGATGATGGTCTTGAGAAGCTCATTGCAATGAGTCTTCGATTCTTTTGTAAATTCCTCGTCGACCGAATTCCGGTATTCGGGACTCTCCCGCTGCATCAACTGGAAAGCGTTATGCCAGAGGCGGTCGCTCTGCGAACGCAACCCGGTGACCACGCGCCGCGCAATCGCGTCTTCGCGGAAACGGGCGCTCCACTGGCGAATCAGAGAAGCAGCCGGAATGGGCATCGGTTGTGACATTTCACAATGAGGAGCGGAAACTTATATGGATCATAGCAATTGATTCGAGCTTGATCGAACGGTAGGGTAAGGCGAGGAGGGGGACGAATGAAAGGTGCGGGCGGACACGAAATGAAAGATCACCGGGTGGTCTCGCATGAGGAATGGTTGGCGGCACGGACCGCGTTTCTGGCGAGGGAAAAGGAGTTCACACGGAGGCGAGATGACCTGAACCGGGAACGACGCGATCTGCCGTGGGAGATAGTGACGAAACAGTATACATTCGAGGGACCGGAAGGCAAACAGAGCCTGCCCGAGTTGTTTGACGGCAGAAGCCAGTTGGTCGTGTATCACTTTATGTTTGAGCCCGAGTGGGATGCCGGCTGCAAACATTGTTCGTTCTGGGCGGACAATTTCAACGGCATCGTGGTGCACGTGAATCATCGGGACGCAACCTTCATTGCGGTGTCTCGCGCCCCACACGCCAAACTGGACCGCTATAAGAGGCGGATGGGGTGGAGCTTTAAATGGGTTTCGTCGTTTGGGTCAGATTTCAATTTTGATTATGGGGTGTCGTTTACGCCCGAGCAACTGGCGAGTCAAGAGGCGCTTTACAATTACGGGACGCAGAAACCCGGGCATGCCGAGCGCGAAGGAGCCAGCGTGTTTTATCAGGACGCAACCGGCAAGGTGTTTCACACGTATTCCACGTACGGCCGTGGCATCGATATGTTGAACACGGCCTATCACTATATAGATCTAACGCCGCAGGGACGCGATGAGGGCGACACACCCCAGCGATGGGTGAGGCGGCATGACGAGTATTGAACGGTAGAGAAATGGGCAGGCCGGCCTGCCCCACGCATCAAAACATGAACTTCATGGCGAATTGAATTACGCGGTAATCACCTGGCAGCAAACCGTTGTTGCCGCTAATGTCGCTGGTGATCTGTCCGAAGTTGTTCGCGTTCAGGGCTTGTTGCCCGCCGAACAGAGTCCCGTTAATAGGCGTTATGCCGGGCGTGAAGGGGTTCAGATGATTGGGGAGGTTGAACGCTTCTGCTCGCACCTGCAGGGTCTTGTGCTCCGCAATGGTGAAGTTTCGCGATAAAGACAAATTGAGTTGAAACACCCCCGGGCCTTTCAGGTTGTTAAGGCCAAGGTTCCCATAGGTGCCTAACGCGGGCTGGCTGAACGGAGTGGAATCGAGCCAGTGGTCCACACTCTGATTGGCCGGATAGGGGTTGGCGCCATTGAAACTCGCCGGTTGACCCGGCACGGTGGTGAGCGCCCGGTCGGGGCCGGCCAGCACCGAGAAAAACTGGGCGGACTTGATGGTCAGGATGGGCGCGATCTGCCAATCGCTGGCCAGAAGCCGCGCAGCCCGGCCGGAAAACTTCGGGGTGGTGGCGACGGCGTTCAAGCTGAACAACTGCCGCAGGTCGCTGCCAATGCAGTTGCTCCGCCACTGTCGACGCGCGTTGGGAGGGGCCACGCCGGCGGCCGTGGGGTTTTGGTTCCAGGGGTCGCTGATGCAATGCGACCAGGTATAGTTGCCCAGAACCGTCACACCGTGGCTGAGCCGCTTCTGAAGCGACAAGTAGAGGCCCTCATAGCTCGCCGTCCCACCGTCGTCCGCGATGCCGACGTTCGAATAGAACTGCCCTAATGCCGGATTTGCGAGGAACAACGGCCGACGCTGGTTGGCGTTGCCGGTGGAGTTGCATCCTACCGTGACTCCCGCTGGACACGTCCCAAGAGGTGTTCCAGCAGTATTCGGAACCAGGACCGACGCATTGAGATTCTCGCCGCTGATGAAATGAATCGTGCTTGTCCCCAGATAATTCGCGGTCAGCAGCCAGTTTTCGCCGAACTGTCGCTGAATGCTGAGGTTCCACTGGTTCACATAGGTCGGATTGAAGTTGTTTAGGTTCGATCCGACGTAGGCGCCAAATGCCGGAAACGGAATATTGGGCGCGGAGTATCCGAAGCCGGCGCGGGTGGCCAGAACGGTCATCGGGTTCTGGCCTGGTAAGGAAGCTCCTCCAGTTAGACCCGGGTAATTCGACCATGGATTTGCCAGAGTTCCGCCCGTCGCGCTGACGGTATTGCCGAACGGGGCGCCGAACTGCTCCTGGCTCAGCGAGAGCATACTCATGCGATCGCCAAACATCCCATACGCGGCGCGAATGGTCATTTTGCCGCTGCCCGTAGGATCCCAAGCCAGTCCCAGACGGGGGAAGAACTTATCCCACTTGGGACAATTGAAACTGTTGCCGCACGTATACTGCGGGTCGCCCGAGAATACCAATCCCGCCGGGGCGTTCTGGTAATAGGAGCTGCGCACGTTCTGCGCGAACAAAGACGGATCGAAATGCAGATCCTGGTGGGCGCGCGACTGATAAACCGCGGTGTAGGGCTCCCAGCGGAGGCCATAGTTCAATGTCAACCGGGGAGTGATCTTCCACGAATCCTGGATGTACAGCGATTGGTAAAACTGCCGGCTATAAAACCCGTATAACGTGCCCTGGCTCCAGCTGGAAAAGCGTCCCAGCATGAAGTCCGACACGGGCAGCCCGGTAACAGAGCCATCGAAGTTGGCCAACCCGCTGGCGTTGACGCCGCCGGCCGACCAGTAGTTGAGCTGCTGGTGGTAAATGCTGCCGCCGAAGCCGATCTGATGCGAGCCTTTCACCCAGTTGAAATCGTCGCCAACGGACCAGAGCGGCCCGTTGTGCGATACACCGGGAGCAGCGGCGCCGCCGCCGATCAGGAACGATGGTGCGGCCGAAATCGCGATTATGTTGCCGGCCAACGGTGAGACGTTTCCTCCCAGGTCGGCGAACGACTTGTACTGATCCGGAATCTTCGCGATGTTCGTACGATTGGCGCCGAGGTGCAGTGAATTGACCAGCGTCGGACTAATGACGAATGTGTGCCCCAAGACCAGGCCGTAATCCAGATCGTTGAATCCGTAGCTGGCGATCGAGAGCGGATTTTTTCCGTCGAAGGTGGAGCTCTGATTCAGCTTCGCCAAATAGAAACGCCCAAACAGGGACTGCTTCCCATTGATCTGGTAATCCACCTTGCTGGCGATCAAATCCTCATCCTGATTGGCCACCTGGCTATAGTTGGTTCGGCCGCAAGGATCGCCCGAGGCGGGGATGGTTTTCAGGATATTGACTGCGACGGGGTCGAGCAACGTGGGAGAAATCTGGTTATTGGTGAAACCCCCTCCCAGGTTTTTCGGCACGCCGTTATTGCACGCCGCCGAAGCGATCGAGCTGAAATCACCGGTCAGAGTGGCGGGAGTTGGAATGAAAGCGGTGGTTGAAGTGCCATCGGAGCGCAGCGATGTCCTCTGATATCCTCCAAAGAAAAACAATTTATCTTTTCGGATCGGACCGCCGATGGTGCCGCCGAATTGGTTGCGTTTCAGAGTATCGCGGGGCCGATAGGGCCTGGCGGAGTTGTTGAAGTAGTCGTTCGCGTTGAGATCGCCATTCCGCAGGAACTCAAACAGGTCGCCGTGAAATTGGTTGGTGCCGGATTTGGTCACGGCGTTTACGGTCGCTGTGGAATGGTAGCCATATTGGGCGGGAATCGCGCTGGTCTCCACTTTAAATTCTTGCAGAGCATCGGGGAATGGTAGGGGCAGGCTGAGGTTATTGTAAGGATCCTGATGAATCAGGCCATCCAGCGAATACGATACGGAATCCGGCGCTCCGCCGGCCACGGAGACTACCACGGTCGGGTAGTTTCGGACCGTGTTGAGGGAAGCTGTTACCGGGTAGTTCGCCATGCCGGCAAGAAAGATGAGCTGGTGGACGTCACGGCCGTTCAGCGGCATTTCCAGGACACGCTGCGTGTCCACGACCTGTCCAATGCTGGTGGTGCGCGTCTCGACCTGGGCCGCTCCGGCTTCAACGGTGACCTGCTCGCTCACCGAGCCGACGCGCATCGAGATATCCACCGTCGGGTTCGTATCGACCTGCAGAACGATGCCGGTCTGCGCGTACTTGGTGAAGCCTTCCTTGGTGACTTCCACCAGATAGGGACCGATGGGAATATTGGGAAGCACATAGCTGCCGTCTGCCCCGCTGACGGTGGTGCGAACGACGCCGGTTGCCGTCTGGGTAGCTTTGACGCTGGCTCCTGGAATCGCAAGGCCGCTGGCATCGCGGACCGTGCCGTTGATTTGAGCCGTCTGAGCCAGTGCGGCCGCGGCAAAAAGAAGCAGACTGACGGCGAGACGAGTAAATTTGCGCATGAACCCCGTCCTCCCTTGGGGCAAGGATATATCAATCCCGCACGCATATGTCAAGCGGGTGTTCAAATTTGAGTCAAATTTGACGGAGTCGTTAAGGTGTGTAAACTAGCTGGAGCTGGTGAGAAATTAGCCGGCTCCACGACCGGCGGAGTAACTGGCTAGAATAGTGAAACTAGTCTAACGAGGAGAGTCATGAAGATTTCCATAACGATTTGGTCTGCGGGTTTGCTCATGGCTGCCGCCTGCTCCGCGGAATCGATCAACCCGCCTACGAATCCACAGACCGCGCCGATGACCGGCGCGGAGAAGAAGAATCTCGACATGGTGCTGAACTGGTGGCGCGAAGTCCTGGACGGCGGGCACCTCGAGCTCGCGCCCAAATACCAGGCCGAAGACTACATCCAGCACAATCCGAACGTGCCCACCGGGCGCGCAGGGTTCGTCGAGTTTTTCGGTAAGTTCGCCAAGCCGAAGAATCCGATTCCGGCGACACTCGGCAATCCGCCGGTGGTGAAAGGCGCCAAGGGCGATTACGTGTGGCTGATTTTCGAGCACGAAGACAAGGATCCGCGCGACCCGTCGAAGACGTACCGCTACAACAGTTTCGATGTGCTGCGAATCCAGAACGGCAAAGTGCAGGAGCATTGGGACAGCGCGCAAAAAATGCCGGGCTCCGGCGCCGTGAAAGCGGGCATTTCTCCCAAGCCGCCGATGCAATGGAATACCGGGAAGCTTTCCAAAGAAGAACAGAAGACCCTGGCGCTCGGCACCGAGGAGTTGCGGGACATGCTGCAATTCGGCCACCTGGAGCTGGCCGACAAGACCATGGACCCCGGATACATCCAGCACAATCCGAACGTGCCGCAGGGGCGCGATGGATTCAAACAATTCATGAGCAGGATACCGGGACGCCGGCCCGAAGATGCCAAACCGATAAAAGACGAATGGCCGAACCCGCCGGTGCTGACGCTGGTCAACGGGCCTTACTGCTTCTTTATGTGGGACCGCACGGCAAAAGATCCCGATGACGCGAGCCGCGAATATAAGTGGAATCACTTTGACGTGGTCCGGGTGGAGAACGGCTTTATCAAAGAACACTGGGACGAGGCGCGGATTAATCCACCGCAGGCGGGCGGGAGGAAACAATAGCTTGAAAGTCGGCGTATTTACTCCACTGCTGTCGCAGCTCCCGCTCGACGGCGTTCTGAAAAAACTCAAGGGCTACCAGATCGATACCGTCGAGCTGGGAACTGGCAATTATCCTGGCGATGCGCATTGCAAGCTCTCCCTGCTCGAGAATGGGGGCGGGCTGAAGACGTTCCGGAAAACGCTGTCGGATTTCGGATTTAACATCAGCGCGCTGAGCTGCCATGGGAATCCGCTGCATCCGGATGCGGAGCGCGCGAAGCGCGATCAGGAAGTCAGCCGGAAAACGATCCTGCTGGCCGAGAAGCTGGGCGTGCCCGTAGTGGTCGATTTCTCCGGCTGCCCCGGGGATGGGCCGGGAGCGATGCGGCCTAACTGGGTGACCTGTCCGTGGCCGCCCGAGTATCTCGATACGTTGAAGTGGCAGTGGGACGAAGTGGTGACGCCGTATTGGATACGGCACGCGAAGTTCGCCGCGGATCACGGGGTGAAGATCGCGATCGAGATGCATCCGGGATTCGTGGTGTACAATCCGGAGACCCTGCTGAAGCTGCGAGGGATCGCCGGGCAGTCGGTGGGCTGTAATTACGATCCAAGCCATATGTTCTGGCAAGGCATCGATCCGATCGCGGCGATTCGCGTGTTGGGAGACGCGATCTTTCACGTGCACGCAAAAGACACGCAGATCTACGAGCGGAACCTCCCGCTGACAGGTGTGCTGGACACGAAGCCCTATACCGACGAACGCAATCGGGCATGGATCTTCCGCACATGCGGTTACGGGCACGGAGAGGAATGGTGGCGGGAGTTCGCATCGACGCTGAGGATGTTCGGGTACGATTCGGTTCTCTCGATCGAACATGAGGACAGCCTGCTTTCGCCCGAAGAGGGGCTGGCACGCGCGGCGACGTTTCTGAACCAGATTGTGATGCGGGAGCCGCCGGCAGCCGCGTGGTGGGTCTGAGAGTGCGGACCGCGATCGTGGGAACCGGCTTCATGGGCCGCGTCCATCTGGAGGCGCTGCGGCGCCTGGGAACTGTCGACGCATTCAACGTCAGCGCGCGGAAGGAGGCAGATTACCGGGCCGTTCTCGGTGATGCGAGCGTTCAGGCGGTTCACATCTGCACACCGAACGCGCTGCACCTTCCGCTGGCGCAGGCAGCTCTGCAGGCGGGCAAACACGTGTTATGCGAAAAGCCGCTGGCCACTTCCGTAGATGAAGCGCGGCAGCTCACCGACCTGGCCCGCGCGAAAGGTCTGCGCAACTGCACGTGCCACAACCTGCGTTACTACCCCATGGTGCAGCAGATGCGGCGCATGCGCGAGGCCGGTGAACTGGGGGAAGTGCTGGTTGTGCAGGGCACCTATTCGCAGGACTGGCTGCTCTATGAAACGGATTGGAACTGGCGGCTGGACTCGAGCGAGAACGGGCCGTCGCGCGTCATGGCCGACATCGGATCGCACTGGTGCGATATGGCGGAGCACGTGACCGGGTTGCGCATCACCGCACTGTGCGCGGATCTGCAGACTTTTCACAAAACACGGAAGCGGCCCAAGGGATCGATCGAAACGTTCGCGGGCAAAACCATGGCGCCGGGCGATTACACGGAGGTCGCCATCGACACCGAGGATTTCGGATCGGTGATTTTTCGCATGGGCAGCCGGGCGCGCGGCGCTTTCACGGCAAGCCAGGTGTCGGCAGGACGCAAGAACCGGCTGAGCATCGAAGTGTACGGCTCCAAGTCCTCGGCGGCGTGGAACCAGGAACGGCCGGATGAATTATGGATCGGGAATCGGAACACGAACAACCAAATTCTGATTAAAGATCCGTCGCTGATGAAGGAATCGGCGCGGACATACGCGGACCTTCCGGGCGGGCACAGCGAAGGCTACGACGATACGTTCAAGCAGGTGTTCCGGCGGTTTTACCAGTCGATCGAGACGCCGGGGACGGAACCTGAGTATCCGCAATTTGCCGACGGCCTGCGGCAGATGGTTCTAATCGATGCGGAGCGCGCGAGCAATCAGCGGCGCGGCTGGGTGGACGTGGCGGAAGGCTGAGGCGATTCGGCTCTCAAGCGAACACCGGGAAACTCAGCTCTTTACCAGTACCGCAACACCCGCCGGGTTGTTCAATCCTTTTTCGTCAAGTGTCTGAATCACCTGCTGCGAAAAGGTGAGACTGTGTTCGAAGGTGCGGGTGAACGTGTAGATTACCTGAATCACCTGCGGCGCACCGAAAGCTTCCTTGTGCAGACCGGCCATGCCGGCGAGTAGCGTCTCGACGATCGAGTAATAAACTGCGATGAGCATGAACTCGTTGTGAATCGATCGTTCGATATTCTGATCGCGGAGCCGGTAGGTGCTCTCTTGCGGGCCGAACGGAAACAGGTTGCGGTACACGTAATTCACCAGGTAATGTTCCAGCAGGTGCTCGTGCCGGCTCAAGAACGGAGCGTAATACCGGGAGTGCGCATCCTGAAAGCGCGCGCAAATGTCGTCCATGGTTGCGTCCGGTCCCCATTCGATGCCGTCCATGAACTCCTTGTAGCAACCCAGGAAGCGGCGGTTCGTAAAATCAGACGTGATGCGGGCAACGATCAACTCGATTAAGGTTTCCAGCCGGATCGCCGTGTGCGCGCGCATCTGGCTCAGCGTGTCTTCGAATAGGCCGCCGGAAACGGCTGCCTGATATGCCTGCAGCAACTCGGCGATTTGCGGCTCGGTGGCCGCGGGACTCACTTCCTGTAACTTGTCGCAAAAAAAACCGAGGATCAGGAGGCGTTTCCAAAGAGGAAACTCCCGGTTCTGAAGAAGCCATACGACGAACGCCCGGACCGGCCGGAAATGCCGGTACGGCTTGCCGGGATGCAAAGCGCTCGAGGTATCGATGGCCGCTATTCGCGCCGAACTGAAATCCCTTCCATTCAGCGAGGCCTCCTGAAAAATCATGGGCTCGGGATTAAGGAGAGCACGGCGGGCCGCCTCCGGGCAGCCGAGATCGAGCGACTTCTCCAGAATGTCGTCCACCGCGTTCCAGACTCGCGGAAAACTGGCGCACGTGACCGACAAATATTCCTCGCCCAAATCCTTGTGAATGGAACACAGGCCGTCTGAAAAAAAAGGGCATGTCGTTCCGGCAAGCTCGATTCGGGCGTAGTCGTGATTGGCCGGGTTGGCCGTGTTGATGGTGACTAACTGCTGGAAGCGGGCTTTCCACACCGGGTCGGGGCAATGCTCGTATTTTCCGTAAGTGGCCTTGTCGATGGCGACGGCCCATCCGTCACAGCAGGTATCCTCGCATTCGGCGCCGAGACAGCGGAACTCCGCGAAATGCTTCGGCTCGAGCGATTGCCTCACCTCGCGCATTCGATTTAAGGCAGCGGTTTCTGCCGGTGAATCAGATGGAGGAAATTGCCGTCCCCATCGGCAAAAAAGACGATGCGATTGCCCTGGCTGCCGGCCGGCTCGGCCAGGAACTTCACTCCGGCGCGCTGGAGTTGCTGGCGCGCGGCATCGAAATCGTCCACCTGAATCGCTATGTGACGGATACCGGGATCTTTCATCTTGGCCGCCGCGCGCTCTCCCTCGGATGGAATGATTTCAAGCACCGTGCCGTTGGCGGCTTTGACGAAGTAGTTTCCGTCGTATTCGAAATTGATCTGGAATTCCAGATGATCGACATACCACTGGGCCAGCTTCTTGGGATTCGGCGAGGCGATGGCAGTATGCTCGAGGCCTTTGAACATGACCCGGATTGTAACAGGCCGCGGTATATTTCTGGCATGGACAAGGCGGCCGGGGACATCAGTGAGTCTTCAGAAACATACTATTGACACCCCCTTCCATTTGCCTTACGATGTTTGACAAATGGCGAAAGCCGACTCTCTCGGGCAGTTCGAGCAACTGGTGCTGACCGCGATTCTCAAGTTGCGGGATGACGCGTATGGAGTGACGATCCACGCGAAAGTGGAGCAACTGGCCCAGCCGAAAGTCGTCTCGCTGGGAGCCGTATACGTCACGCTCGATCGCCTGGAGGATAAAGGATTAATCTCGTCATGGCTCTCGGACCCGACACCCGAGCGGGGAGGCCGCTCCAAGCGCTGCTATCGGCTGGAAGCACTGGGGGAACGGGCGCTCCAGGAATCAGCCGTTACGGCCCAGCGCATCTGGGAAGCAGTAGCGGAAGCTTGGGGAAAGGAGACCGGTTTATGGGGCCACCGCCGCCCAAAATGGAATCCAGCCCGCCCAAAATAATCGAAGCTGCGGTGGAATTGCTGCTTCCGCCTGCCTGCCGGGAATCGGTTCTCGGCGATCTCTGCGAGAGTTACTCGTCACCGATTCGATACTTGCGTGATGCCATCCTGACGGTGCCGCTGGTCATTGTCAGCCGCATTCGCCGCACCACGGATGCCGGCTTGCTCCTCCTGGAGGCTTTCGCGCTGTACCTCTGTTTCGTAACGCCGGCGCGATTCTTAAACGGCCGCGTGTTTTTGAACCAGCACAATGCCTATGTACGACTGGCTCTGCCCGTGTTGATCGCCCTGCTCGCGCTGGTACTGGCCGACGCCTACACGTCGACGGAGAAGCGCATGATCAAGACGCCGGCGGCCGCGTTCTGCGCAATCTGGCTGCAGTTCGCCGTGACGAGCACCAGCTGGGCTGTCCCGCTACGATTGATGCTATTTGGCAGCTATGCCGGCGTGCTGATGGTGGCAGGCCTCCGCGCGGTATTCGCGCAAGGCAATAACCGGACTACCGGCGCAGGTTGAGAGGATTGGCAATGGAAGCAGTCGAAATTCGGAATGTAACCAAGAGGTTCGGCGACTTGGCCGCCGTCGATGATTTGACGCTGAGCGTTCCCGAGGGCTCGGTCTATGGTTTCATCGGGCCAAACGGCTCCGGCAAG
>CAZKQQ010000206.1:0-12451 GCA_964554945.1 uncultured Solibacteraceae bacterium | reverse complement strand
GAGTCCCAACGCAGATGCCCTTCTTTCAGGAACTGCTGCACGTGCTTGGGCGCCGACCCGCCGGCGCCGGTCTCAAACATCTGGCCGCCTGCGAGCATCGGCACGATGGAGAGCATGCGCGCGCTGGTTCCCAATTCGAAAATCGGGAACAGGTCGGTGAGGTAATCCCGAAGCACGTTGCCGGTGACGGAGATGGTGTCCTCGCCGCGGCGAATGCGCTCGAGCGAGAATTTCATCGCATCGACCGGCTTCATGATCTTGATCACAAGGCCCGAGGTGTCGTGTTCGGGCAGGTACTTCTTCACCTTCTTGATGATCTCCGCATCGTGGCCGCGATCCGGGTCGAGCCAGAATACGGCCGGCGCGCCGCTGGCCCGCGCGCGCGTCACGCCGAGCTTTACCCAATCGCGGATGGCATCGTCTTTCGTCTGGCAGGCGCGGAAGATATCGCCGCGCTCGACGGTCTGTTCGAGCAGGGTCCGGCCGCTCGCGTCCACGATGCGAATCACGCCGTTGCCGGGCGCCGTAAACGTTTTGTCGTGCGACCCGTACTCCTCGGCCTTCTTGGCCATGAGCCCGACATTGGAGACGCTGCCCATGGTGGCGGGATCGAACTGCCCGTGCTGCTTGCAGTCGTCGATCACGGCCTGATAAATGGTGGCGTAGCAGCGGTCGGGGATCATGGCGATGGTGTCCCGCAGCTGGTCGTCTTTGTCCCACATCTTGCCGCCGTCGCGGATGACCACCGGCATGGATGCGTCGACGATGACATCGTTGGGGACGTGGAGGTTGGTCTTGCCCAAGCGCGAATCGACCATCGCCAGAGCGGGACCGCTGTCGTAACAGGCGCGGATATCGGCCTCGATCTCGGCCTTCTTGCCGGCCGGAAGGCGGTCGAGCTTGCTAAGGACATCGGCCAGTCCGTTGTCGACGTTGGCGCCGGTCTCCGCGATGGCGCGGGCGTGCTTCTCGAGGGCATCGGCGAAATAAACCGACACACAGTGCCCGAACATGATCGGGTCGGAGACTTTCATCATGGTGCATTTCAGGTGCAGCGACAACAGCGCATTGGCCGCTTTGGCGGCGGCCATTTCTTTCGCAAAGAATCTGCGCAGCGCCGCCACGTTCATCACCGCGGAATCGATGACCTCGCCGGCGAGGAGCGGGATTTTTGGCTTCAACACCTTCACCGCGCCGGCGGCGTCCACAAATTCGATGCGCACATCGGTTGCAGCGCCGACCGTGGCGGCTTTCTCGCTTCCGTAAAAATCCTTATCGCTCATGTGGGCGACACGCGTCACCGAACCGGATTTCGGCCAGGGCTTCATTCCTTTGTGCGGATGCTTGCGGGCGAACATTTTTACGGATGCGGCCGCGCGGCGGTCGGAATTGCCTTCGCGCAATACGGGGTTCACCGCCGACCCGAGGACCACGCCAAACCGGGCCTGCAGCGCACGCTCCTCCTCCGTCGATGGGGCCTCGGGGTAGTCGGGTATGTTGTAGCCCTTGGCCCGGAGTTCCGCGATCGCCTCGCGCAATTGCGGAATGGAGGCGCTGATGTTGGGAAGCTTGATGATGTTGGCGTGCGGGGTTTGCGCAAGCTGCCCCAGGCGGGTCAGCTCGTCGGGAATCTTCTGGTCGTCGCGAAGGCAGTCGGGGAAGTTCGCGATGATGCGTCCAGCGAGCGAGATGTCGGCGGTTTCGACTTCCACCCCCGTACCCTCGCAGTAGGCTCGCAGGATGGGCAGCAGGGCGTAGGAGGCGAGTGCGGGCGCCTCATCGATTTTGGTCCAGGTGATCTTGGCAGATGGCATGTATTTTCGTCAGTAGTAATGAGTGTCGAAGCCGCAAGGCGATGCGGCTTTAACAGTGAAGCGTAACATACTGCCGGCTTTTCCTGATGGCGGTCCGGTGTGATATATCAAAGACGACCGCGGCGGGGCGGCCAATACACCGGCCCATTGGCAAGTTGTGGACTAGTGGCTCAACACTTCGGTCCTACGCCCCGCTCGCTATTCGGTGGCCGTGGCGAACCGCTCCAGAGTTATCTTTGGTTGACAGTACGGGAATTGCGGCTCTGGTTCGCGGACATTACGTAAAATGATCGCAGGTGGAATGGCGGCCATCCCTTCATTCGCAGGCAGGCTTATCGGGGCGGGCATCATGGCGGTGCTCTACGGCGCCCTGGTCTTGCCACTGATCATCGCGCTGCTGATGGCCGTCAACCGGCTGCGCTACCGCGGTTGGCTGGCGGGGCCGGCCTTCGTGATCAGCCTGGTCTTCCTGGAACTGAGTGGGGACTATGCATACAACCTGATGCATTGGACGAAGAGCCGTCCGTCCGGCGTCGAGGGCGCCCTCACGGTTGCGTTACTTTGCGCCAGCCCAGTTTTTCTGGTGGGCCTGATTCTCAAGCGGTCCCCACGGAAAGTCGCTTGGATCTCGGCGATGCTACCGCTCCTGGGTCTGACCGCGTGGGGAATCCGGCAGGAATATACAGACAGGATCCACCGGGATCTTGCGGAGTATCAGAAGGGGCTGGCGCTGGTTCTGCCGGAAACCGGGACACTCTTCACCCGCTGCGAAGTCAAGCACCGCGTTAGTGATGGTGTGGCAGTCGATGAAGTTTATGTCCAGGGCCACGTGCCGGAAGGCGTCCGCGTCACGTTGCTGGCCGACCCGTTTTCCAGCAATTTCCGGCCGCGCTATAGCACGGGGACCGCGGGAACGTACCACCCGGCGCACAGCGATCCGGCCGTGATGGGGAATGTGACCGAAATCGGGAGCCTGCAGGGATATGACACGACCACTATCTACAATCTCGCCGTTATCGAGCGCGCCATCACGCGATACAAGGCCGTTCCGGTTCAACCCTTTTCCAGCCATCCGGAACTCTCCCATCCGGTGATTCGAACCAGCTTCCAAAAATTCCGCTACGACCCGGCCAACTTCGACGTTGCCCACGCGCAGGGCAGCCGCGCCACGGGCGAGCGCGGAGAGAATCTCTTCGTTTCCGCTCTGCGACCGTTTCACTCGCCGCTCAATGCAATCTCTTGCGCCGATCCCGCTGTTGTGCTTAGCGTTCAATCGGCGGACCGCGTGCAGGCAGTTCTTCCCTCTTGCGTGTTGAGCTGGAACGTCTTCGAACTCAATGAGGACTTCTACTTTGCCGCGAACACGGAAGAGCCCACTCCGCCAGGCGAAGATTTAATGGGTCCCGGCTGGACCTCGTGGCTTTTCCGAGTGGACCAGTCGGCCCTCACCCAAATTTGGCCGGCGCCTTAGCGCGAAAGTCGACTTTCGCCGACGCGGGCCGCTTCTACCACTCGGAAACGTTGCGGAAAATGAGCGGGGTTGCGGTGCATTCAAACGCCAAGTCAGTGGATCTTGTCCAGCCCCTCGGTCAACTCGATTGAGACGCCCCACGGGTCGACGACCGCCGCAGTGGCGATCTTGTTCATGGCTGGGTCTCTTTTCCTGTAAGGCCGAACGAGCTGAATGCCTTTGGCTTCGAGCTCCCGGCAGAACGCCTCAAGGTTCTTCACTTCGAATCCGACGTGATCGACAACGCGGCCGGCAAGGCCGCCGAATCGGCGGTGATCATTTTGAAGCCGTTCGCCTTGATCTTCGCCACCAGGGGCTTGAGATCGGGAACGGAAAGACCGATGTGGTTCACGGTCGTGCCGATCGAGTCGATGGGGCGCCCGCAGCCGCTACAATGCAAGCTTATGGCGAAGGTGACGGAAGCGCGAAGCGCGGCCTCGGCGCAAAGACCGGTGGCGGTGGCGCTGCTCGTCGCGGGCGCGTTCTTCATGGAGAACCTGGACGGGACCGTCATCGCCACCGCGTTGCCGCAGATGGCGCAGTCTTTCGGCATCAGTCCCGTCGATCTCAACCTGGGGATGACGGCGTACCTGCTCACGCTGGCTGTCTTTATTCCGGTCAGCGGATGGGTCGCCGACCGGCTCGGTCCCCGCCAGGTGTTTTCCTCGGCCATCGCGGTGTTCACCGTGGCGTCGGTGCTCTGCGGGCTCAGCAACGGCCTCTGGCAATTCACGGCGGCCCGCATCCTGCAGGGGATCGGCGGGGCCATGATGGTGCCGGTTGGCCGGCTGGTGGTTTTGCGCATCACCGAGAAGAAAGATCTGATGCGCTCGATTGCTTATATCACGTGGCCGGGGCTGATCGCGCCCGTCCTGGGTCCGCCCGTGGGGGGCTTCATTACAACGTATTCTTCCTGGCGCTGGATCTTCTTCTTGAATGTGCCGCTGGGCGTGGCCGGAATGGTTCTCGCGCTGTGGTTGATCAGCGGCGAGGCCGATGAGGCGCCGCGCCGTTTCGACTGGCTGGGTTTTGTCCTCACGGGCGTCGCCTGCACCAGCTTCATGTACTGCCTGGAACTTCTCGGGCGGCAGAACACGCCGTGGTCACTCGCCGCGCTGTTCCTCAGTGTAAGCGTCGTCTCGGGGTGGATGGCGGTTCGGCATCTCCGGCGCACCCCTCATCCCTTAGTGGAACTTTCCTGCCTCAAGGTGCCGACCTTCGCGGTCACGATTTGGGGCGGGTCACTCTTCCGCGTTGCCATCAGCGTGTCGCCCTTCCTGCTGCCGTTGATGTTCCAGATCCCTTTCGGCCTGAGCGCGTTTGAATCCGGTCTTCTGGTGCTCGCGATGTTCGCCGGCAATCTGAGCATGAAACCGGTGACGACGCCGGTGCTGCGGCGCTTCGGCTTCAAGCGTGTGCTGCTGGTGAACGGAGCCATCACCGCCGTGCTGATTCTTTCCTGCGGGATGCTCGCCCCGCACACGCCGAAAGCGGTGATCCTGGCGGTGCTCTTTTTGCACGGTCTCTCGCGATCCATGCAGTTCACCACTCTGAGCACGCTGGCATTCGTGGATATCGCCAAGCCGATGATGAGTTCCGCCACCAGTTTCTCCGCCGTGATGTTCCAGATGTCGATGGGAATGGGCGTCGCGGTGGGCGCGCTGGCGTTGCGTCTGGCGGGGTGGATTCAAGGACACAGCGGGGCCGCACCGCCGCTCACGGACTTCCGGCTGGCGTTCGCGTTGGTTGCGATTCTGGCGTTGGTGGCGATTGCCGACTGTTTGCCGCTGGATGCGAACGCAGGTTCGGAAGTCAGCGGTCACCGCGTCCGCATGACGCGCGGTTAGAAGCGCGGCGCGACCGCCCCTCACTCCGCCCGCCGACACAATCTGCCATAATCATCCCCCAGAGAGGAGCCTCTGAATGCGCCTGCGATGGTTGACTGCCTGCCTGGCTGGCACCATGACCTTGACTTACGCCCAGGTCCCCGCGGACCACGATTTGAAGCTGGTGGGCAATCGCTTTTCTGGCCTGACCTGGGACGCCCTCACCCCGGAACAGAAGGTCATGATCGAGCACCTGTTCACCGGCGAGCGCCACGGCGCGGCGGGTCCTTTCAACATTTTGCTCCGTGCTCCGGAACTCGGCGACGAGTTACAGGCCTTCGGCGCCTATATCCGCTACCATCCGTCGCTGTCGCGTCAGATTACCGAATTCGTGATTTCGACGGCGGTCCGGTATTGGAATACGGAGTCGGAGTGGAACGCGCACAAGACGCTCGCGCTTCGGGCCGGGCTGGACCCCGCTATCGCCAGCGCGATTGCCGAAGGCGTGCGGCCCCAGCACATGCCGCCCGACGTCGAGGCCGCCTACAATTTCGTCGACGAACTGCTCACCACGCACCAGCTCACCGACAAAGCATTCAAAGCCGCGACCGACCGCTTCGGCGAAAAAGGCGTGATCGATATCATGGGCCTCATGGGCTACTACGGCATCGTCGCGTTCGCGCTCAACACCGACCGCTACCCACTGCCGAAGAACGTCAAGCCCGAACTCCAGCAGGTCGAAAACAGGTTGCCGGTTGCGAACCCGCTGGGATTCGCCACGCCGCCGGAAGCTCCCTCGACGCCGATCGTGTTCAAGACCTCCACCGTGGCCAACGGCAAGAAAATGATCCTGCGCGGCGATCGCTTTCCCGGCTTGTCTTACGACGAAATGTCTCCCCTGCAAAGGGCAATGGCGGATCGCGCGGTCAATGGCCGCGGGACCGCCGGCACCTTCAACATCAATGTGCGCGACGTCGAACTCACGGATCTGCTCTGGCCGGTCGGCGAGCGTGTTCGCTTCCACATGACCGTGGGGGAGAGGCTCAAGGAGCTGTCCATTCTCATCGCCGGCCGCTATTGGGGCGCGCAGTTCGAATGGCTCGCGCACCGCAGCGCCGGTGTGCGCGCGGGTTTAGCTGAAGCCACAGTTCGCGCCATTGCAGAAGGCAAGCGTCCGGCCAATTTGCCGGCCGACGAGGAGGCCGTCTACAACTTCTGCACCGAGTTCTTCAAAACCGGGCAGGTCTCCGACGCGACGTTCCAGGCGATCAAGGACAAAATCGGCGAGCGCGGCATTGTCGAAATCATCGGCTCGGCCGGCCAGTATCAGATGGTTTCGCTGTTCATGAACGTCGATCGCTATCCGCTCGAACTCAATCAGAAGCCCGAGCTGATGCTCATGGCCCATCCGCTGCCGTAGCCAGCAGGATTATACTGTCGAAATGATAAGCCACATCCTGCGCTGTGCCGCCGTGCTGGCGGTCGCCGGCCTGGGCCTGGTGGTGATCGGGTTCCCGGCGAATAATTTCGGCGCGCAGGAGCCGGGGACGAATGCGGAGATCAAGGATTTCTGCGAGCGCACCTATCACGTCAGGTTTCCGATGTCGCGAAAGTGTCGGTAGACGGCCCCGACAAGACTCCGCTCTATCATTACCTGACCAGCGCGATCGAAAAAGCGCTGGCGCAGCCCGCGCGGTAGTCACTGGATCCTGTCGAGCCCCTCGGTCAGCTCGATGGAGACGCCCCACGGATCGACGATCGTCGCGGAGGCGATGTTGTTCATGGCTGGGTCGCTTTTCTTGTACCGCCGAACGAGCTGAATGCCTTTGGATTCGAGCTCCCGGCAGAACGCCTCCAGGTTCTTCACTTCAAATCCGACGTGATCGACAACGCGGCCGGCGGTGGGAACGTGAGTGATGGACTGGTCGCCCTCCCATCGGAAAAAGTTGAGGCTGTATCCGACGCCTGACAGGTCGGCGCCGATGAAGAAGTCGGTTTGTCCGGGGCGCAAGGTCGCGTTGAACGCCTTCATGTACCACTGCTGCATCTCAACGTACTGCTTGTTGATGAAGTGGATATGATGCGCGACGATCGGCGGCGCGTCTTTTTGATCAGCGGTAACCAGCTCGATCTTCGCTCCATCCGGTCCGAGAAAATACGCAAAGCGTCCATACACGGCCGAGGTGCCCGATGCCGCAGGGGGTTTCTCGCCCGGCTTCGGCTCCCGCCCCGTGGTTTCCTGATATCCCGCGGCAGCCAGTTTCATTGCCATCGCCGGCACGTTGGGCACGGCGAAGCCGATGTGATCGAACGCGGTGCCGCGTGTCGGGCCGGCCGGCTTCTGCACGTGCAGGAAGAGGAACGCGTCGGGAAACTCAATGACATCGATGTCGCCGAACTTGATGGCTCTGCCGCCGAGCGTGCCGGCCCAGAACTTCTTATGGGCCTCAATGCTCGTGACGTTGAGATGATAATGGCCGATGCGAATCGGTGCGTCGGGATGACTCACGAGCTGTGCGAAAGCAGGCCGCGCGGCGTATGACACCAGCACCGCGAGCGCGAGAACAGCTGCCTTCATTTGATGTCGGCGAGCCCTTCCGTCATTTCGATATTCGTTCCCCAAGGATCTTTGATGAACGCGATCGCGATGCCAAGCTGCGGCACCTTCGTGTAAGGCCGATCGAGTTTGATGCCCTGAGACTCGAGCTTCTTGGTGAACGTCTCGAGGTCTTTGATCTCGAAGCCGATGTGATCGATGGCGCGGCCGGCGGTGCCGACGGTCGGCGCGGGCGACGGCGAGAAGTTTAGGGCGACGCCCGGAAGCTGATCCTGCACGAACGCCGACTCCGGCCTGGCCGGTAGCATCTTGGCGCCGAAGGTCTTGGCATACCACGCTTGCATCCCGGTGTTCATCTGCCCGAAGAAGTGGATGTGATGCAGCTGAATGGGAGCCTTCTGCGATTTGACTTCGACGAATTCGATTTTGACATCCTCCGGACCGAGCGCAAACGCGAGGTTCGTCGTCGGGCTGGCGGCCGCGATCTCATCGGTCACCTTCACGTTGGCGGCCACCGAATCGGCGGTGATCATTTTGAAGCCGTTCGCCTTGATCTTCGCCACCAGCGGCTTGAGATCGGGAACGGAAAACCCGATGTGGTTCACGGTCGTGCCGATCGAGCCGCCGGCCGGCGCCTGCATGGGACGGAAAAACATCAGCACATTCGGGAACTTGATGATCTCCTGCTGCCGGTCGCCGGAACCGATCTTGACCACGGCGCCGCCGAGCGTGTCGGCATAGAACTTCTTCTGCGCGGCCATATTCGTGGTGTTCAGATGGTGGTGGCCGTACACGACCGGACCTTCTCCAGCAACCAGAATCTGCCCACCGGCAACCGCCGGCACGAACAGCAGGATCGTCAGCCCGATTGCGCTCAATATACGTTTCATGGAGACCTCCCAGACCGCCAAGTCTACACGATTTCGCTTTTGTGTTTCAGACTCTACGGCTTGCCCAAATGCTGCATGTCCTTTTCGTTTTCGGTGCACACGAACTCAATGATGTCCGAATCGGGAACCAGGTTCAGTGTTGTCTTGTTCGTAAAAGGCCGCGTGTAATACTTCGGATCTTCATAGCGAATTTCGAGTTCGATATGCCCGAAATCGCGGCGATGGAAACGCTCGGTGATCAGCATCGACTGGCCGCGCGGGTGGCCGGCGTTATCGAGCCAGCCCTCCTCCTTGAATCCGGTGGTTTGAACAACCAGCGTGTCACCCTCCCATTTTCCCGTCGAATATCCCATCCACGAAGGATCCGGATCTTTTGGCAATTCGCGTCCATCCAAGTAAATCTGCCGGGGCGGCTCCTGGCTCTCGGGAATCAGGATGAGTAAACGTGGCGTTTGCACAATTTTGAATGCGTAAGCCATCATCACGCCAGGTACGCCCTGAGGCAGGCACCGCACCGCGGGCGGTTGCTCATTCTGGCGTTTCGATAAGACGGCGATTGCCTCGGGCTTCAGCGGCTCTTCTTCGCGCTTCATTCCGAAGAAGACGCTCCGGCGGATATCGGAAGCATCTGTCTGATCGATCTGCAAGTTGACCGGATCGGCGGTAGCGCGCCCGGTGTAGGATTCGGGGGCGTCGCTGGCTGGCCGCGCGGCCTCCCAGACTCCGGAAAGATCCGGCTTGCCGTTCATCCGCGGCGCGGGCGCTGTCAGGACCGGCTTGCCGTCGCGCGTCCGCGGGGTGTTTGGGTCCGGGTGCAACCACTGGGCATACGCTGGTGTAAGAAGTCCGAAGAGTCCTATGGTTGTTGCGAATCTCGCGTTGGCCATCGTCATGTCCAGAAATAGTAGCTAGTGCGGCTCCCAGAGCTCAATCGGATTGCCTTCGGGATCCTGCAAATGAGCAAATCGTCCGTTTGGATAAACCTTCTGATCAATGTTTACGGTGATTCCAGCAGTGCGTAACTGCGCCACCATCTTATCCAGGTCTCGAACGCGAAAATTCACCATCCACTGCTTCGTATCATTGCCAAAGTAGGTTGTTTTCTCCGGGAACGGCTGAAACGCACAGGGCCCCGCTTCCTGTCGCCATGGCGAATCGTTGTAGTTCGAGGGGACAAGATGAATGCCCAGGTTGTCGGCATACCATTTAGCGAGAGTTTTGGGGTCCTTCGCTCGAAAGAAAAGGCCGCCAATGCCAGTTACCGTTTCCATGTCCGACGCTTTCGATCTCGTCGCTGTCAAGGCGCCAACCGCGCCCACAAAGATCCGCCGCGTCGTTTTGGTGGTCATTGCAACCTCGGGTCGATTCTATCAAAAGATGGATCTGTCGCCGCCCTTCCCCGCATCCCTTCCCCGCATCCCATTCCGTTCAATCCCTGGTTATACTTTCTCTCGAATGGGTGCAGATTCATCGCGGGGGCGCATGGTGGGGAAACCGATGGATCCGGCGCCGTTTCAGGCCAACGTCGAGCTGCTGCGACTGTTTCTGGCGCATCGCGAAGAGATCGTCGAGAGCATAGAGGCCGTTCTGAACGCCCAGCGAAAGCCTATCCGGTACCTGCAGGACCATTCTCTGTTATCCCGCCATTTCGAGGATTGCTTCTTTTCACGGACTGGGGTCACCGCCAGCCAAAGTCGTCTCAGAGGCCAACTGGAAGAAGCGCATTGGTTGGCAGGATTCCGGCCTCGCCCGGTTCAGGATCTGCATAACGACCTGATCCATCCGGCGGAGATGATGATCCGCGCCTTTTATTGCTGGCAGCGGACGCGGTGGCCGGGCCGCAACGGCCGCATTCATTGCGCGCACACGCTATTCCACTTGTATGTCCTCCGGTGGCTCCAGTTTCTGAGCATGCGCCTCTGGGATGAGCGCCCGGGCAGCGCGAGCGGGCGGCTCGCGGACATTCAAGGCGTGCTCGATGAGCTCTGGAGAAGCTCACCGGCCAATCAGCCCGTGTTCGTGCGCGATGCGCGCTGGCTGATTCCCTTGGCGCAGAGCCTCATTACCGATGAGTTGGCGCCCTATTTCGAGGTCGCCCGGCAGGTGGCAGAGACGCTTCCGGAAGCGGACGCGCTCGAAATCCAGAAGGCCCATGTTCGAATGATTGGCGGGCATCTGACCTCCCAGATTCGTTACTACTCCACGAAGGATGGCGTGCCGATCAACGAGCACAGCATCGTTCTTCGCACGCGCGCCTCCAACGCGCTCGATTTCGCACTGCTGGTGCAAGGTCTCGTGGCGCTGCTCAAGGCCTATAACCGCGCCTTGCAGGACGGCGATGAGCGAACGCGGCTCGAGATGGCTGGAGCCATCTGTCAGGGCATATCCGCCGATCCCGAGCTGTTTCTGAACCGCGTCGAGCTGTTGAGCGCTTACAGCATGATCGAGCATGTTTTCATCGCCACTGACGGCGAGAACCATGTCGTTTATTCGCCCGCGGGACAGCGGCATGTGCAGCTGCTAGAAGAATACGGTGCACTGATTCACCGATTGATCCGGCCGTTGCGTGACGATTTCCCGCGCTTCCGGCCGGTTGACGGCCGCTATTCTCCATACGGAGCAATCTTCGGATTGCCATCCCATCTCATCGAGCACATGGCGCTCAAAGCCTTGCAGCACGATGTCGAAACGCGATTCAGCCTGGAGGATGTCTTTGATGATGGTGACGGCGACGGGGCAAAGCTCGCATGGGTGAACGGCTGGCGGAAATTGCCCCACATCGACCGCGAAGTACAAAAGTTGTACGACTACCCGCAACAGTTCGCCGAGGAGGTTTATGGCCGCATCGAGAGCGAGCTCAGCGAAGCACTAGCAAAGCCCCGTGATTCAAACGCCGCGCCAGGCAACGGTGCAAGAAGCGGGCGCCTGCAGATCGTGTTCGGGGACGCCTCTGAGACCGATTCGAAGGGGCCGGCGATTCCGGAAATGCCGGCCCGGTACTTCGGCTGTTCGGACGGACAGATTGTGGCGCCGCCTAAGGGCGAGCCCTATGACCGGGCGCAATTGCTAGCGGGGCGGCGGGAAGGGCATTTCCTTGTCAGTTACGAAACGCCAGGCGGATGGATTGCCCTCAAGAAGGACCTGCTCACCGACGTCCTTGGTGCGGGCCGCGATGCCCGGATTGCCGGACTACCGCGCGACGCGGCTCAGGTGTTGCGGCTCATGTGCACCGATCTGACGATGCCAGAGAACGGGGCCGATCCGGTTTGATGCCCTGAGCTTCGAGCTTCGCGAACATCGCTTGCCCTCGAGGGTGCGATACTGCGGAAATGGAAGTCGGTCTTTTTCCCAATCCGCGCCGGCCCGGAATTGGTCTGCGGCCGCACCGCGAAGCCCAGCGCCCCCTTCTGCCGCAGCATGCCCGCCACTGTCCGGTGCTGGAAGCCGGAAGCGCCGCAGGCTTCCTGGTCCATCCTCCACTCGGTGAAAAAGAGAGCTTTCAAGTGGGGTATGAGGGCGAAGGCCGCTATCAGTTTGTCTACTCGGTGAACACCAAGGGAAACAAGTGGGAGCCAGTCTTTACCGTGGCCTATCTGCTGCCGGTTGGGGGGATCGGCGCCACCAAACGGGAAATCAAGCTGCACATCCAGGACACGCCGCAAACCCGGGAAATCGCCCACCTGATGCCCGGGATGTTCGTCTCGGTGGAAGATATGGGCACACCGGCAGGCGCCGTGACTCTGCGGGGAGCGTGGAACTTCCAGACTCCGCCGGGATGGGACACGGTTTACACTCCGATCTTCAACATGATCGAGCGGCCCTTCGCCCCGATGCTGGTGATCCGCGTCGAAACC
>CAZKQQ010000205.1:0-12506 GCA_964554945.1 uncultured Solibacteraceae bacterium | reverse complement strand
AGACTGCAGACTCTGGATCTGCGTATCGGGGTTCGAATCCCTGCCTCCCAGCCAACCGCAGCGTCTTAACCAAGTCGAGGGTGTTGGGGCTTTTTGCCTAGCTTTCCTGTTCATCCGGTTCCGGAAGAGCGATTGCCCCGGCGCCAAGTCGCGGTCTGGGCCTTAGATTCGCAAACACGAGTGCGTTGCGCGGCGTCAATTCCTGCTCATCATTTTCAGCTAACAGGATCTTCTTAGTTGATTTGCGAGACGAGGCGCAGTACAATGGAGTCCGGAAGAGCACATGAGGCAGATAATCACAGTGCTGCTGGTTCTGGTGATTTCCTCGATGCTCGTCGGCGTCGCTATCGCGGAATGCGCTACGATGACCATGCCGTGTTGTTCGCAACACCGCCCCACGAATTGCCATCAGATCTGCGCAACTCCTACCGGAAATATAAGCAGCGCGGGGACACCGCAGTTCTCTGGCGAGATACAGGCCGTTGGCGCGGTGAGTCCGGTCCTTTCGGCTCCCGATTTCGTTGCCCAACAGGTCCGGCCCCTTTTTGCGTCTTCATCCCAGAACCTCCTGAGCCGCATTCACGTTCTCCGCATCTAAACCTTCTCTTTTGCGCTCGGAATTCCGGCAGACACGTCCTTGCACTGCCGTGAGCCGCCGTTCGCTGTTCCACTGGAACGGCGGAGAAGCAGAGCCTTTCCGTTTGCACGAGTACAAGGAGATAAGAAAATGTCAACGTTCAGAAAACACTTCACAGTCATTGCCATTGCCATGCTGGCGCTGTTGTTCGCGTCTGTCCGGGAAGTTCGCGCGGGCGCAATGGAAACCCCGAAACTTGCGAACTGCCGCAATCTGCCGGTCATTAAGAATCTGACTGGGCTGAAAGCACAGCACGACTGCGACCGCATGGCGGCGCCCAAGACACTCACCAAAGCTGATGTGAAAAAGCTCGCGGCCACTGCCAAATCGCCGGAAGATCACCTCACGATTGCGCGGTTCTACAAAGCGGAAGCAAACGGCCTCGAGGCGCAGGCAGCCGGATATAAGCAAGCAGCTGCAAATCTCCGGAACGCACCAGTTGTCAAGAATCTGATGTCGCCGGCAACTCCGGCTAACTTTGACTTCGCTGCCAAGGAATTCCGTGACGAAGCAAAGGCGGATCGCGCGTTAGCGGCATCCCATGAGGAAATGGCGAAGACAACTGTCGCATTGCGAAATTAAACCTTGCCCCACCGGCGCTGCTCTCCTGGGCAGCGCCGGTTTTTCTCGATCACCGCATTTTTGCAAAGCTCATCTCCCAC
This sequence comes from uncultured Solibacteraceae bacterium, assembly GCA_964554945.1. Taxonomy (GTDB): domain Bacteria; phylum Acidobacteriota; class Terriglobia; order Bryobacterales; family Bryobacteraceae; genus PSRJ01. The sequence goes on along the minus strand of CAZKQQ010000205.1, from coordinate 11,207 downwards.
CGCTGCACGCATTTAGCGTGGCGGCATGCCCGGTCTTGACTCTCCCGTCAGTTACTCTGTAAGCGGAAAAAACGTATGTCCACACTTAGTCAGATACAAGCGAATCGTCGGAATTCGCAACTCTCTACGGGCCCTCGCACTCCGGAGGGTAAGGCCGTCTCCCGTTTCAACGCGCTCAAGTCCGGCATCAATGCCAAGGCTCAGGTGATTCCTGGCGAAGATCCGGCCGAGTTGGAAGCGATGACTCAGGGTTATCACCACGACTGGGCTCCCACCACTTACCTCGAACGATTCCTCGTCGATTCCCTCATCCGCTCCGATTGGCTCCTCCAACGCCTTTCCCGCCTCGAAGCAGAAACCTGGGCTCACGAGATCGAGAAAGCCCGCAAATCCGTCTTCTCCAAATTGGATGAGAACGCTCCCATCGGCGAAATCTACGGCCGCACCTCGGATCGCTTCACGCGCCTGCAGCGCCGCATCGATTCCGCCGAGCGCTCTTACTATCGCGCGCTCACTCAGTTGCAGCGCCTCCGTAGGGGTGCCGAGCCCGCCCCGGAATTCCTGCCAACGGAAGCACCGGCCTTCGAACCCTTGCCCGAAGCTCCGCCGGCCTCTAACCTCCAGCTCCCCGCCCCCGATCCTCCCTCCGCCGGATTGGCTTCGTTCTATCGTCTTGCCGAACCCCCGCTTCCGCCCGCGCTCTTCCCCTCCTCGCGGTCAAATCGCCCTGCCATTGGCGGCCGTCCGGATGCGCTGGTGGCCACGGCCCATTCATTCCCGTCCTCCCGTATGCGGTGAACTCGCGCCATCCGGTCGCCTCCCACACCTTCGTGTGATAGATTGATACGGTTTATGCGGCGCTCCTCCCCAGAGGATTCGTTCGCATTTTGGAGGTCCCATGAGGCGATCGCTCGTGTCCTGTCTTTTCGCAGCGGCGGTCCTGGCCGGCCCTGCGCTGGCTCAGACCAAGGCCAAAGCCCAAAACGTGCCCGAAATCCCCTATGAGTCGGTGCCAAATTACTTGAAGCTTCCGCCCGGCCTCTACCTCGGCGAAGCCATGGGTGTCGCCACCAATTCCAAGGGCCATCTGTTCGTCTACACGCGCAGCGCTAACACCCGGCTCTTTGAGTTCGATCAGAACGGCAAATTCGTCCGCGAGATCGGCGAGGGCAGCTACGGCTTCGAGTTCGCGCACTCCGTCCGCGTCGATCCCGAGGACAACATCTGGGTCGTCGACGAAGGCACCAATATGGTCATCAAGTTCAATCCGGCGGGACGCGTCGTGATGGTGCTCGGCCACCGGCCGGATGCGGTCGCCGGCGCAGTGGCCACCAATCCTCCGCCTCCCAAGCCCCCCGCGGAAAAATATCTGTTCGGCCGCCCCACCGATGTCGGTTGGGATCCGCAGGGCAACATCTTCGTTTCCGACGGCTACGTCAACAACCGCGTCGTCAAATACGATAAGAACGGCCGCTTTCTCAAACAGGTCGGTAGCGAGAAGGCCAGCTCGGAACCGGGCCAGATGAACCTGCCGCACGGCCTCGCGGTCGATGCGAAGGGCAATGTCTACGTGGCCGACCGCTCCAACCACCGCATGCAAGTCTTCGACAACGAGCTCAATCTCAAATCCGTCTACGACAACATCGGCGATTCATGGACAGTCTGTGTTTCGCCGGGCCCGCACCAGTATCTCTTCACTTCCAACTCCAATCCCAACGGTAACGGGCCGGGCACCTGGGATATCACCGGCGAGATTTACAAAATGGAATTGGACGGCACCATCCTTGGCCGCTTTGGGCACGCCAGCAAACAATTCGGTGGGTTCCAGGTGGTCCACATGATGGATTGCCGCAACCCCAATCAGATCATCGTTGCGGAAATCGAATCGTGGCGCGTTCAGAAGCTGCTGTTGATGGCGCCGGCTACCAAGGGCGCTGGAACAAGTGCCGGACGATAAGGAGCATCGCATGAGACACACTTCCCCGAATTTACTTGCCTGCGCCCTGCTGTTCGCCGGAGTGTTTCCGGCTGCTGCACAGGTCCGTGACCTCTCGTTCGACTCCGCCGATCCGCTGAAATATCCCGCCACTATCCCCATCGGCGAAATCGGTGGAGTAGCCGCGAACACCAGAGGCGACATCTTCGTCTACACGCGCACCGGCCATCCCACTATCACCATCGGCACCGCGCGCCCGTTCGCCCACGGCGGCTCGCGGCTCTTTCAATTCGACAAGACCGGTAAATTCGTCCGCGAGATCGGCCAGGACTCCTACGGGTTCATGGTCGCCCAGCAGGTGCGCGTCGATCCGCAGGACCATATCTGGGTCGTCGATCAGATGTCCAACATGGTGATCGAGTTCGATCAGAACGGCCAGGTGCAGATGTTACTTGGCCGCAAAGCGGAAGCCGAGCGCGTCCCTGCCTTGCCGCTCAATCCGCAGCCGGGCGGCTTGGAACCGGCGCGCGGCGGCGCGGCTCCGGAACCCGGAGCCGAGGGTCCGCCCAGGCGCGGTGGACGCGGTGGACCCCCGGGCGCCGGCGCCCAGAGCGACATCTTCCAGCGCCCCACCGACGTCGCGTGGGATTCCAACGGGAACATCTACGTGGCCGATGGCCTCGGCAACGCCCGCGTCGCCAAGTTCGATAAGACCGGCAAGTTCGTCAAGTCTTGGGGATCGCGCGGCAACGCACAAGGCCAGTTCAACCAGGTGCACGGCATCGCCATCGATGCGCAGAACAATGTGTACGTGGCCGATAGCGGCAACCGGCGAATCCAGGTGTTCGATAGCGATGGCAACTTCAAGTCGCAGGTGGCCGGCGTCGGCTCTCCTTCCGCCATCTGCATCACGCCGGGGTCGCATCAATACTTATACAGTTCCAATTCCAACCCGCCGGAAGACATCGATTCCAACGGCGAGATCTACAAGCTGGAGCTGACCGGCCAGGTCATTGGCAAGTTCGGCCGCGCCGGCAAGTTGCCGAAGGAATTCGGCACCGTGAACGCCCTCAATTGCCGCGCCGAGAACGAGCTGTTAGTGGGCGAGATCGGCAACTGGAGAGTCCAGAAGCTCACGCTGCACCCGTGAAGACGTCTGCCACCAAAGCAGCCGGCCTCCTGATTTTCGCGGCAGCCGCGCACGCCGCCGATAAAACCGTCGCCGCGGAATTTTACGCCGAGCCGCCGACCTTGATCTCGCTCGGTTTTGAGTGGCAGATCGATGGCGATGACAATCACAATGCGTCCGTCGCGGTTTCCTATCGCAAGAAGGGCGACTCGTCCTGGAAGAGCGGCCTGCCGATGCTGCGTCTCGACCACGAGCGCATCAATGAGAACGCGCTGCAATACGTGACCCCGAACATGTTCGCCGGCAGCGTTTTCGATCTCGAACCTGCCACCGAGTACGAATGCCGGTTCGTCCTGGCCGATCCCGACGGCGTCGATGGCAAGGCCGAAAACATCGTGATCGTGCGCACGCGGCCCGAACCGCAGCCCGCTTCCGGAGGCAAGACCTACCACGTGTACCCGGCCGATTACAAAGGCCAGAAACAGGAGCCCGCCTTCACCGGTCTCCTGGCTGCTTATTACACCGGCTCCTCGCATTCCGACAACTTTAATACCTATCCGCCGCGTGTGCAGCCCGGCGACATCATCCTGGTGCATGCGGGTGTATATAAAGATGACCGTTACCGTTACGGGGGAGGCGGACCCGGCGGCACGGCGCCATCCGATGGCACCTACTACTTGACCCAGAGCGGAACCGCGGACCGGCCGATTGTCATCAAGGGTGCCGGCGATGGCGACGCGATTTTCGATGGCGACGGCAATTTCAACCTGTTTAACGTGATGGCCGCCAACTACAACTACTTCGAAGGGCTCACCATCCGCAACACCGATCTGGCCTTTCTCGCCGGCTTGAAACATATCGCCGGATCGCAGGGCATCACGCTTAAGAAGTGCCGCCTCGAAAACGTCGGCCGCGGCCTCTACACAGACTGGTCGGGGTCGAAGGATTTTTACATTGCCGACAATGTGTTCATCGGCCGCTTCAATCCCAACTACCTGATGGGATTCACCGGCCGCACCTGGCAGAATTTCCCCGAGTTCAATGCCAAGCTGGTTTCCGAATATGCCGTGAAGGTGTACGGCTCGGGGCACGTCGCGGCATATAACTATGTGGTGAATTTTCACGATGGCATCGATGTAGCCACGTATGGCAATCCCGACGGACCACGCGATCGCATGCCGGTCTCCATCGATTTCTATAACAACGACATCAGCAACGTCGAGGACAATTGCATCGAGTCCGATGGCGGCGCCCACAACATCCGCGTGTTCCGCAACCGCTGCTTCAATCACGGCCACCGTGCCCTGAGCGTCCAGCCGATGTTTGGCGGCCCGGTCTATTTCATCCGCAACATCGTCTACCACGCGCCGGAAGGCGGAGCGGTCAAGTTCACGGCCTCTTCGGCGGGCATCGTGGTCTATCACAATACGCTGCTCGCGCCGGTTAAGCCGATGCTGCTCGCGCCCTCGAACGTGCACTACCGCAATAACCTGATTTTGGGCAAAGCCGAGACGCCCGAGACCTTCGCGGTCGAAACCAACACCAATTACTCCAGCTCCGATTACAACGGCTTCCGGCCGAATGAAGGCGCCGAATTCTCCTTCGAGTGGAGTTCGCCTCCGTTTTCGCAGCGCGCGAATTTTCCGGGCGAGCCCGGCAAGCTTTCCGTCCAGCAGCAATCGCGCCTCGAACAGCAGGCCCGCGAAACGCGCCGTTTCAAAACGTTGAAAGATTACAGCGAATCCACCGGCCAGGACCGGCACAGCGTGCCAGTGGATTACAACGTATTCGAAAAAGTCACTCCGCCCGGGCCGGACCCCCGGACGCTCTATAAGCCGGCCGATTTCGATTTCCGCCTGCGTCCCGGTTCCGTTGCCGTGGACGCGGGCGTGCCCCTGCCCAACATCAACGACGACTTCACCGGCCGCGCGCCCGATCTGGGCGCCTACGAAATCGGGAAGCCTGAGCCGCATTACGGACCACGACCATGACCGCCAGAATCATCTTCGTGCTCAGCCTGATTGTCCAAACCGCCTTCGGCAAGGTCCTCGACAAAAGCGCGACCATCGCGGGCCTGCCGCTTAACTACAAAGTGGTCCTGCCCAAGGATTACGATCCTGAAAAAGCCTACCCCGCCATCCTCGCGTTCCCTCCCGGCGGGCAGACGCTCGACATGGTCTTCGTCACGCTCACCAGAAACTGGGCTCCCGAAGCGCAGAAGCGCGGTTACATCGTGGTGATTCCGGCCGCGCCGCTCGGCAGACTGTTCGTGCAGGATGGCGCCAGGATATTTCCCGAGTTCCTCGACAAGCTCCTCGCCGACTACAAAATCCGCGACAACAAGTTTCACATTGCCGGCATGTCGAACGGCGGCCTCAGCGCCTTCCACATTGCCGCGTCCTATCCGCAATACTTTTGGTCGGTCACCGGATTTCCGGGCTACCTTCTCGACGCCACGCCGGCGCGCGTCAACGCGCTCGCGAAGATGTGCATCTACATGCACGTGGGAGAGCTGGATACGGATTGGCGCCAATCTATGCAGGAACAGGCCGCCGCATTCCGAGCCAAAGGATTCACCGTTCGGATGACAGTGGAAAAACGCGAGAGCCACGTGATCGGCGCGCTGACCGGAGATGGCGCAGCCCGGCTCTTCGAGGAGATCGAAGCGGCACACCAGGGCTGCGCCAGGTGAATGGGCCGCGCCTACTTGCTATCGACCTTCACCACTTCGATGACGAGATCCTTCGGCACCAGCATCTGGTGCGGCGCCTTCGCCGGAATGTGAAACACGTCGCCGGGCGCCATTTTGTGGCTGGCCGCGCCCGTCAGCGTTTTCCCGCGAGTTTCGCCGGGAGCGGTCGTGTGGCCGTCGCTCAGCGTTCCTCCTACCAGCAGCGTTCCTTCCCCGGAGATTACGTTGATTACATCGACCTGCGTATCATGAACTTCCACTTCTCCGTCCCCTTCGCGATGGACCAGCAGCAGCGAGTGGTTCCCCCAGTTCGCCACGCGCTCCAGACCTACTTTGTGTTCATCGATCTTGGCCGCTTTCGCCTTGGACTGGATCTGTGCGCCCGTGTAGGCGGCAAAGCCCGGCGGATCGGCCGCGATCAGCGGCAATGCAACAAGAAAGATCAGGATTTTCATGGGACGAATCTTATCAGGCGCAGCCATGAGCGGCAACCCGGCTCGTCGGGTACAATTGCCAGAGATATGGAGAGAACATGCGCATACCGGCGATTCTGATTCTTTGCCCGATCCTCGCGGCCGCCCAGCAGAGCGGTGCCGTCTTGTTCGAGGGCGCCCGTCTGATTACCGGCGATGGCAGCGCACCCGTCGAGAACTCGGCGTTTCTCATCGAGAACAATAAGTTCAGCAAGATCGGAAAGAAGGGGCAACTGACAGCGCCCGCCGGTGCGATGCACGTTGACCTCAGCGGCAAGACCGTGATGCCGGCCATCGTTGACTCGCATACGCACCTCGGCTGGGACGTCCTCCGCACCGGACAGATGGGCGCCGAGACCTATACCAAGCAGAACCTGATCGACCACTTGCGCCGCGAAGCGTATTACGGCATCGCCGCCGTCCAAAGCATGGGGATCGACCGCGGCGAGATTCCTTACGAAGTGCGCGCCCACGCGGCGCCGGACGCCGCCCTGTTCCGCACCGCCGGCCGCGGTATGGCGCTGCCCAGCGCCGGCCCAGGCCGCGAATATTGGAAACCGGTTGCCTATGGCGTGAGCACCGAAGCGGAGGCGCGCGCGGCTGTCCGCGAACTCGCGGCCAAGAAAGTGGACGTCGTCAAGATCTGGGTGGACGATCGCGACGGCACCGTTCCGAAGTTCCCGCCCGCGCTCTATCGCGCCGTTATCGATGAGGCGCACAAACACAATCTGCGCGTCGCCGCGCACATCTTTTATCTGGCGGACGCCAAGGAATTGCTGCGGTCCGGCATCGACATCTTTGCCCACCTCGTGCGCGACCGCGACATGGATGAGGAGTGCCTCGCGTTGTTCAAACAGCATCCCAACGTCGTCGTCATGACAACCTTGCCGGACCGCCAAACGACGGAAGACGACATCCGTTTCGCCGCCGAGACCCTGCCTCCCGCCCAAGTACAGCGCATGCGGGAGGCACTCGCGAGTGTCAAGCCGGAAGCCGCGAAGAAAGCGCATGAGGCCTACGGGATCCAGGCCCGTAACCTTGCCAAGCTGAACGCCGCCGGTGTGCGGATTGTCTTCGGCACCGACTCCAGCACCGATGTCGGCTGGAACGATCATCAGGAAATGACCGACATGGTTGCCGCCGGCATGACACCGGCCCAGGTGATCGTCGCCGCCACGAAAACCGCCGCGGAAATCATGAAGCTGGATCAGCTCGGAACCATCGCGCCGGCAAAGAGCGCCGATTTCCTGGTGCTGGACGCCAATCCCCTGGACAACATCAACAACACGCGCCGGATCAACCGCGTCTACCTGCGCGGCAAGGAACTGGATCGCGCCGCCATGCGCGCCGAATTCACGAAGCCGTAGTCCGCGGCTTACAGCGGCTTCAGGTCCCCCAGCATCGTGGGAACCAGTTCCGACACCGTCGGGTGAATGTGCACCGCGCGCTGGATCACCGTGTACGGCGCCTTGGCATACATCACATCCAGGATGGAATGGATGACTTCGTCGCCCGACGTCCCCAGAATGGCCGCTCCCAGGATCGCCTTGGTTTCCGCATCTACCAGAATCTTCATAAATCCCTGCGTCTCGCCCTTTTCGACGGCGCGCCCCACCTTGGTCATCGGCCGCGTCGCGATCAGCGCCGGCCGGCCGCGTCTTCGCACTTCGGCCTCGGTCATGCCGGCACGCCCCAGCGGCGGATCAGTGTAGAGCGCATACGCCAGGATCCGGTCGCTCACGCGCCGCGCGTCATGATCGAGCAGATTGGCCGCGACAATCTCGTAATCGTTGTACGAGGTGTGGGTGAATCCGCCTTTGCCATTGCAATCGCCGAGCGCCCAGACGCCCGGGACACTCGTTCGCAGTTGATCGTCGACCTCGATGTATCCGCGCTCATCATGCCTGATGCCGGTCTTCTCCAGCCCGAGATCATCGGTATTGGGTCGCCGGCCGACCGCCAGCAGCAAATGCGAGCCAATCACGTCGGGCGCTCCATCGGTACAATCCACGCGCGCCGCTACTTGTCCGTTGTGATTCGCCAGCCTGATGCACCTGGCGTTCACGCGCACATGGACGCCCTCGGCCTGGAGGATCTCGCGGATCGCCGCCGAGATGTCTTCATCCTCACGGCCGATCAGGCGCGGACCCATCTCGACGATGGTGACCTCGCTGCCGAAGCGCCGGAACATTTGCCCGAATTCCAGTCCGATATAGCTGCCGCCAACGACCACAAGATGTTCCGGGAGAAAATCGACGTCCATCATCGAAGAATTGGTGAGATAGCGGACCTGATCGAGACCGGGTAGCGGAGGAACCACCGCGCGCGCTCCGACATTGATAAAGATCTTTTCAGCCGTCAGGCGCTCGTTGCCGACCGATACTTCGTGCGGCGCTTCAAAGCGCGCGGTTCCGCGATAGATCGTGATATTGGGCGTGTCGCGCAGCCATTTTTCAACACCGTTCCGGCTCTTGAGGGAGATCTCATCCTTTCGCGCTTTCACTCGCCGCATGTCCACCGCGACCGGACCGGGCAGCGTCACGCCGTATTCCGCCGCGCGGCTTGCCATACGCGCCGCGTAGGCGCTCGCGACCATGGTTTTTGTCGGGATACAACCGGTATTCACACAGGTGCCGCCGAAAAATTTCCGCTCGATGACGGCCACGCGCATTCCCGAATTCGCCAGCCGCACCGCCAGCGAAGGGCCGGACTGGCCGGTGCCGATTACTATGGCGTCGTATGCGCTCATTGGCGAAGCGGACCGTTGCGGTTTGCCCAGAGCATCACCTTGCGGGCCCTTCCCTGCCAGTCGATATCGGCGAGCACCGGCACCTGCGTGGCGTCCCAATCATAGTGATGCATCTTATCGAGGCGTCAAGCGTGGGTCAAGAAGGCCGGGCGAAAGAGGAGGTCTTTCGAACCAATAGCGTAGAGAGCACGCGACTGAGCGCTGCCGGAGAAGCGCCGGCATCGGTTTGGGCGCGCCAGCCGACGACGCCGTCGGGACGGACGATGACTGCGCCCGATGGAGTGATGCCATAGGCTTCCGAAAACGCAGGATCGTCGACCTGGTGCACGTCCAAATGGATCCCCACCGCACGAGCTCCCTCGGGGCCGTGCGCGGTCCACGAACTGCCCTGCGGCCCTCCCAGCAAAACGAACTGGCGGCCGAACCAGTCGATTGTTGAGACGGGTCCGCGGCCGCCGCTAAGGAAGAGATGGGGCGCGCGGGTCCCCGGGCGTCCCTTGGTCTCGCGAGTGGGCTCGATGATCGGGCCATCGTCGGGCGCATCCGGGATCAGAGCGGCCGAACGATAGCGGTAGCCCAGATCGATATCGAGATCGTTCGCCATGGGCTGAATTCCATGCGCGGCGAGATGCGGGGCCCAGCGGGTCACATAGCGCGAATAGGCCTGCTCGACGGTGAACTCACCGACCGGACGCCGCTCCACGTCGTAAGTGGCGAGCAACTCCGGCCCGGCATCGCCTTTCAAAACCAGCGCCAGCTTCCACGCGAGATTGTGCGCATCCTGGACGCCCGTGTTCCCTCCGAAGCCGCCGGTGGGCGGCATCGAATGCGCCGCATCCCCGGCGAGAAAAATGCGGCCATCTTGAAAACGCTCCGCCCAATCGGCGGTGGCCTGCCACTTCATCACGTTTTCGATCGTGATCGGCACGTCGTCCGCGCCCAGCGAGATGCGGATCAGTTCCTGGCACCGTTCATCCGTTAAGCCGGTCCAGACATCCATATTGGGCCGATCGGGACTGCCCAGCGAGTTGACGGCCAGAAATCCCGAGTCGAACGGCTTTTCAATACGGAAGAAGCCGGTCAGCTCGTTGTTGTAGACATAGATGACGCTCAGATTGCGCCCGCGCAAAAGATGGCCTACGCTGCCGCGGAAATAAATGGTGACGCTCTTCGAAAGTACGCCATGACCGCGCAAAGGGATCGCCAGCTGCTCGCGGATGCGGCTGTGACTGCCGTCGGCGGCGACCATGTATCGCGCGCGCACCGTCGAACTCTTCCCGCTGTCGCGCTCGCGGATGACTGCCGTCACGCCATCGGCATCCTGTTCGAAGGAGACCATGTCGACGCCAAAGCGCAGTTCGGCGCCCAGTTCCTCGGCGCGATCCTTCAGCAGCGGCTCGAGCAACTTTTGAGTCAGGAATACGCGGGCCGTGGGGCTTACGTCGCGGACCCCTTCGTTGAGATTGGGGACGTACCACGCCAGTTCTTTGCCCGCCAGCGTGTCAACGGCCATGACGGCGCCGTCTTGCACGAACTGCTCTTCGGACTTTTGCATCGCCAGTTGCTCGACGCCCACTGAGCGGAGAATCTCCATGGTGCGCTGGTTCATTTGCGCGGCGCGCGGATAAATGGCGGTGCCGTGATGATGCTCCACAACGAGGGCGCGAACGCCGTGGTCCGCAAGAAGCAATGCGGTGGAGAGACCGACCAGGCTGCCTCCCACAATCAGAACCGGAACATCGACATCGGGCATCGCTCGCATACTATCACGAGCGGCGCGCCGATCAGGCCGGGCTGGCCCGCTTCGCCGGGGTCTCCGGCCTGGCGGTGACGGCCAGGTTCTTGAGCACGATGCGGTGGACCTTCAGCAAAAGATCCACTTCCTGGAGCGGAACCTCTAAGGCCGCGGCAATCTGGGCGGGCGCGTCGCCGCGGCGATGCATTCGCAAAGCCTGGGAGCGGGTGCTGAGATTGAAGCCGGACCGGGGAGCGGGGCACGCGTGCGGCGCCTGCTCGCGGATCTGAGACAGTTCGCCCGCCAGCTCGTCTACCTTTTCCTTTGCCGATTCCACTTCGGCTATCAATTGCGCCTCTCTCGCAGTGGCGCGGCGATCGTAATACCGGGCCGAAGACCTCGAGTGAAGAATCGCAAGGAAGCTGAGTGCGACGCCGCCCAAGCCCAGACTGCACATGACGGCCAGGGGAAACACCAGTGTAAGCCCGGCTGG
>CAZKQQ010000204.1:7253-12552 GCA_964554945.1 uncultured Solibacteraceae bacterium | reverse complement strand
CAACAACCAGGACCATTCGATGCTAACCGCCATGACGGCGGTGGACAACATCATTGAAGGCCGGGTGGATAAGAGCAATATCTGGGCGCTGAACAGCGAGATGGAGTATCACGAGACTAAGACTGAGGCAAAGGCGGAAACGAAAACGGAACGGCCCTTGCAGGAAGTGGCTTAGGAAAGGATCGGGGCAGGCCGGAAACCTGCCCCGCGAGGGATTCATGGAGGCGGTTGCCGACTACGAGCTAAGAGAAATAGAGCAAATCCGGAAAGGCGGGTCGCGACATTGGGGTTTGATTTGCGGCTTTCTAATTGCCGCAGTGGTGGCATGTCTCGCTATTGACGCGGTTTTCGATCGAAATTTCCTGAAGAATATTAATGACGGCGTCGCCTATCTGGATATCAGCCATGCGCTGGCCGGGCGTCATCCGGCGGCGCTGCTCAACCCCTACTGGAGCCCCGGTTATCCGGTGGCGCTGTCACTCGGCCTCGCGGTCTTGCACCCGTCGCCGGCGCGGGAACTCGCAGCCATTTACGCGATTAATGGAGCGATCGGTGTTTTCGCTCTTTGCTGCCTGACGTATTTCGCGACTGGCCTGCCAGTCGCAACGGACGGCGGCCGCACCTTCGGATTGACACGCCCGATGCTGCTCGCGATCGGATGCGCGTTGTTCCTGGTGGCGGTTCAGGCGGATGTCCCGGTGGCGTTGATGACGCCGGATCTTCTTCTCGCGGGATGGCTGTGGATCGCCGGAGGCGCGCTCCTACGGATCTTCCGGGGCCCGCGACTCTACCACTACGCGCTGCTCGCGCTAGCCTTGTCGCTGGCGTACTTCACGAAAGCGGTGGCGCTGTCACTGGTAGTGGCGGCGGCGGCGATTCTGCCGTTCGCGGGCGCGAACAGAAGAAGAGCCCTGCGCGGCGCCCTGCTTTATGCGGCGATTGTGGTTGCGTTGATCGCTCCTTACGTTACTAAGCTTTCGCAGGCAAAGGGACGCTTTACGTTCGGGGAGAGCGGGGCTTTGAATTATGCATGGATCGTCGATGGCGCGGACGGCCCAAATCGATGGCACATGCAGAACGATACGCCCCATGGACATGCCCGTATGCAGCTTGTTCATCCGGCGCGGCGATTGCTGCGATCGCCGGGCGTGTATGAGTATGCATCTCCGGTAGAGGGCACCTTCCCGATCTTCAACGACCCATCGTATTGGGATGACGGCCTCAAACCGGCTTTTTATTTCGAGGGGCAGGCATGGCACGTCGTCATGGATCTGTATCATACGCTGTCCTGGCTGAGCAGGCGGGGCGAATTTGTAATCGCGCTGCTGGCGCTCGTTTTCGTGGGACGCTATTGGCGCACACGCGCTCAGATTCGAGAGGTCCTCCCGGTCCTGCTCTGGTTCGGGAGCATGTGGGGCATTTACCTGCTGGTGGATGTCGAAGACCGGTACGTCTTTGGCGTCCTGACGTCGATCCTGCTTCTGGCGGCAGCGGCGGTGAGGCTGCCGGACTCAGGGAACATGCGGAAGCTGGTTTCGATCTGCGTCATGATTCTGGTGTGCGGCGCCGCAATCCGCTCCCTCGACGCCGCGGGGGAAAAGGCTTACCGCGGGATCAAGGCGAAGTTCGTCGGACCGGTTAAGGCGAAGGCGTTCGGCCCTTACGAGAATCCATATTGGAAGGCAGCGCAAACGTTGACGGGCACATTGGGCCTGCGCGCGAACGACTCGGTGGCATGTATGCAACTGGGCTGCGATAACACGTATTGGGCGCAGCTGGCCGGGTTGCGAATTACAGCCGATATTTCCAGCGAGACCGATTATTGGACGGCCAGCCCGGCAGATCGCGCCCGGGCGATGGCCGCTCTTGCGGGAGCGGGCGTGAAAGCACTGGTGACGCGGCATCTCGGAGCAGGGGCGGAATCGGAAGGCTGGATCGCGCTGGGCGATCCACATGAAACGCCCGCCCAAGAACTCTACGCCAGGCTCACGAAGTAGCAATGCGAAAGGTGTCCGGGTTATGGATGTCGTGCAAGAGCGTGAAGAGCTGATCCCTCGCCAAGAAGATCCAGCGGCGCGCCGCCGCCTAGTCGTCATGGTGTCCTGCTGCACAGTGGTCTGCGCAGCCGCACAGATCCTGATGAAAATCGGAATGACGCGGTTTACCAATCTTGACCCCGCGGCGTTAGCCTCCAACTTACCGCTGATCGCCGGGTACGCTCTCTATGCGGTCTTCTGCGTGATGATGATTCTGGCTCTCCGGCAGGGCGAGCTTTCGGTGATTTACCCGATCATTTCGCTGGCTTACATTTGGGTGACGGTGCTCTCGTATTTCATCTTTCACGAGACTGTGAATTCGTTAAAGCTCATCGGAATTTTCAGTGTGATCCTGGGCGTGGCAATGCTGGGAAGAGGGAAGCCGGAATAATGACAACGCCGATCAGCTCGATGGCGCTGGTACTGTTGGCGTCGGTACTCGGGTCCATCGGCGCTGTATTCTTAAAGCTCGGGGCGTCCCGCCTCAGCGATATCTGGAGCTTGCTGAACTGGCGGCTCGGCGCGGGCGTGGGAATGTACCTGGGATCATCGGTATTCTACGGGTGGGGCATCAAGCACGGGCAGATCTCGGTCCTGTATCCGATGGTCTCTTTGGGCTACGTCTGGACTCTGGCCTGGGGACGGCTGGTCTTCAATGAGCAGTTTACGAGGCAGAAGTTCATGGGGTTGGGGCTAATTCTGTTGGGCGTGGTTTGCGTCGCGCTGGGGAGCAAGTAGTGAGCGGGGATGCGCGCCGGCGCAGGCCGGAGGCTTACGCGACGGTTCTGCTGGTATTGTGCGGGGTGCCCGGTCACATGAACGGCGCGGACCGGGCGGATGCTTCTCCGCAAGTTACGCTGAAGCCCGGGGACAATCTCCAGCACGCCGTTGAGCGACATCCCGCAGGCACGACATTCGTATTAGAGAGCGGCATGTACCGGCTTCAGGAGATCCGGCCCAAGGACGCGGATACGTTCGTGGGCTCCAAAGGCACGGTTCTCAGCGGGGCGCGCATCCTGACGAATTTCAATCGCGAAGGCCGGCTGTGGGCGGCCGGCAATCAGAATCAACAGGGTCAGCAGAACGGTTATTGCGACCCGCGGCACCCACGCTGCGCACACCCGGAAGATTTGTTCATCGATGATAAACCGCTTCGGCATGTGCGGGATCTCTCCGCGGTTGAGCCAGGAACATGGTATTTCGATTACGAAAGGCGCAAAATCTATGTGGCGGACGATCCCGCGGGACACATCGTAGAGGCCAGCGTCGCTCGAAGCGCGTTCTCGGGCGCCGCTACGGGCGTCACCATCCGCGGACTGACGATCGAAAAATATGCCGTTCCCGCGCAGTTCGGAGTGATCGGCGATCAGCATCCCGGACTGGGTTGGGTAGTGGCGAATAACGAAGTGCGCTGGAATCACGGCAACGGGATCAACCTGGCAGACGGAAGCCAGGCCCTCAACAATTTTGTTCATCACAACGGACAGAAGGGAATCGGCGGGGGCGGTCTAAACCTCCTTGTCCAGGGCAATGAGATCGCTTTCAATAACTGGGCCGGATTCGACCTGGCATGGGAAGCCGGCGGCGCGAAATTTGCGCAGACCAAGGGCTTAATCGTTCGCGGCAACTCGATTCACGACAATACCGGCGAAGGTCTGTGGTGCGATGTGGACTGCATCGATAGCGTGTACGAGAACAACACGGTGACCAATAATTCGGCTGGGGGGCTTGCGTATGAAATCAGCTACGGGGCCATCATTCGCAATAACGTGGTTCGCAACAACGGCGCTCCCGATTCAACCTGGCTATGGGGCGCGCAAATCACGGTTCAGAACTCGCGGGATGTGGAGGTCTACGGGAACACGATAGAGGTGGCGCCAGACCGCGGGAACGGAATCGGAATCATTCAACAGAATCGCGGCAGCGGCGCACAAGGTCCCCATATTTCCGCCAACAATTACGTTCACAACAACGTCATCATTCACCGGCGCAGCCCCCAAGGTGTGAGCGGCGAGGTTGCCGACTACAACGAGAAAGAGCTTGCCGGCCAAAACAACCGATTCGACTATAACGCGTACCACGTGACCGACCCGGCGGCCAGTCACTGGAGATGGGGCGGATTCCAGAATTGGGAAGGCATGCACCACCTGGGCCAGGAACTGCACGGCACTCTGGACACGAAGCTCCCACCGATCAAATAAACGCGCCGCAGCGCGATCAACGCTCTCCTGATTTTTGCACCATCATGGTGATGATGGCGTCGTCGACGCCGGCCTCCTTGAGCTTGATCAAGTCGTTGGGACCGGTCCGGAAGTCGGAACTGCTGTTTCGGACTTTGGTCAGGATCACATCGTCGGAGAGGCCCGCCTTCCTCATATCGATGATGTCTCTATTCGTGAGAACACGGTCTGGAATACCGCGGTCGGCGGAGCTCTCGGAAACTGCCGCGGCAGGAGGGGCCGTTGACGGCGAAGCGACCTGCCGGCGGAGTTGCGCCTCATCAAGGCGCGCATCACCGCTGATATAGGCCGTCGCTTCGGCGCCCTTCTGAAAGGCGACATCCTTCCCCTTCACCCAAACCAGTAGAGGCGAAGCGGCTATGGTCGCCGCCAGCCTGGCCCCACCCACGGACCCTGGCCCCTTTTCCTCGCTTGCCCGCAAGGGGGCTCGGGAGCCGTCAGCCAGGCGCACGGAGTCGACACTGATTTCGAGCTCCCCGCCGCGTCCAAAGCGATGCTTGGGGCGGCTTTTGGTCACCTTACCAAGAGCCACAGCGCCTTTCGGAATCACGACGAGTCCCTGATTCAAGACGGGCTCGGACACCTCGAAATCGACGGTCTGGCCTTCGTGCGCGTCGGCCGACGAGACATTCTCCATCAAGCGAAGCCTCACGGGCGTGCCGTCCTGCAGAGTAAGGATCTGCGCGGAGAGGCTGGAAAACGCGGCAGAGAGCAGAATCACTGCGCCTGCAACACCGGTAAATGAAGATGACACGAGAGAACCTCCCTGAGGAATGACACACGAGCAAATTACGTACCACAGGCTCTGAATTAGAGAGAGCCGACCAAACGCAACAGATCAGACTCAATTGGCGTCATCGGGCCGCGCGGCGGGACCTTCAGGGGTGCCGTTTCTTGCATGTTGGGAATGTCAATCGATCACAATCTGCCGCCAGCCGCGATTATCCGGATTGAGGTCGATGGGATATCCGAGGGCGACGCTGACTATAATGGGACTTATGTTCTTTCGCAGAGAGCGCCCTA
>CAZKQQ010000204.1:0-7243 GCA_964554945.1 uncultured Solibacteraceae bacterium | reverse complement strand
ATACCTATCGTGCGTTTGCCGAGCGCGTGAATCAATTGAAGAGCCTGGGATTCACGGTAACCCCACAGGCGGGCGGCGGAGTGCGGGTAAGCCGCCGAGGGTACGCGGTGGATCTGGAGGAGCGGGGGGACGTCGTCCATATCGCTGACCGTGCCGGGGTCCTGATCGGCAACGATGTCGGATTCCTCGTCGACGGCGGCTATCAGAAATTCTTTCGCACCAGAGCCGGGAAAACCAAGCCGGCGCTGGCCGAAGAACTGAAGGCCCTGCATGATTTCGAGGAAGATGTGAAGGAAGGCTTGGGGCAGGAAAGCTACTACAACGAGTCGCTGGGCACGGTATCGACTTTCTATCTTTACGACCGCGTCAAAGACCGGGACCGCGGCGTGCCCAAGCGGGCCTGGGAAAATTAACCGCAGACCGCTCCCCGAGGGTCGCAGTTCTTTGGCGCAATGAAAGGCGGGCAGTATGACCCGCGACGAAGTTATCGGAACTCTTAAAGCGAACCTCAACAAACCAGTTGTCGTGGAGTTTACAGATGGCGTGATCGGGCGGATCACGCCATTGACCGTCGATCGGGAAGGCTTCATCCATGACTTGGCAACGCAGGACGACGCCGTGTTCTGGGTGCCATTCGAACAAGTGATTTCGGTGACGGCCGCTAATCCGGAATAGGCGCTAATCCCAAGCCAGGATCACCTTGCCGGAATTGCCGCCGGCCATCACCTCAAACGCTTGCTCGTAATCCTGATACGGGAAACGGTGCGTGATAACCGGTGTGATATCGAGACCGGACTGGAGCAGCACCGTCATCTTGTACCAGGTTTCGTAAACTTCGCGGCCATAAATGCCGCGGATCGTCAGCATATTGAAAATGACGTCGTGCCAATCGATGGACATTTCGCCGGAAGGAATGCCGAGCATGGCGATCTTGGCCCCGTGGCTCATGTTGGCGATCATGTCACGAAAGGCGCTGGTGTTGCCGGACATCTCAAGGCCAACATCGAAGCCTTCGGCCATGCCAAGCTGCTTCTGAACGTCTTTCAACCTGGTGGTGCGCGCATCGACGGCCATGGTGACGCCCATCCTACAGGCTAAAGCGAGCCGATTGGGGTTGACGTCGGTGATGACGGTATAACGCGCGCCGGCATGGCGGGTGACGGCGGCCGCCATGATGCCGATGGGGCCCGCGCCAGTGATGAGCACATCCTCTCCGAGCACGGGAAACGAGAGGGCAGTATGCACCGCATTGCCGAAGGGATCGAATATGGAAGCCACATCGAGCGGGACTGATTCGCTGTGGCGCCACACATTGGTCATGGGCAGCACGATATACTCGGCGAACGCGCCGGGACGGTTAACACCGATGCCCTGCGTGTTGGCGCATAACTGACGGCGGCCGGCCATGCAGTTGCGGCACCGGCCGCAAACAACATGGCCTTCGCCGCTGACGATATCGCCGGGGGCGAAACCGGCTACGTTGGATCCGACCTCGGCGACGCGTCCGACAAACTCGTGGCCGATCGCCATCGGCACGGGAATGGTTTGCTGCGCCCACTCGTCCCACTTGTAGATGTGGACGTCGGTACCGCAAATGCCGGTGCGAAGCACCTGAATCAGCACGTCGTTGATCCCGACCTTCGGCGGCTCGATATCTTCCAGCCAAAGTCCGGGCTGGCGCTTGCTTTTGACCAACGCCTTCATTCTCTTAACGATAGCATCGGGGAGTTGCGCAAAGGCGAATAAAAGGCGAAAATGGTTGCATGGCACTTGTGGGGATCGCCAAACTCGCCTCCGAGAGCGAGGTGCTGGAAAGCAAATCGCGCGTCACTTATTTCGAGATCGCGTCGCGCAGTATCCTGAACCGTACCAAACCGAATATGCCGTTCGCCTGGACCATCAACCCGTATCGAGGGTGCGAATTTGGCTGCAAATATTGCTATGCGCGCTATACGCACGAGTTCATGGAAATGGATGTTCGTGATTTCGAGGACAAGATTTACGCCAAGCCGGCGGCGGCGCCACGGCTGCGGCACGAACTGGCGCGGATCGGCCGCGAGGACGGGATTGCGATCGGAACGGCGACCGACCCGTATCAACCGGCCGAGCGGCGGTTCGGGCGCACGCGGGCGATTCTGGAGGTGTTCGCGCGGGAGCAGGGGTGGCATCTCGGGATCATCACCAAGTCGGATTTGATTCTGCGCGATCTGGAACTGCTGCAGGAGGTGGCGCGGCGAAACATATTTCACGTGGTGGTCACGATCACCACGCTGAGCGAAAAGCTGGCGCGATTAATGGAGCCGAGAGCGCCGCGTCCGGACTTGCGTCTGAAAGCAGTCGAGGGGATCAGCAAGGCCGGGCTGAATGTGGGAGTGAATCCGAATCCGATCATGCCTTTGATCACCGACAGCGAGCCGCATCTCGCCGCTCTCGCCAAGGCCGCTAAGGACGCGGGCGCGCAATACTTCGGCGGCGGGCCTCTGTTCCTGATGCCGTGCGCGCAGAAGGTGTTTTTCCCGTTCCTGGACGAGCACTTCCCCGCCCTGGCGCCCCACTATCGCGCGCAATATAAGAAGAGCGCGTACCTGGGGAAGGGATACAAGGAGATGTTGCGGGCCCGCGTACGGAAGGTGCGGGACCGTTACGGGCTCAGCTCGGGGCCGGCGGAATACCGGCCGGAGCTGTGGGAGGGCGAGGAGCAGGGCACGTTGTTTTCGTTACAGTGAGGGCGAGCGGGCCACCGGTTACGGTAAACTGGTGCGTGCATGCCGCAGTTCGTAATTGAACGAGAGGTTGCCGGCGCGGGGTCGCTGTCGGACGAGGAACTTCGTAAGGTTTCCCTTCAGTCGTTACAGGCGCTACGAGAGCTGGGGCCGCACATCCAGTGGCTGCACAGCTACGTGACCGAGGATAAGATTTACTGCGTGTATCTAGCGCCCGACGAGAGCACCATTCGAGAGCATGCGCGGAAGGCGGGGATTCCGGCCAATCGCATATCGGCAGTGCGGCGCTTGCTGGATCCCGTCAACCTGGAATAGCCGAATCCGCCTTTTCCAACGCGTAGTTGATCGCGTCTTCCAAAGAACGGGCCCAACCTTGCTCCCAAGAGGCCTGACCCTCGCGCTCGCTCAACGAATGCCAAGCCGGCTGAAGGTGTTGATCCAGTTTCAACACCTCGCGGGGCGGCATCGGGGCGCCAATCAGTTGCCGCAAGCGGGCAGCGGACGCCGCAATGGCCAGGGCACGCGCAGGGTTTCCTTGAGCGCAGGCGGAACAGGCAAAACCTTCGAGGGAGCGCGCGATTCCGCGTTTATGCCCGAGACTGGCAAACACCTCTAAAGCCTCCCGGTAAGCGGAGTGCGCGGTGACATGGTCTTCCTGATCGCAGGCAACGCTGCCGAGATCGGTCAAGGACCGGGCGATGCCCCAGCGGTCGCTGGTTTGCCGGAATGCCGAAAGCGCCTCTTGATATAATTCGCGAGCGGCAGCCGCCTCACCCTGCTCGCGCGCGATGTCGCCTTGCTGGCTGAGGGACCAGGCAGCGCCACCGCGATCACCAACTTCGGCGAAGACTTGAGCGGCCTCGCGCAGCACGGCACGAGCGCGTGCGTAGTCGCCGCGAACCTTTACCAGATTGGCGAGGTTGTACAAGCAGCGGGCGGCGGCAAGCGGGTCGCCCAGAGATCGCCATTGGGAAACGGCCGCTTCGAAACGAGCCTGGGCCGTTTCATAATCGCCGTTATCGCGCGCCACAATCGCCCGGGCGTTGAGCGAGATGGCGATGCCCGCGAGATCATTCAATTTCTGATAGATCGAGAGGCTCTGGTCCGCGAAGCGAGCGGCTGCGGAAAAATCGCCTTGCGTGGTGGTGATGGCGCTCAAATAATGCGAAACCTTGCCGCGCTCCTTGGGATACTCGGAGCCGCTGAGACGGAGAACCGTTTCCAGACGGGAACGCCCTTCGGCCAGGTGCTCCCGCATGTCCCAAAAGCGGAAGAGGGCGAGACAGAGCCGAAAGGCCCAGTCGAGATCAGCTGTTTGAAATAGCCAATCGAGAGCGGCGCGGAAATTGTCGTGCTCGATGTCACAGCGGGCGAGCCAGACGGTGCGCTCGGTTTCGGTCAGCTCCGGATTGCCCTCCTCGGCGAGCACCAGGCAATAAGCCGCGTGAGAGCGCCGCACGGCGGACGCTTCGCCCTTTTCGCCGAGGCGCTCCAGGCAGTATTCGCGGATGGTTTCGAGCATGACAAAGCGCGGCTCGTCGGCGCCCTGGTCGCTCTGCAGGATCAGACTCTTATCGACCAGCGATGCCATGACGTCGAAGATCTCCGCGCCGAGATCGCTGCGGGTATTACACACGGCCTCGGCGGCTTCGAGGGTGCAGCCGCCAAGAAACACGCCGAGCCGGCGGAGAAGCTTCTGTTCGGCTTCATTTAGCAGGTCATAGCTCCAGTCGATGGTGTTGCGCAGGGTCTGCTGGCGCTGGGGGAGGTCCACCGCGCCGGCAGTCAGGAGCTGGAGACGGCTCTGCAGCCGGGCCAACATGGCATTCGGCGAGAGCATTTTGACGCGTGCGGCCGCGAGCTCAATGGCGAGAGGGAGCCCGTCAACGCGCGAACAGATTTCGGCAACCGCGGTTGCGTTATCCGCAGTGACCATAAAGTCCGGCTTGACGGCGGCCGCTCGCTGCGCAAACAACGCGACTGCCGGGTTGCGCAGCAGATCTTGGGGCGAATGCGCAGGGCGTAGCTCGGGGAGAGCCAGAGGAGGTACGGGAAACTCGTGCTCGCCGTAGACGCGCAACGCAGCGCGGCTCGTCACCAGGACTTTCAGAGTGCCCGACGCTTCGAGCAGATCGACAACCAGCGAGGACGCCGGCAGAATGTGCTCAAAGTTATCGAGAAGGAGCAGGATGGGTGATGATCCGATCTCACGGAGATGTTCTTTCAGCAAATCCTGGAAAGGACGGCCCCCGGTTTGCCGGATTCCGACGGACTCGGCAATGGCCGGCGCCACCATCTCGGGATCGGTAATGGAAGCCAGAGCGACAAAATAAACGCGCGATTCGAACTGGGAGACCAACTCGGCGGCGGCCTGAAGACCGAGCCTGGTCTTGCCGGAGCCGCCGGTCCCGGTCAAGGTGACCAGCCGTATGGTGGGATCGAGCAAGAACTGCTTGACTGCAGGCAGTTCCCGCTCGCGTCCGATCAACGGAGTGCGCGGCAGCGGCAGGTAATAGCGGCCAGCCACGCGCTCGGCGATCACGGGCTCGGCCGCGGGAGGGATCTCGGAAGGCGGCGGTTCTGAAGTTACGTTCGCCGCGAAAATGTATCCGCGACGCGGCACGGTTTTAAGGATTTCCTGCGTGCGGTCATCGAGGGCGCGCCGCAACTCGACGAGGCATTGCACCAGGGAATCCTCGGTAACGAAGGCATCGGGCCACAGGGCGTGAATCAACTCCTCCTTGCCGACGAGGCGGCCGCGGTTTTCCAAGAGGTAGAGGAGAGCGTCATAGACCTTGGGGCGGAGCTTGACTGCCCGCCCGCCGTTGAGTACAGCCTTTCGGTCCGCGTCCAGGGTAAATTCACCGAACCGGTATGTCCGTTGATGATTGGATCCGGGTATGGCCATTCCCTCCGTCCCGCCGGTTCGGCTCACCGGCCAGGGAAACGTAACAAGCCAAAGGAGTTCCGAGGGCCCCTTTTGGCTTTTCTTTGGTCTTTCTTCGTTACTCGCCTCCGGCGTGGATGGTACGTTCACAACACGCCCGGATTTGCGGCCTGTAGACCGATTATAAGGCCGGACCGCTTCGGGCCGAGGAGGGGAATCATGATCGGACGGGTAACGGCTTTTTTGTATGGGATTGTATGCTATCTCATATTCTTCGCAACATTTTTGTATGCCATTGCGTTCCTGGGCGATTTCGGGGCAGTGAAATCGATTGACTCCGGGGCCGAGGGGCCAGTTGGGCAAGCGCTCGTGATCAATGCGGCACTGCTCGGGCTATTCGCGGTGCAGCACAGCGTGATGGCGCGGCCGTGGTTCAAACGCGCGTGGACGCGCATCATTCCGCCGGTCGCGGAGCGCAGCACGTATGTTCTGTTCGCCAGCGCTGCGATGGTGCTGCTGTTCTGGCAGTGGCAGCCGATGGGCGGAGTGGTCTGGCAGGTAAATGACTCCGCGGTGCGAGTGGCGATCTGGACTGTCTATGGCCTGGGATGGTTGCTGCTGCTGGTCTCGACATTTTTGATCAATCACTTCGATCTGTTCGGATTACGGCAGGTCTACCTCTACCTGATTGGCCGGCCTGAAACGGGCCTGAAATTCAGGACTCCGGGATTGTATCGACACGTGCGGCATCCCATCTATCTCAGTTGGCTGTGCATTTTCTGGGCGACACCGCAGATGACCGTGGCGCACCTGGTGTTCGCGATCGCAACGACGGGGTACATTTTAATCGCGATTCAGTGGGAGGAACGCGATCTGATCCGCGCTCACGGAGAAGCATATCTCCTTTATCGGGAACAAGTCCCGAAAATCCTGCCGCTGCCCTTGAGGAAGAAGCGCGAACAAGAGGCCGTTGCCGGCGGAGATTAGTGCCTACCGGTTTCAAAATCATGACGTTTGGGAGGAAACTATGACAACGAACCTCACGCAAAACACAGACCGGGCGCAAGTGGTCGCGCGCCTCGGGAAATTGAAGCGATACGGAATCGGCGTGGCCTTGGCGGGCGCGATCGCTGGAGCGTTCATCCCGGTGCGGACTGCGCTCGCGGACCCGTCCGGCCTGAATATCATTCCGCTGGCGCAAGGGTTCAGCACCGAACACGATATTCATATGCAGGCCAAAGGGCCCAACGACGTTTTACAGGCACAACTGGTGTTTCAGCCGGGCGGCGACACAGGTTGGCATACGCATCCAGGCCCCGTTATAGTTGTCGTCAAGAGCGGGGCGCTCACTGAAACTCACCGGAACGGTTGCATATCGGTACACCCGGCGGGCTCGGTGTTCTTTGAGACGGCAGGCGAGGTGCACCGGGCAGTCAACCAGACCGGAGGCGTTACCGAGGTATTTGTCACCTTCATCTCGCCGGCCGGCGCCCCGCCTCTGCAACCGACAGGAGATCCGGGCGGCACTTGCCGGGACCGGGAATAGCGGTGTGACGCGCGGAGGGGCAGCGCGCCCCTCCGTTATAGAATGTCGGAATCTTATTTGTGACGAGAGGAATGGATCAATGAGTCC
>CAZKQQ010000203.1:0-12577 GCA_964554945.1 uncultured Solibacteraceae bacterium | reverse complement strand
TCTGATGATGATCGACAGCCTGTAGATGACGGATCAGCACCGGACCCGTATCGTGGAGGCGTGCCGTAAAGCGCGCGAAGACCGCATCGTCATCACGCACGGCACCGACACCATGGAAACGACGGCGCGGACTTTGGCAGCGGCGCTGAAAGGCAAAACCGTGGTGCTCACCGGCGCCATGGTGCCGTATAAATTCGGCAGTTCCGATGGGCTATTTAACCTCGGTAGCGCGCTGGCCTTTGTGCAGACGCTCGCCCCCGGCGTGTATATCGCCATGAATGGCCGCTGCTTTCCCGCCAACCGCGTGCGCAAGAACCGCGACGCCGGCATCTTCGAAGACGAGTCGCGCTCCTGAGGATGCGTGAGAACGGCTGGCAGGAGCTAGCGAACTCCGATTCAGTGAGCCCTGACTGTCGGCGCTGCAATGAACTGCCAGCCTGACTGAGCATAACGGGAAACGCTCTCGCGAGCGTCCGGTGAAACGCCGACTGTGGTGCTGGACCGTAACAGCCTTATCATGGCCGACTTAGTACCGGCAACGGGGAGTTCCGAAACCACGTCAGCCATATTGGTACTGCAATCGGCAAAGGGAGAGGAGGAATCCGAGGCTATCGTCAGTAAACCGGGAAACCTCGACGGGGCGTTCATTTCGGCACCTGGGCGTAAGCGATGCGCGTTTCCATGGCTCCGGAATTGCTCCGGCTTCCCTGAGTGCGAAAGCGGATGCACCAGAGGCTAGTAGGAGAAAGGGGCAAAATATGTGTGATTATTCGCTAGTAGCTTTGCGAACTCGTCTCGCGCAGGTCGGCGAGGAGTTAACAATCTACCGGTTTCCCACCGGTTCGCTGGGTATGACGACGCCGGCTGAGCTGGAAATGTACAAACCGGAGTTCCACGGCTGGTGGTCGTCTTTCGACGCCACGCAGGTTCCGTGTGCTGTCTGTATCCCTCACGGCACGCGGATGATCCTGAGCGACATTCCGGAACGGCTCCAGCAGAAGTTGGGTATTGGGGCGGAAGAAGCCATTACCTTCATCCAGATGAGCGCGGATGTAGGCCGGCATCGCGATGGCGTCCGCTTCGAGAACGGGCAGGAGATTTTGCTGCAGCGGCTTGCCGAAGGGCAGCGCGCACGCGTCCTGTCTCTCTCGTTCCTGGAGGCAGCCGAAGAAGTCGACGAAGCTGTCAGCTAATCGCGGAAGGGCATCGGTGACAAGACCCGCCAGGGCCCATGTCACCGGTACTCCTTACTGAACCGTAATCAGAGGGCGGAGGCGCCGCGCACAATCGGCGCCTCGCAGCATCTGCAGGCCTTTCGACTCGATCTGCCGGATGCGCTCGCGCGTGAGCCCGAAACTTTCGGCGATCTCCTGGAGCGTGTGCTCGCGGTCATAGCCGATTCCAAAGCGCATGCGAAGCACTTTTTCCTCGGTCGGAGTCAGCGTCCGCAACACGAGCGCGGCTTCGTCCCGCAGGTCGCGATCCATCAGCGGCGTGATCAGGGCGCCTGCCGACTGCCCTTCAATCAAGTCACCGAGAACCGACTCGCCGTCTTTTCCGACGGGAAGATCAAGCGACACGGGATCACGGGAAATCGTTCGCAGCTCCTGCACGCGCTCGACGGTCGTACCCAGCCGCTGCGCGATCTCCTCGTTCTTCGGAGTATGGCCGAGCTCTTTTTCCAGTTCTCGCGAAGCGCGCAGATACTTAGTCAAGGTCTCGTTCATATGGACCGGGATTCGGATCGTGCGGGACTGGTCCGCTATGGCGCGGGTAACCGCCTGCCGGATCCACCAGGTCGCATAGGTCGAGAATTTGTAGCCGAGATGGTAATCGAATTTATCGGCCGCCCTCATCAGACCGATGTTGCCTTCCTGAATCAGATCGAGGAGATGAAGACCGCGATTGACATACTTCTTGGCGATCGAAACGACGAGGCGCAGGTTGGCCTCCACCAGCGCGGATTTCGCGGTTTCCGCTTCGGCTTGGCCGCGGCGCACAGCCTTAAGCCAATGCCGCATCTGCAAAGCCTTCGCTCCCGCGGCTTTCTCCAGATCGAGAATCTCCCGTTTCAGCTGGCGAACCGCGGCCGGATTGTTGCTTGGCTTGCGCAGGGCTTGCTCCACCGAGCCGATCTCTTCAACCGCGTGCTCCACTTCGGAGCGGAATTGTTTCCATTGAGCCGGATTGAATGGAATGCGGCGCAGTTCCTGCGAGCACTTCACCTGCAAGCGCGGTAGTTTGGCCGTTAGCTTGGCGCGTAGGTTGACATACCGCTGCGGAGTGGACGCAATCTCCCCTTCCAAGTCGATAAGGCTCTTATACGCGCGAGCGAACCGCGCGAGCCGGCGCGTCACCTCGCGGCGGGCCTGTTCGCGGGCGTCTTCGTCCGGGCTTCCCAGTTCGAAGAAATCATCCATTCGCAAACTACCTTGACGCACGTCCTCGTGCAAAACGAGCGCGCGGCGCCACACCAGTGGCGACCGCGAGAGTGCCTTGCGCGTGACAAATTTCCCGCGTTCCATCCGCCGGGCCAGATCGATCTCGCCCTGCCGGCTTAGCAGAGACACCGAACCCATCTCCCGCAGGTAGACGCGGACCGGGTCGTCGGTCCAGGCATTTTCCTCGGGGTGCTCCTCGGAATGCGAAATGTGTTCGTCGGTTTCGTGGAACTCAGGGTCCAGAAATTCCGGCGTTTCGTCAGCGATATGTTCTTCAAATTGTTGCATTTAATGACTCGAGATCCTCCCTTGCATTTGAGGACTCCGAAGACGCTGCCGCCTGCGTGTCTCAGTTTGGATTCGCCTCTTTGGGGCTTTTGAGAGGACTTCTCAACTAATTGGATGCAGGCCACGGCCAATCGGTTGCGCCCGGACCCGAATCGGCCTGAAAATCCAATCTCTTCCTGTTACAACAGCTTACCAGGTTTTACGGAATCCACAAACCCGGTTTACAGCGGCCCCGTAACGTCAGGATCAGAGGTAAAGAAACTCATGAAAGAACTCATGAAATACGCCGCTGTCGCCGCGCTTGCCGTTGGCATGACATTCGCGCAGGCGCCCGCCGGCAACGAACCGGCACAGCCCCCCAAAGCTCACCAGGGACGCCGTGCTTTTATGACACGGCACCTGGAACGCATCGCGAAGACGCTGAATCTCACTGATTCTCAGAAGCAGCAGGCCAGGACGATTTTCCAGCAGGCCCGTGACTCTTCCCGGCCCGTTCGTCAGGAACTGAAGCAAAACCGGGAGGCGCTTACCGCCGCCGCCAAGACCAATAAGGGCGACGCCGAGATTAAAAAGCTCTCTGCTGAGCAAGGCCGGCTGCTCGGCCACCTGGTGGAGATTCGAACCGAAGCGTCGGCGAACTTCTATCAAATCCTGACGCCGGAACAGAGAGTGAAGGCTGACCAGATGCACACGCAGTTCCGGCAGAGGTCTCACTTCTCTGCACGCAAGAATGGCTGAAGGCCGGCTAAGAAGAGGCAGGCCGGGTTCACCGGCCCGCCCTAGGAATTCCCGTAGTACTAAAACCGGTTGACTATCCTCGCAGGAGCGCTCAGACTCAATGGGATCTAGCGGCGGCGTGGGAAACCCCATTTGCCGAGGCCGAGGGTTAGTGGAACCGATTCAGAGACGCGAACAGATCGAGAACGCGTGGCGGGCTCGGTTGGAGAGGGCGGCGGCCGTCTGGGCGGCCGCTCGCGAAGACTACGACCGCTGTTTGGCGGATTACAACAAAGCATTTACGGATTTGGGCGAGGGACCTCCGCTGGAAAGCCGGCTTGCGTTGGAGGCGGCCGGAAGCAAGGAGCAGGCCGCGCGGGCCGAATATTGGCGCATCTTGCGGGTCTTCATCGACCTGGTGGTTCATCGAAAGCTGCCCGAAGCCGAGGCGGGGTAGGTAGTCAATCCATGCTGGCGCAGGCGTCATGATAGATGGCCAGCACCTCACGCGCGGCGCGCTCCCAGCTGAACCGCGAAGCCTGCTCGTGTCCGCATTTCACCAGTGCGGCGCGGAGGCTCTCATCCAGTAAGACCTCCGTGATGCCGCGCGCGATCTCGAACACGTTTGTGGGATTCACTTGCACCGCGGCATCTCCCAGAACCTCCGGTAGCGAACTGACGTTCGACGCGACAACCGGGGTTCCGCAGGCCATGGCCTCAAGTGGAGGCAAACCGAACCCCTCGTATCGGGAAACGAATACGAAGGCTGTGGCAGCTTCGTAAAAATAGCGCAGCGTTTCGAACGGCACGAAGCCCAGAAACCGCACGACACTTTCCACGCGGCTCTTGATCACCGCCTGCCGGACAGAGGGGTACTGCGAAATCGTGTCTCCGATGATAATCAGGCGCAGGTCCTTATAGACCGGGTGGGTCGAAAGCTGGTCGCGAACCACGGCGAATGCCTCGACCAGGCGCGGCACGTTCTTGTGAGGACGAATGTTGCCGGCGTAGAGCAGGAAAGGATACTGAATCTGATAACGCTCGAGGATGCGATGTTTTTCCTGTTCGTCGGAGCCGTTTCCGTGCGCAAAGAAAGCCGGGTCGAGGCCGTTATACACGCGATGGATATGAGCGGGCGGTATGCCCATGAGGGTCTCGATATCGCGCTTGGTGGTTTCAGAGACGGCGATGACCTCATTGGCGCGCATCAGGCCGCGCCGGTAGCGGTAGCGGCGAAATCTCATGTGCAAGTCGGATCCTTCATCCTCGAACAGCAGGCTGGACATGTCGTGCACGGTGACGACGTAGGGCCTGACCATGGCCAGCGGCACGCGGTTCAGGGGAATGTGTACGAGGTCGGGCCTGAGGCTGCGCAAGAAAACCGGAAATGCCACATTGTCCAACCGATCCAGGTCGTTGCGGGAGTAAATGGCAATTTTGAAATTGTCGGGCAGGTCCTTCGGAGCGCCCGCCTCGTCCCGTCCGACGATGAGGGTGTATTGATTATGGGGATCCGCGATCCCGAGCGCGTGAACGAGGCTTCGAATGTAAGTCCCGATACCGAAATCCTGGCTGCGCCGCGCATCAATGACGATGTGACTGCTCATTTAAGTGGCGCAGGAAATCGTTTTTTGTGGCCTGCGCTGGTCGGCAGACGGCAAAAACCGATCGTCTGCCTCACGCGCCCTCGTTTGAATTGGTGGCAACGGTCCACCGAAAGAACTCCTACGCCCGCACCGGATCAAGCTTCCATCGATAGAGCGGGAAACGTGTGGTCAGCGCCGCGACCTTCTGGCGTACCGCGGCAATTGCGCTCTCGTCGGAGATCTTATCGAGGACCTCCGCGATCAGAGCGCCGACCTCGCGCATTTCGGCCTCGCGAAAACCCCGTGTGGTCACGGCCGGCGAACCGAGTCGAATGCCGCTGGGATTGAGCGGAGGATTGACGTCAAAGGGAATGGCGTTCTTGTTGGCCGTAATCGCTGCCCGGTCCAGCGCCTTCTCCGCGTCACGTCCGCGCACTCCCTTGGAAAATACGTCAATCAACATCAAATGG
Organism: uncultured Solibacteraceae bacterium; assembly: GCA_964554945.1. Lineage (GTDB taxonomy): Bacteria > Acidobacteriota > Terriglobia > Bryobacterales > Bryobacteraceae > PSRJ01. Next base: position 7,075 of record CAZKQQ010000203.1, on the reverse strand, counting down.
GTATCGGTGCCGCCCGACACCACTCGGTAGCCCGCGGCGGCGAGCGTATTTGCCAGGGCCCTCGCGTTGGCAAGCACTTGCTTTTGATATGTGACAAACTCCGGAGTCATCGCCTCCCGGAAGCAGACTGCCTTGGCGGCGATGACGTGCACCAGCGGTCCGCCTTGTGTCCCGGGAAACACCACCTTGTCCACCGCCGCGGCGTATTGCTGCTTACACAAAATCAGTCCGGACCGCGGGCCGCGCAGCGTTTTGTGAGTGGTGGAAGTAACGATGTCGGCATACTGGCAGGGATTCGGGTGCACGCCGGCTGCGACTAGCCCCGAGATATGTGCCATGTCCACCAGCAGCACCGCCCCTACGGAATCGGCGATCTGCCGGAACCGCGGAAAATCGAGCGTGCGCGGATAGGCGCTTCCTCCGGCGACTATCATCTTCGGCTTGTGCTCGTGGGCGAGGCGCTCGACCTCATCGAAATCGATGCGCTCGTCCTCGCGACGCACGTTGTACGGGACAACGTGGAACGTCTTGCCGGAGAAATTGAGCGGATGCCCGTGCGTGAGGTGCCCGCCGTGCGCCAGGTTCAGCCCCATGATCGTGTCGCCATGCGAGCATACCGAAAAGTAAGCGGCTTCGTTAGCCTGGGAGCCGGAGTGCGGCTGCACGTTGGCGTGCTCGGCGCCATTCTGTTTCTTGGCTCGCTCGGGGGCCAGTTCCTCCACAACGTCGGTGAACTCGCAGCCGCCGTAGTATCGCTTGCCCGGATAACCTTCCGCGTATTTATTGGTGAATACGCTGCCGGTGGCGTCGAGCACGGCTTGCGAGGTGAAGTTTTCGCTCGCAATGAGTTCCAGGTTCGAGTGCTGGCGTTCGACCTCGTGCCGGATCGCTTCGTCGATTTCCGGATCGACCTCGGCCAGCGGACGAGCCATTCTTTCGGCGTCGGTCATGCGTGCTCCAGTTGTGAAATTTTGGCGACACGGCGCACGTGGCGCTCGCCGCCGGAGAATTCGGTTTCTAGAAAAATGCGTATCAATGCGATCGCGCGGCGCTCATCCACGTACTTGGCGCCCAGCGTCAGCACGTTCGCATCGTTGTGCTCACGCGTCATGCGTGTCTCATCCTCCGATTGCGCCGGCGCCGCCCGCACCCCGCCAACTTTGTTCGCAGCCATGGCCATGCCGATACCGGTGGTGCAAATCAGCAGCCCACGATCCGCCCGGCCCTCCGCCACCGCTTCCCCAACGGCTTGCGCAAAATCGGGATAATCGCACGATTCGGTGGACGTGGTGCCAAAATCAGCCAGGTCGTAACCCATCGCCGCGAGCCGCGCCCGCAACTTTTCTTTCAGGATAAAACCTCCATGATCGGCGGCAATGGCGATTTTCATAGCGAAGGCAACTCAATATTAGCATGCTAGAATTGGCATTTCCCTGCACAACATAACCATGCTCTGGAGCAAGTTATTTATCCCTACGCTGCGCGAGAACCCGGCCGAGGCCGAGGTCATCAGCCATCAACTGCTGTTGCGCGCGGGCTACATTCGCCAGCTTTCTGCCGGAATTTACAGTTACTTGTTTTTGGCGCAGCGCGCGCTCCTCAAGATCCAGCGGATCGTCCGCCAGGAGATGGACGCGATTGGCGCCCAGGAGATGTTTCTTCCCGCCCTCAATCCGGCCGAAGTGTGGCAGGAATCGGGCCGCTGGGACATCATGGGCGACAACATGTTTCGCCTCAAGGACCGCTTTCAGCGCGATCTCTGCCTGGGCATGACGCACGAGGAAGTCATGACCACCGTCGCCCGGGGCGAACTGCGCAGTTATAAGCAACTGCCGCAGATCTGGTATCAGATCCAGACGAAATTTCGGGACGAGCCGCGGCCGAAATCCGGTTTATTGCGCGTGCGCCAGTTCCTCATGAAGGACTCGTACTCCTTCGACATGGACCAGGCCGGTCTCGATGCGGCTTATGACAAGCACTACAAAGCCTACTGCCGGATCTTCGATCGTTGCGGGCTGAAGTACACGGCGGTGGAAGCGCATTCGGGAGCGATGGGCGGCAGCCAGTCGCATGAGTTCATGGTCTCGTCCGACGCCGGAGAAGACTTCGTGGTCACATGCGAAGCCTGCGGGTATTCGGCGAATCTGGAGAAGGCCGTGTCCCAGCCATCGCCGGCGGCGGCTGCGGATCCGGACGGCGACCTGAATCCGGAAGAGTTTCACACGCCCGGCCGCAAGACGATTGCGGAAGTGGCCGAATTCACAAAGCTGCCGGAAACGTCGCAGATGAAAAGCCTGGTCCTGGTGGCGGATGGAAAGCCGGTCCTGGTGATGCTGCGCGGCGACCATCAGCTCAGCGAAACCAAGTTTGGCGCGGTGGCCGGCGACATGGAGTTCCGGCAGGCGCACCCGGAAGAGATCCGCACCTGGTTCGGAGCCGAGGCCGGCTCGCTCGGTCCCGTTGGCGTGAAGAACATGCCGATTTTCGCCGATCAGGCGCTGGCCGGCCGGCGCAACATGATCGCAGGCGCGAACAAGAACGATTACCACTTGCGCAACGTAACGCTCGGGGACGACTTCCAGGCGGAGATGCACGATCTGCGCCAGGCGGCCGCCGGCGATCGCTGCGTGCGCTGCGGCGGGAACCTACAGGTGCATAAGAGTATTGAAATCGGCCACATCTTCAAACTCGGTTACAAGTACTCCGATTCGATGGGCTTGCGTGTGCTGAATGCCGACGGCAAAGAAGTCACTCCGATCATGGGCTCCTACGGCATCGGTATCGAGCGGATTTTGAGTGCCGCGATCGAGCTCTATCACGACAAGGATGGCATGCTCTTGCCGTCCGCGATCGCGCCGTTCGACGTAGTGATCACGCCCGCCAACAATTCCGATGACGCGCAGATCTCGGCGGCGCGCCAGATCTATGAGAGTTGCCTCGCGCTCGGACTTGACGCGCTGCTCGACGATCGCGACGAACGGCCCGGCGTGAAGTTTAAGGATGCCGACCTGATCGGCGTGCCGTTCCGCGTTACGGTGGGAAAGAAACTCGGGAGCGGCCTGGTGGAATTAGTGGAGCGGAAGGGCAAAACCACCGGCGACGTTGCCGTGGGTGATGCTGCGGCCGGAGTTGCGGCTCGCCTAGGCCAGGGACGCGGCAATCCCTAACACAATCCGGCGTGCGAACGATTTGTCCCGATTGTTTACACGTCCAGGATTGCCAGCGCCTGCGCCAGATCCTCGATGGGATCGCGGCCCGGCGCCGGGCGGTATTCGTGCGCGATGTATCCGGTAAATCCGAGGTCCGCAATGGTCTTGGCGATGAACTTGTAGTTCAGCTCCTGCGTGTCATCCAGCTCATGGCGGCCGGGTACGCCGCCGGTGTGGAAGTGGCCGATCCACTGGATATTGTCTTTGATGCGGTGGCAGACATCGCCGTCCATCACCTGCACATGATAAATGTCAAACAGCAGCTTCACGCGCGGTGAGTTTACGCGCTTGATGACGTCGATAGCCCAGTCCACGTGATTGCAGATCTGATCCACGCGCCCGAGCAGGGGATCGGTGAACTTGGTGTTCATGATCTCCAGGCAAATGGTGACGCCTTTATCTTCGGCGTGCGCCTTCACTCGATTGAAAAATGCGACGCAGTGCTCAGCGCCTTCCTCATAGCTCATTCCCTTGCGTTGTCCCCCCACCGTTATCATGTTGGGACAACCACCGGCCGCGCACTGATCGAGGGTCGCGTTGACCGACTTTTCGAGCTGATCGTGAATCTCCGGGTGAATCAGACCTTGCTCGAAGCTGACACCGCCGGTCGGTCCCATGGTGGGGATCAAGCCGTATTTTTTGAGAGTGGGCCAGTCTTGGACACCGATGAGATCCATGCCGTAGCAGCCGAGCCGGGCCGCTTCGCGGCACGTATCTTCCAAGGACATCTTGGGGTCAAAGTTAGCCCGCATGGCCGATTGTTTGAGGCGCCCCTTATGCCGGACCGGGGCAGGAGTTTGCGCTACGGCCACGCCCGCCGCGGCCACGGCGGTCAACAGATCTCTGCGTCGCATGGCTTGGATTATACAAAAACCCGGAGACACTGTCCCCGGGTTTTTGGGCTTTTTGGCGTTACCGGTTGCCGAGCGAAGCCTGCTGTTGGGAAGACATCCTCTGCACCAGGACCTTCCGGGCCGTCTCGACCAGCGCGCGGGCCTTCGGCATCGCATCCACCGCTCGCTCCACTTCCGGATCCGTCTTCGCGAACACCCGATCGCTCTCGTCGATATTGAACGCCGTGATGTACATCTCGCGCGCCAGATACCGCCTGATCCAATCCCGGTCTTGCGCGAATTCACCTTCCGTAAAGGTATAGCCGTCCGGAGAGTGCAGCAGGTAATCGTGGAACTCGACGATCAGCGCATCATCCGGCATCCAGTCCTTCGGCAGGTGGATATCGTGCTTACCGAAATAGCCGCGCGTGAAATTGAAATACGCGCTTTTTCGCGCCAGTTGAATCTCGAACGGAGTCAGCTTCGGAGGCTCGTATTTCTCGTCGGGAGTGATGCCGCCACCGCCGTAGACCGTCCGTCCCGAATCCGTCATCTTGACATCGGCAAGATTCCGCGTGTTCCCGTCCTTGTGGGTGTAATAGTCGTAGAACGACTGGTTGCTGTAGTCGCGCTGAATCAGGCGGCCGCTCGGTGTATAGAAGTGGGCGGTGGTCAACGCCAGCCCGGTGTTCTCCGACAGTGGATAGACGGTCTGCACCAAACCCTTGCCGAAAGTGGTTTCGCCCAGAATCCAGGCGCGGTCATGATCCTGCAGCGCGCCTGAGACGATCTCGGCCGCGGAGGCCGAAAACTTGTTCACCAGCACCACGATGGGATAATCGCGGCCTTTGTTACCGTTGCGCGCAACATACGGCTTCTCCGCCGAGGCGCGCCCATGGTGCGAAACGATCGTCTGGCCCTTTGCCAGGAAATGATCGGCCACCGCGACGCCTTCGTTCAGCAGGCCGCCCGGATTCTCGCGCAGGTCGAGCACCAGGCCTTTGAAGTTGTTTTCGCCGAGCCGCTTGAACTGTTCTTCCAGTTCATGACTGGTGGTCTCGTTGAAGGCCGTGATCTTCACGTACGCGACCCCAGGCTTCACCCAGAAGGCATCGCTCACGCTATTCCGCTTGATCTCGTCGCGGGTCACCTCGAAGGTGATGGGCGTTTCCGATCCTTCGCGCGTCACCACAATCTTCACCTGCGTGCCTCGCGGTCCCTTCAACAGATCGGCGATTTCCGTGGTGTTGAGGTTGTCGGTCGGCTTGCCATTCACCATCGTGATAATGTCGCCGGGACGGATTCCCGCCTTGTAAGCCGGCGATCCCGGAAACGGCGCCATCACCATCGTCTTGCCGTTGCGTGGGCCGACGGTCATGCCGACGCCATAATAATGTCCCCGCTGGTCGTCCCGCAGCGCCTGATATTCCTTCGGGTCGAAGAAATTCGAGTGCGGGTCGAGCGTGCGCAGCATGCCCGGAATGGCGCCTTTGTATATCGCCTTGTCCGAACTGACGGTGTCCGCAAAGTTCTGTTCCACCAGGGAGTAAGCCTTGGTGAAGCTCTCTACGTCCTTGGGTAGATCGTCTGCCGTCGCGGTCGCCGCGGCCGCCACCTGGATCCGCGGCCCATAAAATCCACCGAGCAACGTGCACACTAAAACAATGAGGGGAAAGATCAAAAAGGAGCGCCTCTTTTGGGGCATCGACAAACCTTCCTTAGGGTGAGTATACCCCACCTGCTCCTATAGACGCAGTGACAGTCGTAAACGCTACGAAAATCAGGGTGAAATCAAGAGGCTGCAGCGGATTCGCGGTGGACTGCGTCCAGCACTCCGTTAACAAATTGTACGGATTCTTCCCCGGAGAACTTCCGCGCCAGTTCCAGCGCTTCGTCGATGACCACCGCGGGAGGCGTATCTTCATGAGTCATCTCATATACGGCCAGCCGCAAAATGTTGCGGTCCACCACCGGCATCCGTTCCATCCGCCAGTGCTCCGCGTGGCGGCGAATCCGCTCGTCCACCTCGTCCAGGTGCTGTACCGCGCCATGCACCAGGTGAGCGACAAACGTGTCCCGTTCCGGATGTTCTTCGGCAAAAAGGGTATCGTAGAACGCGTTAATGGCGTCGTCGACCGGCTGCCGCCGCGCGTCCCATAGGAACAAGATCTGGAGAGCTCGTTGACGGGACCTGTGGCGGGAAGACATTAGGGACTCTGACGGAGTTGTCGCAACAGGTTGGCCATTTCGATGGCCGTCACGGCGGCATCGAAACCTTTATTGCCGCCCTTTGCGCCGGCGCGGTCGATCGCCTGTTCCAGGGTGTTGGTCGTGAGGACTCCGAAAGCAACCGGAACACCGGTTTCCGACGCGACCTGCGCGATGCCCTTAGCCGCCTCGCCGGCGACGTAATCGAAATGCGGCGTCTCGCCACGAATGACGGCGCTCAGGCAGATGATGGCGTCATAACGGTGCTGACGAGCCAATTCGCCGGCCGCCAGAGGCACTTCCCACGATCCGGGAACTTTAATTATGTCGATCTTGTCGGGGTCGCCCCCGTGCCGTTGCAGGCCATCCAGCGCGCCCGCCAGCAGGCGCTCGGTAATGAAGCTGTTAAAGCGGCTGACGACAATCGCCACCTTCAACCCCGATGCGTTCAACTGCCCTTCAATGATGCGCGGCATCATCGCCAGTGTAGCAGCACTTCCTGGTGCAGTCGGAATGACTCGTATTCGCGGTGTTCAACCTGCCCTGTGGGATAATCGTGTTCGAGAGCGCCCCCACAAGGCATGGACCCCCAATTTATCCGCAATTTCTCTATCATTGCGCACATCGACCATGGCAAGTCGACGCTGGCCGACCGGCTGCTGGAGGTAACCGGTGCGCTTTCCCAGCGCGAAATGATGGAGCAGGTGCTTGATTCCATGGATCTGGAACGCGAGCGCGGCATCACGATTAAAGCTCACGCCGTCCGGCTCGATTACAAAGCTGACGACGGTAATATGTACCAGCTCAATTTGATCGACACGCCCG
>CAZKQQ010000202.1:0-12869 GCA_964554945.1 uncultured Solibacteraceae bacterium | reverse complement strand
CTGTTTTGTTGGCTGCGCAAGCGCCTTCACCGTCTGCCCGTTCTGCGTGACGTCCACCAGCATCGGCGCGTCCGGAATGTCCATATCCCAGATGCCGTGGTGCACTAATTGGTAGTGCCATTTGCGCTGCCCGGTCTTCAGATCGACCGCCACAACGCTTTCTCCGAACAGGCCGTTTCCCGGGCGGTGGCCGCCATAATAGTCGCCAGTCGGCAGCTCGACTGGGATGAACGCCATGCCCAACTGCTCGTCCACGCTGATCTGCCCCCAGGAACCTGCGTTGCCGGTGTAGTCGGCGGAATCGTTCTGCCAGGTGTCGTAACCGAATTCACCGGCCTTCGGAATGGTATGAAAGATCCACAAACGCTTCCCGGTCTTCACGTCAAACGCGCGTACGTACCCTTTCACGTTGGTTTTGCTGGTCGGAACCCCGCCCGGTTTGTGTGCCGCGCCCACGATCACGATGTCTCCGGCCACCACCGGCGCCGCGTGCAGCCCGATTTCGCTGCTCTCCGGATCGATCTGCTGGTCGTCATCCATTTTCAAGTCGACGGCGCCGTTCGCGCCGAAACTCGGAATCGCATTGCCGTTCTTCGCATTAAGCGCAATGAGGCGGTAGCCGGGCGTCACATAGAGGATGCGCTCTTCCTGCCCGTTGCTCCAATAGGCCAGACCGCGGCCCGAAAGCTTGCGTGGCGCCGCGTCACCGCGCTTTCCCTCTTGTTCGCCGTGCACCCAGAGCAACTCGCCCGTGGCCCCATTCAGCGCCACCACCGCGCGACGCGTGCCTGCGGTCGCATACATCACGCCGTTCACCATGAGGGGTGTGCCTTCCAGGTTGTATTCGGGTGTGGGACCCAGGTTATCGGTCTTGAACCGCCAGGCTATCTGCAGTTGATTAAAATTGCCCGAGCCGATCTGGTCGAGTGGCGAGTAGTGCGTGTTGCCGAGGTCTCCTCCGTAGCTGCGCCACTCTCCGTTTTTCGCTCCCGTCTGTGCCCAGATAGGCATTGCGGCCGCTATCGATAGAATCAACGAAGCCGCCCGTCGCGAAAACGTTTCCCTCATGTGCTCTCCTTCTCTAACCGCTTCTTACCGCTGCGCTGTCGTAAGATTATATGCCAAGGGCAAGCCAGAGGCATGCCCCACAAAGGAGGGACCGATGCTCTCAAGGCGTGCGTTTTCCCAGACCCTGCTAGGCGCGCCAGCAATCCTTCGCGGCCAGCCGGCCGCGCTGCGCGCCCGCGTCAAGATCGACACCGAACGAACCATCGGCGCGATCGATCCCAAGCTCTATGGCAACTTCATCGAGCATCTCGGCCGCTGCATCGATGGCGGCGTGTTCGACGAGAAATCACCGCTTTCCGACGCCAATGGCTACCGGCGCGATGTGCTCGATGCGGCCCGGAACCTGGGTGTCAGCATTCTCCGCTGGCCGGGCGGAAACTTCTCATCCAACTACCATTGGCGCGATGGCATCGGTCCGCGCGATCAGCGCCCGCCTCGTCTGGAAATGGCGTGGGGCACCGTCGAGAGCAACCGCTTCGGCACGCATGAGTTCCTCAATTACGCGGAGATGATCAAGACGGAGCCGTACATCTGCGCCAACCTCGGAACCGGCGCCTGGGAAGAGGCGCAGCAATGGGTGGAATACTGCAACTCCTCCGAAGACACCGCCATGACCCGCCTGCGCAAGCAGAACGGCCGGCGCGATCCCTGGAGGGTGACCTATTGGGGGCTCGGTAATGAAATCGACGGGCCCTGGCAGATGGGCCACCGCAGTGCCGACGACTACGGCAAGTTCGCGCTTGAAGCCGCCAAGCTCATGAAGTGGACCGATCCTAACATCAAGCTGATCGCCGCCGGCTCGTCCAACTTCGGCGCGGGCGCGGACTGGACCGGCTGGAACAGGACCATCCTCGAATATCTCAAAAATCATGCGGACTACCTGTCGCTGCACACCTACGTCGGCAACCCGCAAAACGATTACGGAGACTTCCTCGCCAGTTCCCTGGAACTGAGTTCCCGCATCAGGACAGCCGAGGGGATCATCGATGCCGCCATGTCCGGCGTGCGCGACCGCAAGATTTACATCGCCTGGGATGAGTGGAACGTCTGGTACCGCGCCCGCGGCAACCAGGAGCGCGGCCGCCGCATCCTCGAAGAACACTACAACCTGGAAGACGCGTTGGTTGTGGCCACCTTCCTGAATGCGTTCGTGAACCACGCGCACATCGTGAAGATCGCCAACATGGCGCAACTGGTGAACGTGATCGCGCCCATTTTCACCAATGAAAATGGCCTCTACTTACAAACCATCTATTATCCCCTGCAGATGTTTGCCGCGCATACCAAGGGAACGGCGCTGGAATTATTCGTGGACAGCCCCAAGTACAAGACCCGCCGCTTCGATGAGATTCCGTATCTCGATATCTCAGCCAGCCTCGATAACGGCCGGCTGGTGGTGAACGTGGTCAACCGGCACCGCGACCAGGCGATCGAAGTCGAATTCGAAGCTCAGGATAAACAGTTCAACGGTCCGGTAAGCGTCACGGAAGTGAATGGCCCCGATATCAAGGCGGAAAACAACTTTGATACTGTGACGGTGAAACCGGTTTCGCGCTCTGCAACCCCCGAAGGTAAGCGATTGCGATACTCATTTCCGCCGCACTCGTATACCATGTTATCGGCGAAGCTGGCCTGAATCAGCGCGGCGGATTCAGTTTCTCTTCCACGCTGCGAATTTTGTCATCCATCTTTTGATCGCGGTCGACGCGCGTCCCGAAGCGCATATTCGTGGAGATCCGCGGCACGCCTTGGGTATGCAGCTCTTCGTGGCAGAGCTTCACCGCGGCGAAGACACGGTCCCAGTCCCCTTCGACGTTGGTTCCGTAGGCATGAAGCCGCGTGGAAAGGCCCGCTTCCGCGAAGATCCGCTCGCATAGGGCGATTTCTTTCGAAACGGAAACGCCCACGCCCAGCGGGATGATGCACACATCCGCAATCACGTTCATATTCTCATTGTGACTCGCCTTGCTCCGCCTTTCGAAACCACATAACTCGTATTTCAATCTGAAGGGCGCGGGTTCCGGAGATATACTCGCACACGTGATTATGTTAAACGCCGACCGCTTCACACCGGTGGACGCGGGCCTGATCCCGACCGGCGAATTGCGCCCGGTCGCCGGCACGCCGTTCGATTTCCGCAAGCCCGCTCCGATTGGTTCGCATCGGGCAGAAGGACGAGCAGCTCAAACTGGGCGGAGGTTACGATCACAACTGGGTGCACAACCGCACCGGCGCCGCTCCCTCACTGGCCGCGTGCGTGGAAGACCATCCGCCGGGCGCGTGCTGGAGGTCCTCACGACCCAGCCCCGGCGTTCCGTTCTATACGGCGAATTTTCTGGACGGCAGCATACACGGCAAGGGCAGACCCTCGTACAGCCGGCGCTCCGCTTTTTGCCTGGAGACGCAGCATTTTCCCCATTCCCCGAACCAGTCGAGGTTCCCTTCGACCGACTTAAGCCGGGCATGTCTTTCGTGAGCACCACCATGTTCCGGCTTCTCACCGGCGCGGGTCGAGGATCCAAGTAAACCAGCGTACGAAACACAACAGATTTCGCTAGCCTTGCGGGGACGGCCGTTCCAAATGTTAATCCTTGGAATTTCGTGTGCATGTGGAATTCGCCACCTTAACGTCATGCTCACACCAGACCGGAAAATGGTAGAAAAGCCAGCACCGCAACGGTTTTCCAGTATTGTGGATCCGCTCGCCGATCCGCATATTAACGGCGAGTATTTGGTAAACAATCCAAGCTGGCACATCGAGTATTCGCCGTGGAAGGCGGACAACGTGCGCCGCTTGCTGCAGAAACAGAGTCTTGATCCCAAAACCATTTGCGAAGTGGGATGCGGAGTGGGCGAAGTCCTCCGCCAGTTGCAGCTGCAGATGGATCCCGAATGCCGGTTCTGGGGGTACGATATCGCGCCCGCTGCAATCCGTATGGCGAAGCAGCGGGAAAACGATCGCCTCAAAGTCGAGTTGGCGGATTTTGGCGAAATTGATACGCCCCCGTTCGATCTATTGCTCGTGCTCGAAGTACTGGACCATATCGACGAATATCTGGGTTTCCTCAGAATGCTCCGGACCAGGGCAGAGTGGAAGATTATCAGCTTCTCGTTAGACATCACGGTGCAAAGTGCGCTCCGCACCGGCCTATTCTCGAAGTGGCGCGACGGCCTACGGCACCTGCATCATTTCAACAAAGAAATTGCGTTGGACACGCTGCGCCACACCGGCTACGAGGTAGTGGACTACTTTATCGGTCCGTGGCCCAACCAGACGCGCGGGCTTTCTGCGGCTTTGCTGAAAGCCATTCGCCGGGTCAGTTACGCGATGAACCACGATTTGTCGGCCAGACTCTTCGGCGGCTGCAACCTCGTAGTGCTGGCGCGCTAACTGAATTTTAAGTAGAGCAGGCCATCGTTGTTTGTGGCCTGCTTCACACCCGCGCTTGCGTATGGGCCTCGTCCACAGAAACCGCGACGGTCACGGAGCGGCGCCGAGGACTTTTAGAGCAACCGCGACCCTGTGGGGGCGTGGCGGCTAGCGGCCGGTTCGTCCCAGACGCGACTCTTTCACGACAATCTTGTCAAAGCCCGCCAGCAATGCTTCGCGTTTCGAGTAGGGGCCCGGCGTATACGCGCGGCTCTGGATGCCCAACTGCGACTGCTCCACAATGTGCCAGTCCTCGCGGTTGGTTCGGTCCCAGAATTCCACCGCATCGCTGCTATCGAAACCGGGTGTCGCCAGTTCTGCCTGATCAAAGTACCATTCGCATACAATTTCGGTCCGGTCCACGGCTTTGGGCCACAGCGTGTGAATCAGCATGTAGTCGGGATGCAGCGCGAGCAGCAGGTTCGGATATACGGCGTAATAATAAACGTGCCTGCGCTGAAATTCGTTAAGGCCTGGCAGGCAGGCGCGACGAAGCCGGCCATCGATGTTCATGGTCTGAGCGTTGCCCGAGAATCCCATCGCGCCACCGATATACGTGTCGCGCGGCGGCTCATTGTCCGCGCCCAGATAATCGGTCAGCCGGTTGAGTCCCGGATGTACCAGCGGGCAGTGCAGGCACTCGTTGTAATTCAGCACCACCAGCTTCCAATTGGCTTTTACGTCGTAAACGATGCGCCGGCCGAGGCGCAGCTCTTCCATTCGCCACGCAGCGAATTTCTTCGGAAGCGCGCCTAGCTGTTGTGCCAGCGGCTTCGGCTTCTTGCCGGTGTGCAGAAAGATGTGCCCGTCCCAAACTCCCGCATCAACCGCATGCAGCGGATAATCTTTCCGCGAGAAACCCGTGCCGTCCATTTGCGGCGCCCCGAGCAGGCAGCCATCCAGCCCATACGACCAGCCATGATAGGGGCATAGAATACGTCCGCTGAAAGCCCCTTCGGCGGCCGAGCACAGGCGCGTCCCCCGGTGGCGGCAAACGTTGTAGAAGGCGCGCACTGTGGAATCCGTGTCCCGCACCACGATCAAGCTCTCGCCCGCGAGCTCGCGCAGAAAATAATCGCCGGGATTCGGAATCGCATCGGCTCGTCCCGCGCAGAACCAGCGGCGGCCGAAGAATCGCTCCAGTTCTTTTCCAAAAGATCGCGGATCGGTGAAATAGCGCGCCGGCAGCGTCTTCGATGGCATAACCGGCTACCCGCTCACTTCTTTGTCCACGCGTCGGTGATGTGGCCTTCGTTGATCTCTTTGTTGTTCTCATCGCAGGAGTATTCCATGATCTCCTGCCCCGGTTTCATGAGCACGAACGTCCGCGTGTTCTTCCACGGTTTGGTGTACATCTTCGGGTCGTCGATGGTCACTTCGTATTTCAAATGCTGGAGGTCGGGCCTGTCGATGCGCTCGATCACGTGCAAGGCGTCACTCGTCAGCCGCTGCGGCTCCGTGTCCAGCCAGGTGCGCCCGTTGAAGCCAATGGTGTCGATCACCAGCGTGTCTCCGTCCCACTTGCCGACCGAATTGCCCATCCAGGTCGAGTCCAGGTCCTTGGGATGGTCGCGCCCGTCGGTGGGTACTACGTGAAACATGTTGTTCTGTTCGAACAGAATCGCAAGCCGGTTTGAGTTCTGCAAGAACTCGAGCGGATAGGGCGTTCCCCATGAACGCACGTATCCCCATGGCAGGCAATGCACGCCATAGTCGAACTTGGCTTTACTGTTCTCCTCCTTGCCGTAGGGAGTCAGCAGAGAATTGAGATCTTTGAAGCCAATGCTGTTGCAGCCGGGAGAGCCGCCAACGCAGCGCCCGCTGACATCCTTGCTCATATCGCCCACGCGCGGATGATCCCAGACCCCGCTTAGGTCCGGCTTGCCGTTAGAAAGTTTGGGCACCGGCTGGCAGAGCGCCGCTCCCGCCGCGAGAGTCGCAATCCAAATCCCGAGACAAATTCTCATGAGGTTTCCTCCGTGTCTCAAGATCATATCGCAGGTGGCCGACGACCTCGTCCCGTTCCCGGAACTACGGTCCTCGGCGACGGTCACCCCATCGGTGTACGAAGGCATCCGGCGTCGGGGTGATGAGGCCGCAGAAATATTGCATTCTCCTCATCTCTCATTGATCATCAGCCGCGTGCGTCTGCCTCATCGCGACGCGTCAGCCCCGAGTTCCCTCTGCGTTCCTTCGGCGCACGAACCCGGGCCGAGTCATTTGCCGACCATGTGGCCGGGGTCGCGATTGTTCTCCTCGCAGATGCTCTCGATCAGATCGGTGTCGGGTTGCAGGGTCCAGGAGAGGTTGACAGTCCACGGCTTCGTGTAAGCTTCGGGATCATCGATGGTGACGGCGATGTCCATGTGCCCGATCTTCGGGCGGGAGAAACGTTCGGTGACGCGGAGGGATTCGGTGCCGGGGAGTCCGCGCATGTCGAGCCAGGTTCGGCCGTTTTGTCCGATGGTCTCGACGACCAACGCATCCTTGTCCCAATGGCCTATGGAATAGCCCATCCAGGTGGGCTGCGGATTCTTGGGGAGCGGGCGGCCATCGGTAAAGATCTGGCGGTAGATGGTGCGGGATTCGTGGAGGAGTAGAACCAGGTCTTCGGTCTGCACCAGCTTAAGGCCGTCGGGAATATTGTCCTTTTCTGGAATCCCGGAGGGAAGACACGAGACGCCGGGATGGTCCTTGCCGTTGTTAGCAATACGCGCATTGTAGAGATCGCGCGCCACGGGCTTAAGCGGCACGTCGTCTGGCTTCAGGTCGGCCGCGAGGTTTAGCAGATGCTTGACGGGGTCTTCCGGCATCCAGAAGCCGGACAGGTCGGGCTTTCCATAAGAAGTGCGCTGCGCGGGAGCATTCAGATCGACTCTCCCATCAGCGGTGCGCGGGACGTGCTTCCACGGATAGGGGTCCCACTGGGCGGCGGCGCCGGTGGTCAGGGTCAATAGCAGCCCAGCAAGCGCCAGCGGCGTGCGAGGTGTCTTGTGGTTGTGTGTTCGAATCATTATGTGATTCCTCGCTGGATAAGTTGTTTAGGTTGTCCTCTTCAGATCATACATGCGACACGCGCCGAAAAATGGGTCTGGCCCCATTTTCATTCGGCCATGATAGCAAGGCGGAACTGTAGAGCCATCCCACGCATCCAACGTTCTTTCTCGGGCGTGCGGTCGTGATATAAATGAGCGAGCGCGAAGGGCGCATCCAGTCCGCGGAAAGGGCCGTGCCCACCTTATACAAACCTTCGAAGGCTACGAACCTTCTTTCAGCCTGATTCGGGCGGACTCCAGGCAACTACGAAAGGAGTTTCGTAATGGATACCAGAGAACTACCTGCTCGCCCGAACCTGGAACAATACCGCAAACAGGCGAAGGACTTGCTCAAAGCCGGCAATGCCGGACGTCTCGATGCGGCTGAGCGCATCCGGGCATTCCTTCCGCATCCGGGCAAACGGGCCCGGTTTACGCTGGCGGACGCTCAATTCGCGATTGCGCGTGAGCACGGATTTGAGAGCTGGCCGAGGTTCGTGAAACACATTGCAGCGCTGACCCAAGATCCTGCCTCGATCTGGAAGCTCGCCGAACATGCGGTGGTAAACGGAGATGCCGCGGCCCTTGAGTCGCTGCTCCGTAAACATGAAGCGCTGTTTCGCGAGGGGACGCCGCCGGAGTACGGGCCGGGCGGCCTGCGTCCCGATTATTCCGGCGGCGACGCCAAAGCGATTCTGCTGCGCGAGCATCAGTTCGAGACGTGGGCGCAGTTCGAGAATTACCTGGCGGAACGGGCTGGCGGGAAGTCGCTGACGGCGCAATTCGAATCTGCCGCCGACGCCATTGTTACCGGCGACTTCGCGACTCTGGAACGACTGCTGCGCGAAAACCCGGACTTGGTTCATGTGCGATCGACGCGCCAACACAAGGCTCCGCTCCTGCACTATGTGGGCGGGATTAACGGCGGGGAGAGTTATCGCCAGAAATGCCCGAAGAATGCCGTCGCCATCGCGGAGATCGTGATGCAAAGCGGCGCTCCGGTGGACGTGCTGGCAGGTCCATACGGGAACTGCACGGCGCTGGGTTCGGTGGCGACATCGATTACGCCGTTTCTCGCGGGCGTGGCCGAGCCGCTGATGGAAACGCTACTGGAGCACGGCGCGGACGTGAATGCGAATCCCTGGTCAATTGTGAACGGCTGCCTGGCGAATGGGCGGCCGTGGGCCGCCGAGTTTCTGGCGCGCCGCGGCGCGCGGCTGGATTTGGAAGGGGCGGCGGGAATCGGCCGCCTCGATCTGGTACAGAGCTTTTTCCAAGCGGACGGCAGTTTAAAGCTGAATGCGACGGCTGCGCACATGAAAAATGGATTCACCTGGGCCTGCGAGTTTGGGCGGAGCGCGGTGGTCGAGTTTCTGTTGGACCGGGGCATGGACGTCAGCGCGAAACTGCGGCATCACGGGCAAACGGGCCTGCATTGGGCGGCGGGCGGAGGACATGTAGATACGGTCCAGGTGCTACTGGCGCGAAAGGCGCCGGTCGACAGCAAGGACGAGAACTGGGGCGCTACGCCCTTAGCGTGGGCGTTGTTCGGCTGGCGGCATCTGTTGCCTGGAGTTTCACTCGACCGTTATCACCAAACGGTTCGGCTTCTGGTTGCCGCCGGCGCGAAAGTGGAACCGGAGTGGCTGGCGAGTGAGGATGTGCGGTCTGATGCGCGGATGTTTGCGGAGCTGGGCCGGGACATTCCTTCGGAGTAGTAACGAAAAACAAAGGGACTTCGCGCTGCCGCAAGCCTGAGGCATGCGCCACGCGGACACTCGATTTTAGCGGCGGCGTTTTGCCCGGACAGGCTCTCGACCGGAATTTTTCTGGCTTTCCGTTTTCGTGCTCTACCTGCGCATGGCGTCGCAGACCATACCTCATCCCGCGCAGCAGGCGTGCCCGGCCCGGCATGACATTGCATCAGGGGGGCGGGCATGATATCAATCACTACAATGAAGAATCTTGCGAAAGCGACGCCGTTGCTTGCAGTCCTATTTTCCGCCGGCGCGTTGTTCGCCCATCACGGAAACTCCGCCTATGACGAAACGGCCCGGGTATCCATTAAGGGTACGGTCACGGAATTCATCTGGACCAATCCGCACTCGCAAATCTATCTGGACGTCAAGGACAGCTCCGGCAAAGTTATCAACTGGGGCGTGGAGACCAACAGCCCAGGTATCTTAAGCCGAGCCGGCTGGACTCGCCGCGCACTGAAGGCCGGCGACCAGATTACGATCATCGTCTGTCCCGCCAAGAACGGGCAACCCGTTGCGTACGCCGGATCGGGAGACCCCGGCACCAAGGTGATTTTCGCCGATGGGCGCGAACTGAACTTCGTTGATCGGACCGCACGCTGACTCACATGCGAATCCATTCTCTTAGCCCTCTTGCGCCGCTCGCTACGATTTTATTGGTGTGGTCCGGCGGCAATGCGCAAGCTCCTTCGAAAGACGCCGCCGTTCCCGCGCCGCGGCGCGATTTATCCGGCGTATGGGCGCTGCAGCCGGCGCGCGAAGTCTCCGAGGACGACAAGCAATCGCCGGGTGGCGCGGTTCCTCCGATGACCCCCTGGGCCAAAGCCCGCTATGACCTGCAGAAGCCCGGCTACGGAAAGCGAGCCGCGCCCGGCGGCAACGATCCCATCCTGCAGTGCGATCCGATGGGCTTTCCGCGCATACTGTATTTTCCTGCGCCGTTCGAATTTGCGCAGATCGCCAACCGCGTCCTGCAGATGTTTGAACGCGATCACGTGGTTCGCGAAATCTGGACGGACGGCCGTGCCCTGCCGAGCGACCCCGATCCGCTCTGGTACGGATACTCGGTTGGCAAGTGGGTTGACGATACCACCTTCGTCGTCGAATCGACCGGCTATGACGATCGCACCTGGCTGGGCGCGGCCGGCTTTAGCCACAGCGAGATGATGCGGCTCGAAGAGCGCTACCAACGCGTCGATCAGGACACGATTCACTTTACGCTCAAAATCGACGACCCGCAGGCTTATACCAAACCCTGGATCGCGGCGCCGCGCGTGCTCAGGCGGCGTCCCCGCGCCGAAATCCGCCAGGGCTACTGTGTGGCTTCCGAAGAGCAGGCCTTCACCAAACGAATTCGCGAACCGGGTGCGCTGAAGACTGGCGCTGCTCCGAAGAAGTGACACCAAAATCTGCCAAGCAGACAATCATCATCTCTCGGCCGGATCAGGTGGAAATTTCCCTTTAACGTTTCCGATCGTATATCGCGTCGCCTTCGGTTTGACCCAACGCCAGCCGCGTCACCTTGCCGTTGGCATCCAACAGGAATTCCGCGGCAGCGCCTGTCGACTCAAATCTCGTCTCCGACTGCGGAATCAGAGGCAGAGCGTTCAAGTATAGCCGGCCCTCGACCAGGGTTACGTTTTGGGCCATACCCATGAAAGCAGCGACGGTACGCGACCCTTCACGAAACTCATACCGTCCTGTGTACTTTTCGAGAACGGCCGGGCTCAGTTGCACGCCTTGGTTCGCAGTCGACACCAGGTGAGCGGTATTCGGCTCAGATTCATTGCAGACATTCTCAAGCATGTCCGTATCCGGGGCATAGTTTACTGCCAGCGAGAAGCTCAGAGGCCTGGTCAACGTCTCGGGATCGTCATAGGTGATCTGAAACTGCATGTGTCCAAAATCGGTGCGCCGGAATCTCTCCGTGACGCGCAGGCGCTCGGAATGAGGGTGGCCTGCGCGATCGAGCCAACTCCGGTCATTGAACCCCGCGGACTCGACCACCAGCGTGTCACCCTCCCAATGGCCGATCGAGTACCCCAACCAGGTCGGGTTCGGATCTTTCGGGAGTTTGCGGCCATCCGTGTAAATTTGCCGATACCGGCCCATGCCGCCCTCGTAAAGCACCACTACCACCGCGGGCGACTGGATGATCCGGTACATGGTGTTGAGCATTTCGGAAGGACCGCCCGGCAGGCAGTTAGTTACGGGATCGTCGCGCCGGAAATCCGCGACACGCTTCAGGAAGACAGCTTCCGCCTGTGGCCGGAAAATGCCCTCCTCCTTGAGATCTTGGATTACGTCAAAACGGTAAGAGTTTACCGCGGGTTGCCACATGCCGGACAGATCCGGTTTGCCATCCGGCGTCCGGGGCGCGGGGGCACTCAGGTTTGGCTTCCCGTCGGCGGTGCGGGGAATACCGGGCGTGGGCAAGTTGAGCCATTGCGCGCACAGCGGAAGCGGCAGTAAACATAGGGCTGTCGCCATCGCGATTCTGTCCATGAGAGCTTCTCCCCGCCCGGCTGACTGCCTCAAGTCTCGAGGGAGTCGTCCGGCCGACATTATATAGCTTCCTCAAGCCCAGCGCGCGTTCGGAAAATTGGGAAACGTCCCGTCCCCAGGATTAGGGGGCCGCTGTGGCGGATGCGGGGGCGGTGAGCCGGGCGATGATGCGGCGGGCGCGGTTTAGCGCAGTGTCCACGTGAATGCCGATTGGAGGCACGCCCGGGAATCTGGCCATGTTGGCGTGCTGGGCTTCGATGACTTCGCGGTCTTCATCGAACGTAAGCGCGGTGTCGCGGTGGATCTTGTCGGCCATGCCGGGGCGGGCGGAATTGCGGTTCGAGGAGATTGTCCAGAAATAGAAGCTGGTGGTATCCGTCTCGGGCGTGATGCCGTGGAAACCGCGCATGTGGAAGCCCGCGCGGGCCGGATCGTGCAGATCGCCGGCGCCGGCGTCCATGCCGCCGGTCCAGATGAGGAAGTGGCTGACGCGGAACTCGATGTCCTGCCAGCGATCGATGCGGCCGGTGAATGGCCACGCTTCTAAATAGGTGGGAGGCGGGCTGGAATCGCGCATGTGACGCACGACGCGGACCCAGTCGGGCCCGTCGGTGATAGTCATCTCGGGGCTGACGTGAATCTGCGCGTTACCGCCGATAGTGCGGGCGTGCACATAGCCGAGATGGCTGAGGTCGAGCAGGTTGTCGTGAATGAGCTGATAGGGCGCTTTGTAATGATAGACGTCGCCTTTGAAGTGGTAGAGCGGATCGTCGTGCCAGGGGTGCGCCGGGGCTTCACCGGTGGGCTGCGATTCGGGCGTGCGGCCGATCCATATCCACACGATCTGGTTGCGCTCCTGTAACGGATACGCGCGGACACAGGCGCTTGCGGGGATCTTCACCTGGCCGGGAATTTCGGCGCAGCGGCCGTCGGGCGCGAACAGCAGGCCGTGGTAGCCGCAACGGATAGCCGGACCTTCCACGGTTCCGTGAGAAAGGGGCAGGTGGCGGTGGCAGCAGCGGTCCTCGAGCGCGGCGATGGCGCCGTTGGCGCGGAACAGCACTACGGGATTGC
>CAZKQQ010000201.1:11983-12903 GCA_964554945.1 uncultured Solibacteraceae bacterium | reverse complement strand
ACCACCCGGCCAATTCACACGCAGGAGGTCACAGGTTCGAGTCCTGTCGCGCCCACCATTCGTTTTTGGAAGTTGCGGAATCCGTAAGCCCGTTGCAACCGACCTCAAGAATACGTTACCCGATTCTCGGCGGCCAAGTGCGCATTCTGAAGCAGCAGTTCCTGATTGATGAGACTGGTGATGCATGTCAGCAGGCGCACCCAGCTAATCTGTTTCAGGCCGAGCGTCCAAATACCCCGCATTCTCATTGCTCCGGATTTTTGACGGGCATGGGAAAGTAGTCCGTGCAATCGGTGTAAATGATCGGCGTTTCCGCCATCCTATCTGCCTTCGATGCGGGTGCCGCTGTTCAGGACAAGGACCTGCTGGGAGAAGGCCAGATTGGCCGCAGCCAGGAGAAGAAGCGCAATGCGGTGAAAGTTAGTCGTCATGTGTTGGTTCCTGAATGAGCCGAGTGGAGTCCACGTGGGAGCCGAACCTGACAAAAGTAACGGGTTGGCGACGATCCTGGCCTGTTGCGGATTGATTTTCCCGATGGCCCGGACCCGAATCTGGAGCCGATCTCCTGGGGACGAATGCTTCAAAACGTTTGTCTTCAGCAAGCTCCCATCGTAATGAGGATTGGCATCGCGACGCCCAGAGAATCCGGCCTTTCCAGTCCGCCCCGATGCGACGCCGCCTTTGAATGCATCCGTCCGAGAGCCGAATCGGTGGGAAATCTTGCCATTCGAGAAAAGCTTCCCCTCTCGTCTGATATCCGTACAGTCCGACTTTTCGTTGATGCGGGTACCGGCCTCCGTGACATGCTGCGAGCACAGTTCAATTTACGATATGCCTTCTAAAAGCGAATGCGGCGCAAGGCTCTCGACATCGCCGCGTAGAGCGCTCCGACCGTTAGGCGAATTTCCCACGCCGCCGAG
>CAZKQQ010000201.1:0-11973 GCA_964554945.1 uncultured Solibacteraceae bacterium | reverse complement strand
CGCCGAGTGGTTGACATGACCCGTCTACTTCGCGACCGGCCGTTTCATACGTGATGACATCAAGGCCTTCGCGGATAAGGGTGAGACGTGGTGGAAAAGCGATTGCCAGGTTTTCAGGGAGGAGGCTATATGGCTGGAAATCGTGCTGTCGTTTACCAGGGACCGCGCACCGTCGAGGTACAAAGCATCGAGTACCCAAAACTGATTGCGCCGAATGGAAGGAAATGCATACATGGCGTTATCGTGAAGCTAGTCTCGACAAATATCTGTGGAAGCGACCTGCATATGTATCGGGGCCGAACGAGCGCACCCAAGGGTACTGTGTTTGGCCATGAAAATACGGGCGAGGTAATCGAAATTGGTTCCGATGTGGAATACGTCAAGGTTGGCGACATCGTGTCGATTCCTTTCAACATCGCTTGCGGCCGCTGTCGCAACTGTAAGGCGCGCTTTACCAACCTCTGCATCAATACGAACCCAGCGGGCATCGGCGGCGCTTACGGCTTCGTCGGGATGGGCGGATGGCTGGGCGGCCAGGCCGAGTACATGATGGTGCCGTATGCCGATTTCAATTTGTTGAGGTTCCCTGACCGGGACCAAGCTATGGAGAAAATCCAGGACCTGACCTTGTTGTCTGACATCCTACCCACCGGCTATCACGGCGCCGTACAGGCTGGGGTGGGTTCAGGGTCCACTGTCTACGTTGCGGGCGCCGGTCCTGTGGGATTGTGCTGTGCGATCTCTTGTCAATTTCTGGGTGCGGCCGCGGTCATCGTGGGTGATTTAAACCCGGACCGTCTGGCACTTGCCAAGCGAATTGGCTGTGAGGTGATCGACATAAGAAAAACGGAAAGCTTGAGTGACAGTATTCGGGCCATTTTGGGAGTTCCGGAAGTCGACTGCTCGGTGGACTGCGTCGGGTTCGAAGCGCATGGACTTGGCCGTCAGTCCGACGTCGAAGCCCCACTATGGAACCCGCTGATCGAAGCGACACGTGTGCCGGGAGCGATCGGCGCTCCGGGGCTTTACTTGCCGGAAGACCCCGGCGGAGCCGACGACATGAGAAAGAAAGGATTCCAAACAATCAACGCCGGTCTCGCTTGGGTCAAAGGTCATTCGATTTGGGGAGGACAATGTCCGGTCATGAAGTACCACCGCGAGCTCATGGAGGCCATCCTACACGACCGAATTCACCCGGGCCAGCACTTGAATGTCACGATGATTCCCTTGGAACAGGCCGCTGAAGCGTACACCGAGTTCGACAAGGGAGCGGCGAAAAAGTTTGTTTTCAATCCGCACGCCATGGCGAAGTCCCTGAACAAGGCAGCATGATAAGGCACGCGAATCTAAAGTCGGTAGCAACTCAATAACAAAGGAATCAAACAATGCAAAATATCACGGGAATGAAAGTAGCGATCCTGATTGAAGACGGCTTCGAGCAGGTCGAGATGGTCGAACCCCGGAAGGCACTCGACCAGGCGGGGGCCCAGACCAGCGTGGTGTCTCCCCGGAACGAACATGTGCGTGCCTGGAACTTCACTGAATGGGGTGACAACTTTCCAGTGGACGTAGCGCTCGATCGAGCCCGGCCAGATGACTTCGACGCGTTGCTGTTGCCCGGCGGCGTCATCAACCCGGACAAATTGCGGATGCAGCCCAAGGCTGTCGCATTCGCCAAGGCCTTCTTCGATGCAGGCAAACCTGTGGCGGCAATCTGCCATGGTCCGTGGACCGTCATCGAGACGGGTGCGGCGCGAGGGCGGAGAATCGCCTCGTGGCCGTCGCTCAAAACCGATCTTCGAAACGCGGGGGCAGAGTGGATGGATCAGGAGGCCGTGGTGGACGGAAATCTCGTGTCGAGCCGCAAGCCCGACGATATCCCGGCCTTCAATCGAGCCATGATCGATGTGTTCAGCCGGTCGCGCGTCCCGTCGGGGATAAGATAGCACTGGACATTGTCACAGGGAAAAGGTTGCTGAAGCGGTTGCTGCGCCGCCGGCGGGACGAGGTGTTTCTTGGACGCGTCGGCTGGATGGTCGCCTCGGCCCCGAGCCAGGGCCTCGTCTCTCCCGCGGGGCAAGACGGAGAAACCATTCATCCCGTCCGCGCCATGTCATCGCGGTAACGCGCGAGGAACTCCGCGAGGAACGGCGCGGTGCGGCTGTGCCGGGCGCGGGCCACGACCTCGGGCGTCCCCTGCGCGACAATCGTTCCGCCGTCTTCTCCCGCCCCCGGGCCGACGTCGATGACCCAATCGCTGCCCGCGACGACCCGCATGTCGTGCTCGACCACGATCACCGTGTTCCCGGCGTCGACGAGCGCGTCCAATTGCGTCATGAGCCGGTCCACGTCGGCGGGATGAAGGCCGGTGGTGGGCTCGTCGAGGACATACAGCGTGTTCCCACGCTGGGCACGCTGAAGCTCGGTCGCGAGCTTGATGCGCTGCGCTTCGCCGCCGGATAGCTCCGTCGCCGGCTGGCCGAGGCGCAAGTACCCGAGACCCACCTGCCGCAGGACGGTCAACGGCCGAAAGACCGGCTCCTGGTCGCGGAAAAACTCCCAGGCGGTGTCGACATTCATCGCCAGGACGCCCGCGATGGAACGGCCGCGGTAGCGGATCGCGAGCGTGTCGGGGTTGTAGCGCGCGCCGTGACACGCCGGACACGGCGCATAGACGCTCGGGAGGAACAGCAGCTCGACCATGACGAAGCCTTCGCCCTCGCACGTTTGGCAGCGTCCCTTCGCGACGTTGAATGAGAAGCGGCCGGCGTCGTAGCGGCGCCGGCGCGCCTCGGGGGTCGCGGCGAACAGCTTGCGGACCGGGTCGAAGAGGCCGGTGTACGTGGCGAGGTTCGAGCGGGGCGTGCGCCCGATCGGCCGCTGGTCGACGACCACCAACCGGTCCAGCCGCTCCATTCCCGCAACGATGCGGCCGCCGGTGGACGCGGCCGGCGCATCCTCGATCGACAACTCCTCGGGTTCGTCGGCAGGGGTCGCCGCGCCCAAGCGTTCGGAGGCCAGCTCGACCAGCGCTTGGCTCACAAGGCTCGACTTCCCCGAGCCCGAAACTCCGGTGACGGTCGTCAGGACGCCGAGCGGGAAGCGGACGTCGAGGCCGCGCAGGTTGTGGCGCGTGACGCCTTGCAGTTCGAGCCAGCCGCGCGAGGTCCGCGGCGTCCGGGCGGGGATGCGCTGCTCGCCGAAGAGGTAGCGCCGGGTCTGCGATTCCTGCACCGATTGCAGCCCGGCGGGACGGCCGGAGTAGAGAACGCGGCCGCCGTGCTCGCCCGCGCCGGGCCCGATCTCCACGATCCAATCGGCGGCGCGCATCACGTCCATCTCGTGCTCGATCACGAAGAGGGAGTTGCCGGCGGCCCGCAGTTGCCCGAAGGCGCGGAGGAGTGCCTGCGTGTCGGCGGGATGCAGCCCGGCCGACGGTTCGTCGAGCACATAGACGACGCCGAAGAGGTTGGAGCGGACCTGCGTCGCAAGGCGGAGCCGCTGGAGCTCGCCGGGCGAAAGAGTCGGCGTGCTACGGTCGGGCGAGAGGTAGCCGAGACCGAGATCGAGCAGCACCTGGATGCGCGAGAGCAGGTCCTCGACGATGCGCTGCGCCACGATGGCTCGTTCGGGATGCTGCTTCGCGATCTTCGTCCTCTCGGGCGCGTCGCGGAGGAGGGGCACTATCCGCAGCAGCGGGAGGTGCGACAGATCGGCAATGTCCAGACCGGCAAAGGTCACCGCCAGCGCTTCCGGGCGCAGGCGTTTCCCGTGGCAGAGCGGGCATTCGGCGCTGATCAGGTACCGCTGCACCCGCTTCTTGATCGTCGGGCTCTCGGTGGTGGCGAAGGTCTGAAGCAGGTACTGGCGCGCGCCAGTGAAGGTGCCCTGATAGCTCGGCGGCTCTTTGCGCTTCAACGCGCGCCGGGTCTCCGCCGGGGTGAAGCCGGCGTAGACGGGCACGGTCGGGTGCTCTTCGGTGAAGAGGATCCAATCGCGGTCCTCCCGCGACAGGTCGCGCCAGGGGCGATCGACGTCGTAGCCGAGACTCACGAGGATGTCGCGGAGGTTCTGGCCGTGCCACGCGGGAGGCCAGGCGGCGATCGCGCGCTGCCGGATGGTCAGGGAGTCGTCGGGGACCATCGAACGCTCGGTGGCGTCGTAGATGCGGCCGATCCCATGACACATCGGGCAGGCGCCCTGCGGGGTATTCGGCGACAACTCGTCGGCGTGCAGTTGGGGCTGCCCCGGCGGGTAGGTCCCCGCACGGGAATAGAGCATCCGCAAGAGATTGGACAGCGTGGTGACGGTGCCCACGGAGGAACGTGCGGTCGGCCCGCCGCGCTGCTGCTGGAGAGCGATGGCGGGAGGGAGACCTTCGACCTCGTCGACCTCGGGGACACTCATCTGATGGAACAGGCGGCGCGCGTACGGCGAGACGGATTCCAGATACCGCCGCTGCGCCTCAGCGTAGAGCGTGCCGAAAGCCAGCGACGACTTTCCGGAGCCCGACACTCCGGTGAAGACGACAAGCGCGTCGCGCGGGATCTCCACGTCGACGTTCTTCAGGTTGTGTTCGCGGGCCCCCCGAACTCGGACGAATCCAGACATTGCCCAGTGAGGTGCAAGCGGAGGGCCGGCCGAAATCTGTGGGGATGCGTACGCCAGGGGCGCGGCCGGCGGCGTCAAACGCGGACGTCGCCGTTGTGGCCATTGCGGAAGCGAAGGGCGTCACCTGGCGACGCGATTAAGTCAATATCGGTGTCAGGCGGCGCACGATTTCCGACTTGGGTTGGACACCGACGATCCGGTCCACTTCTCTGCCTCCGTGAAATACCAGCACAGTCGGGATGCTTTGGATATTGAAACGTGAAGCGGTAGCGGGGCTTTAGTCCGCATGAGTTTCGCTACCAAAATCCGGCCGGCGAGTTCCGTCGCCAGTTCGTCCATGACGGGCGCGAGATAACGACACGGTCCGCACCATGGCGCCCAGACGTCCAACAGGACCGGCAGAGGCGAGCGTTCCACTTCGTTAAAGCTGGCATCGCTCACGGTCACTGGTTTCATGCCGGAAAGTGGCTGTTTGCAGCGTCCGCAGACGGGTCTCAGTCCTTGCACGAGCTTTCCGACCGGCACCCGGTTGAGCGCGCCGCAATTGGCGCATCGAATTACCTGAGCCTCGGACATGGGTTAAACCGTCCCTTCAAGCCCTCTACATAACACCAGGCCAAATTCTCTCCGGGTTCAGGTGAGTGCATTCGGTCATGACTCCTCCGCTGCTTTCCTTGCAATTCAGGGCGCTCTCGAAAACCTTTATGACCCCGCCCGGCCACAAGCCGGGATTCGACCGGTTGACCATCGGGCGTCTATCCGTTGATCGTTTCACGAATGCCTTCGATACCCAGGTCAACTCGTAGGCTCGGCCTCTGCAGTACGTCGCCCAGGGTCGTACGAGTCATCCTGGCAAAGAACTGGTGGTCCCTTCTGATTCGCGGGACGATGGCGATTGCGCTCGCGCAATTGTGGTTCTCTGGCGTGATTCGGTGCAATCTTGTGCCGGTGTTTTTAACTTCGCGCTTCTCGATGGTCTTGTGGCGCTGGCCGGTGCCGCGCGCGAGTCCAAGGCATTCTGCGGCAGGTCGCCACGCCTCTCTACGTACCGCAGCCGGAAGCAACCAGCTTTTGCCGTAAGTACGTTTGCGCACTGTCAAGCAGGCGCCGGACCTCACAGTTAGTTAGAGCGCCTGCTTCACACGAGGCGGAGATGCATGTCATTAGGCGCACCAAGCTAATCTGTTTCAGGCCGAGCGTCCATAATACCCCGCATTCTCATTGCTCCGGATTTTTTCCGGGCATGAAAGCAGTCCGTGCAATCGATGTAAATGGTGGATCGGACAGCAGGATCGTGGTGTATCCGGGACTGGAGCGGCAGGCCCGGCGCTCCAGTCTAACTCAATCATCAGGTAACAATGGATCGTTATTTCTTCTGCTTGCCGTTCGTTTTGTTCGGCGGGATGTTGTCGTCCGCCCAGTTCAGTATCACATCGGCGACTTCGAGGTTGTTGGTCCCATCCATCATCATGTGAGTCGTCCCCTTGAATACCGGGTTCCCGACCTCATCCAGTCTGATGTAGTCCGCCTTGGCAATTCCCTGTCCGGCGGAGCGCCGCGCGTTGATTTGATTGACCGTGGTCTGGCATACTTCGCTGGTCACCGTGTAGTCACCTTTCAGTGCCAAATACGGGATGTTGTCGAAATCCTCAGCTTTCAAGCCACTATTGGGAAGCGAACAGGATCCTTCGATCGTGATCAAGCCTTTTAGAAGGTCCAGGTGACCGCGCTCCTTGAGAATCCGAGCCATGTGGTGGCCCATAATGCCGGATTGCGAATGGGTAGCGACGATTGCTCCTCCCAGTTTCTCGACCAGCAGCGCGAGGTCCATTGGCGTCCACGTATTCGCCGGCGCAATCTCCTTCGGTTCGCACGTAGAGCAAATCGAACCAGGCAGGGTCGATTCGGCATTCGGAACCAGTTGCTTATAGTAATTGAGAGCATAATAATCGCCCGGTCCTGACGGAGCGTCGCCGATCGCGCCAGCGCGGGAGCCAATGCGGGAATCACCGGCGGTTAGCGGAAACGCTGGGAAGTAGTCGTTCGTGTGGAGCGCATCGTCGTCCGGTGGATCATTCGGATCACCGTGCCGAATCAGCCTGCCGGTGAGAATGTTCGATCCCGGCGGATCCAAATGTCCGAACCATGCCGTCCACGCGCCGTTGTCGGTGATCCGCTGGAAACTCGGCAGTAATTTCAACCCGTTCTGGACGTCGCCGGCCCGGATCATCGCGGCGGCTTCGTGAATCACGGATTCGTCGAACCCCGAGCGTCCGCGGCCGGCTTGATCGACGAGATACGTCGAGATCCCCTTGCGGACGAAGTATGGATACCAGCCTTCCCGGCCGTCCGGTGTCGATTCGAGACAGGCTGCCGTGTGCGTCGATCCGTGCACCATGATCACGGGCGGCATTCCGCGCTTCTTTTGCAGCGGGATCTCGAACTGCACGTACATCTGCCCGATCGTGATCTGATTCGGCGCCGGGGCCTGGTTGGGATTATTCGGCGGAGGCGTGGAAGCGTAATTGGTGACCTTTGGCACGCCTCCAATGAAAAAGCTGCCCTGATCTTCGAGAACCAGCGGTTTGCGCAGAAACTTCTTCATCCGGGGTGCGTCTTCGGCAGTGACAGTGCCCGCTGCCAAGATGAGTGCGCTTATAAAGACAACTTGAAACTGCCTCATGAGTTGTTACTCCAGTGAGAACACCAACAGCGTTCCTCCGAGATTGGTGTAGTCGCCAAGGGATGTGGTCAGCCCGACTGCACCAAGCCCTTCGGTGCCTTTCGTCAATCCCTCGGCGAGACCGATCGCAGCCCATCCTCCGACGCCCGACAGCACGGCAACGTACTGCTTTCCTTTGTGCGTGTATGTGATTGGGTTGCCGATAATGCCCGACGGCGCGTGAAACTTATACAGCTCTTTTCCGGTTCCCTCATCCGCTGCTTTGAACCAGCCATCCAGCGTCCCGTAGAAGACCACATCGCCATCAGTGGTCAATGGTCCGCTGTAAACCTGGAAGGTATCGTCGACCGACCATTTGGCTTGTCCCGCGATCGGATCGTAAGCGATGAGCCTGCCCCGCGTGTTGCCGTGATCCGCGGGGTACATGCTCAGGATGGCGCCCACGTATGGGAAGCCGCCTTTGTACTTCACGCCGAACGCTTGATAATCCATGCAAATGTGATTGGTGCCGACGTAGAAAAGCTTGGAGCGAGGATCATAGGACGCGGGCTGGTGATTCTTGGCGCCCTGCGCGGCCGGGCAGATTTCCTTCACGTTGACGTCTTCGCGCGTTTCCTTATCCGGGTTGAGAACAGGCCGGCCGGTCTTCAGATCGATCTCTTTGGCCCAATTCGTGGACGGATCGAATTTGTTGGCCCTGAGAAGCTTGCCGTTGCGGCGGTCGAGCACGTAGGCGAATCCGTTACGATCGAAATGCGTCAACGTCGGGATAGTCTGGCCATCGAGGACGCTGTCGCTGAGCACGCCCTCGTTGATGCCGTCATAGTCCCACTCGTCATGAGGTGTCATTTGATAGGCCCACGCCGCCACGCCGGTATCGGGATTGCGCGCGAATATCGTCGTCGACCACTTGTTATCGCCCGGCCGCTGCGTGGGGTTCCACGTGCCGGGATTGCCGCTGCCGTAATAAAGCAGGTTGAGCTGAGGGTCGTAGGTAGACCATCCCCAGGTGGTGCCGCCTCCGAGTTTCCACTCGTCGCCACTCCAGGTTTTCAGACTGGAATTCTCTCCAACCGGCTGCCCCGTGGCGCCGTCAACCGTTTTTTGGGCATCGACTAGAATGTCCTGATCGGGGCCAACGTTGTACGCCCGCCACACCTGTTTGCCGGTATTGACGTCGTAAGCGGTCATGTAGCCACGGACGCCGTACTCTCCCCCGGCAATGCCGACAATGACTTTGTCATGAACTACCAGCGGCGCACTCGTCATGGTCTGGCCCAGTTTGGGATCGCCGTTGATGGCGGTCCAAAGCACCTGGCCCGTCTTGGCGTCGAGAGCGTACAACTTCGTATCCAGCGCGGCGGACAAGATTTTTCCGTCGGAATAAGCGACACCGCGGTTCACAACGTCGCAACAGGCGACGGACGGCGCAAACTTATCCTGTTCCGGAGCGAATTTCCAGACGATTTTCCCCACGTTGTCGAGGTCGACAGCATAGACGTAGTTCGGGTAGGAGCTTTCGAAGTACATCATGTTCCCAACCACGAGCGGCTGCCCTTCCTGTCCCCGGAGCGTGCCTGTGGACATGGACCAAGCCATCCTCATCTTCCCTACATTTTTGGTGTCGATTTGCTTCAGATTGCTGTGGCGAATCGCGCTGTAGCTTCCGAGCGGAATTGTCCAGTCGCTAGGCTCCGCGACACTTTGGGATCCACAGCTTGAGAGTGCTGTCATCAAACAGGCAAGCACCAAACCGCCGAGAGGCAAATAGCAACGTGGCATCATTTGCTCGTTCTCCTTTTTCTTGTCAATTAATCCAGCTCGGATGGGGGCCTGCCGGAAGGCACCAAATCGAGGCTTCGCCCTTTCACGTACCGGTACACTCGTATCATGTCCTCGGGGCTGATGAAGCCCGCCCAGCTGGGCATGCCTTTGGCTTCCTTGCCCGCCATCGCCACCGCAATAAAACTCTGCTGCTTCATCCCGGAATTGAGCGACATTCTAAGATCCGGCGCCAGCTCGCCACCCGTCGCATCCGTGCCGTGGCAGCGGTAACAATACGAGTTGTACAGCGCATAGCCTTTGAAGATGTCCTTTGTGACCTTCGGGGCTTTTCCCTCCACGTACACCGGGAAATCCAATTGGCGCGAGGATCCGTTCTTGAGTTTGTATGTGTAGACTTTGGCGGGCGCTTTGGCCTCCGCCGGCCGAGCGCCTTTCACCGACAGAATCCAGGTCGCCATGTCTTTGGTTTGCACATTCGTCAGATCGGGATGCGGTGTCATCGCCACATCGCCCCAATTCCCTGAACCGCCCTCGCGAATTTTCGCCGTCAGCTTACTGATCGCACTGACTTGCCCGGCGTACCGCTTTGCGATTGCGGCATAAGAGGGTCCCACCGACTGACGGTCCGGAGAGTGGCAGGAGGAGCAGTCATTTTCATTCACCAGCTTCTTTCCCATCTCGGCTTGTTGAGCCGTCAGCGCCGCCCACATCCCCAGCATTGAAAGAAGAATTCGCACGGTTACTTTTCCTGCGGAGCGAATAATCTCACGCCGGCTCGGCTAAGCACGGACTCGAGTTCTGGCCCGTTCTTTTCGATAACTCTGTCGAGCTTCTCCTTCATCATGTTGTCGCCCGTCCGCACCGCCATCGACATCGGGAACGAATATTGCTCCGGACCGCCCAACGTTCGCGTATTCGGAATCGGGACGGATTCGAGATTAGGGTAATTGCGGAGGAAAGCGCTTATGGAAGGCTGCCAGGTGATCAGAACATCGATTCTGCCGCTGGCCAGAGCCTTCAACATGATCGCGGGAGATTCCTCGGGGTTGTCGGCTACGTCGAAACTCACGGCCTTAGGAATCATCCCCCGCAATTTCACCGCTTCCTCGGCGGGCGTGTCGCGTTCAAATCCGATTCTGAGCCCCTTCAGTGCCGGCGAATCCATGCTGGACAGTGAAAAGTTCTTGCTCTTGGAAAAGACGAAGACGTAGGACGAAACGTAGTAGGGCCGGGTCGTCAGCTCTTCGCGGCTGCCGTACGGGATACTCATGATCACGTCGCACTTTCTGGCGTCGAGCGTTGATGAGAGGAACTGCGGAAATCCGCCGTGGCCGCGGTAGCTTGCCCAAGTGTACGCGATCCGTTCACCGAGCGCCTTGGCTACCGCCTCGGCCACTCTGTTTTCGAATCCTTGGCCCGCGCGATTGGAGTACGGGAGATAGTCAGGATCGGCGCAAACGCTCAGAGCTTGGAGCGGGATCGCGCATCCAAGGAGCGCTAAAACGAACATCGCGGATGTAAACAGGGAAGTTCGCGTCATGCCTTCGCCCGTATGACAATACATCCGGCGGCGGTGCAAGTCAAACCTTTCAGGATGCGGTCACTGCCGATTGGGATGTCACCGATGGTCACAGAATATCGCGGATCGGTCTCCGCAGAGCGCCCCGAACCCTCTCGCGCTTTCGATAGCCCTATTTGCCAAAGATGTGCATGAACGATTTTTCGTTCTCGTTGCAGATGTCCTCGATCAGTTCCGTATCGAGCATTAGCTTCAGGTAGCGCTTAGCTTGCCAAGGGCGAGTATAGACTTTAGGATCGTCGACGGTTAATTCAACCTCGAGGCTGTTGAATGTGGGGCGGCGAATACGCTCGATGGTACGACCGGAGGAGGTGAGTGGGTCTCCCTTAAGGTCGAGCCACAACCCATCTTTGTATCCGATCGTTTCCACGACGAGCGCGTCGCCTTCCCAATGTCCGACGGAATAGCCTTTGAAGCTCGGGAAGGGATCATTGGGCAACGGCCGCCCATCCAGGAAGATCTGGCGGAACTGTGCCATGTACTCGCTGAGGACAGTGACAGAATCGACGGTCTGGATGATTTTCTGCGGAAAGAAATCGGCCCACTGGCGTACGGGCGAAATCGGCAGACAGCGGGTCGTCGGGTCGCCTCTGCGTTCTTCGGCGAGGTGTTGCTGGACAGAGGCTTCCACACCCGGCTGATAGGGAAGCTTTGAGGTAGTTCCCGGTTGCCCTTCCTGTGAACCGGTGGCAGTGACATCGAACAGGCCGATGGGGACTCCCAACGGGACGTCGGAACAACCGAAGACGGCGCCGACTCCCGACGGTGTGCAAGGGACTCTAATCGGATTCCAGATACCAGAAAAGTCGGGAATATTGCCGTTAGCCATCTTCGGCGCGGGCGCAGTGAGGTCCGGTTTTCCGTCCGGGCCGAGAGGCACGCGCTTCGTCTTTACGTCCTGCCATTGAGCGGACAGGGGTACTATCGCGAGAGCGACAGCTCCTACAACGAGGTTCCCCATTACGGATTGCGCCGACACAAGAGTTCTCCCGAGAGAGACTATACATCAATTGAGCGCTCGGGGTGATTGAGTGACAACCTTCCGCGGCCGGCCTGACTGCAGGCTGTGGTGCGTCTAACGGAGATCGGTTGCGCAGCGTCGCTGCAGGATTACGCGGTGTTAGTCCAGCTCGCACGACCACGCTACCGATATCGTGTCACTCCGAGCGCGACCGGAGTAATGTGACCGCTCCGTCACGTCACTGGGATTGCCGCATGCCTCTTCCCCAAAGTCCACGCCCGAAGTAGCCAAGAGCACAGGCTGACGGGCCGTCAAAAATTCAGTTTCAATGTGAATTGCACCTGCCGACCTTTG
>CAZKQQ010000200.1:0-12910 GCA_964554945.1 uncultured Solibacteraceae bacterium | reverse complement strand
CCCCTTGGGCAGCGGGAACGCGATGGGGTGCGAGAAACCGAGGACCAGGTTCAACACCTGCCCTTTGAGCTCGGCGCGATAGCCGGTACCCACGAGCTGGAGCGTGCGCGTGTAGCCGTCGGCGACGCCGACCACCATGCCGGCGAGCCGGTGGCTTGGGTGGACGATGAGAATTTTCAATTGGCAGTCCGTCAGGCCGAAACGGCCGTGCAGATCGCGGATGCCGCCTTGGAGCGCTCCCGTCTCATCGCGTCGCATAGCCGTTCGGAGTTGGAACGAGCCGAAAACCTGCTGCAGTCCGGAGGTATTACCGACAAGGATCTCAAAGCTGCGCAACTGGCTGATCGTGACGCCGCCGCTCAGGTGTTACTCGCGCAGGCTCAGGGCGAGCAGGCGCGCGCCGCTCTCGCCGTGGCCCGTAAACACGTGCGCGATACCGTTATCTACGCGCCGGTCTCCGGCGAAATTCAACGCAAGATGGTCAACAAGGGATCCTACGTGGAGGCCCCTACGCATGTGTTCAGCATCGTGGATAACAGCCGCCTGGAACTGGAGAGCCCGTTCGCTGCCGCGGACCTCGCTCCCATCCGCGCGGGCCAGCGCGTCACGTTCAAAGTCAACAGTTATCCGGATTTGACTTTTGAAGGGCGCGTCATCGAGATGTACCCCGCAGTCGACGAGCAGACGCGCTCAGCCAAAGTCCGCATCCAGGTCGCGAATACCGCTGGAAAACTCAAAGCCGGTATGTTCGCCCAGGGCGATATTCTCACCGGCGTCAACGCCGGCGCCATCGTAATTCCCTCCTCTGCCGTCTACCGGGACGATGGCGCCGCCAAGGCCTCCTCGGTATTCGTGCTCGAAGGCGGCAAAGCCTGCCGCCGCACCGTCCGCATCGGCCACGAACGCGATTCCAAGCTCGAAATCGTCGAGGGTCTCCGCGCGGGAGAACAATTGATCTCCGAGCAGAACATCGAGATCGCCGAAGGTGTCCGTGTGGAGCCGCGGAGGTAGCGCATGTTTCTGAGCGATGTCTCAATCAGGCAGCCGGTTCTGGCCACCATGCTGGCTGTCTCGCTGGTCACGCTCGGAATTTACTCGTACAACCAGTTAGCCGTTGATCAGTTCCCCGACGTCGAAATTCCGGTCCTTACCGTACAGACGCAGTATCCCGGCGCTTCACCGGAAACCGTCGAGCGCGAGGTCAGTAAGCGCATCGAAGAAACGCTCAACACCATTTCCGGCGTGCGCCACATCGAATCGGTTACTACCGAAGGCTTTTCTTCCGTCGCGGTGGAATTCCACCTGGGCATCAAGATCGCCAACGCCCAGCAAGATGCGCAGGCCAAGATTAATGCCATTCGCGCCGACTTCCCGAAGGACATCAAAGAGCCGGTGATCCAGCGGATCGATTTCAATGCCGCCCCGATCGTCTCCGTCGCGGTTGAAAGCGCCTCCGCCGATATCAAAGTTCTTTCATCCGTGGCTGAGAAGATTATCAAGAAGCGCATTGAGACTGTTTCCGGAGTAGGCCAGGTGACCCTGGTCGGGCTCGCCCGCCGCGAGATCCAGATTTTTCTGGATCGCGACAAGGTCAAGTCTTACGGCCTCACGTACGCGCAGGTCGCCGGGGCCCTCCAGCGCGAGAACCTCGATATGCCGGCGGGCAAGCTCGAACAAGGGCAGCAGGAGCCTCTGGTGCGCGTCGCCGGCAAGCTCCGTTCTCTCGACTCGTTCGCTCGCGTGGTGGTTGCGTTCCGCAATGGCAGCCCTATTTATCTGCCCATGGTGGCACACGTTGTCGATGGCGTCGAAGAACGGCGTAGCGCTTCGCTTATCGATGGCCGGCCGGGCCTTTCCCTCGATATCGTCAAGCAGTCTGGCTCGAACACCGTACAAGTTGCCGACGCTGTCGACAAGGCTGTGAATGAGATCAATTCGGAATTGCCGCCGCACATCCGGCTTCGCAAAGTCGTGGACCGCTCCACATTCATCCGCGAGTCCGTCGATGATGTCCAGGTTACTCTGGTGCTGGGCGGCATCCTCACGGTCTTCATCGTGTTCCTGTTTCTGAACAGCTGGCGCAGCACGGTCATCACCGGCCTTGCGCTCCCCGTCTCGGTAATCAGCACCTTCATCATCATGAAGGCACTCGGCTTCACGCTGAATATTCTCACGTTGATGGGTCTTTCGCTGGCCATAGGCCTGCTGATTGATGATGCCATCGTAGTTCGCGAGAACATTGTGCGTCACATGCAGGCAGGCGCCGACCACTTCACTGCCGCCCGCGAAGCCACGTCCGAGATCGGCCTCGCGGTCATGGCCACCACGTTCACCATCATCGCGGTATTCGTGCCGGTGGCGTTCATGGGCGGCATTATCGGCCGGTTCTTCTTTCAATTCGGCATCACGGTAGGCTTCGCGGTGCTGATCTCGTTGTACGTCAGCTTCACCATCGACCCGATGCTCTCCTCGCGCTGGTACGATCCGGCGGCCGATCCACGCGTGCCGCGCTCCTGGTTCGGCCGCGCGCTCGGCAAGCTGAATGAGCAAGTGGACAAACTCCAGAACGTCCTCGCGGGCGCGCTCGGCTGGTCGCTCGCCCATCGCTGGGCCGTCGTGCTCCTCGCCACGTCTGCCGTTGTCTCGAGTTTTTGGATATTCGGTAAGCTCGGCAGCGAGTTCATGCCCGGCGCCGATCCCGGTCAGTTCCAGGTTTCGTACAAGGCCGCTCCGGGCATCAGTCTGAACCGCTCCGTTGACATCGCGCGGCAGATCGAAACCGAGATCCGCCGCAATCCCGCGGTTGCCTACACGTACGCGACCATTGGCGGCACCGCGGGCAAAGCCATTAACGAGGGCAATATCTTCATTCGCCTCAATCCTCGCAAGACCCGCGAACATTACAAGGTGGTGAGCGCGGAAGTTCGTCAGGCCATTGCGCGGTTCCGCGCGATCCGCATGTCGATCGAAGAAGCCGATAACGCCGGCTCCGACGTCAAACCGATCCAGATCAGCGTGCGCGGCCCTGACCTGCGGCAACTCGTTTCTGTGAGTGAAAGCCTGATGGCGGCGGCGAAACAGGTTCCGGGCGCGGCCGATGTCGATACCAGCGAAGAACCGCCGCAGGCCGAAGTTCGTGTAGCCGTGGATCGCGATGCGGCCGGCGACCTCGGACTCGATCTCGGCACCGTCGCGTCCACCATGCGCGGATTGGTCGCCGGTGAAGTGGTATCGCAGTTTGAAGATCCCGATGGCGACAGTTACGACGTCCGCCTGCGCGTGCAGCGCGGCCACCGCACCCGCGCCGCCGATCTGATGGGCCTTGATCTTCCCGCGCAGGGAGGCCGGGCGTTAGTTCCGGCGAGCCAGGTAGCGAACCTCGATAGCGGCACTGCTCCATCTAAAATCCGGCGCCGCGACTTGTTGCGCGAGGTGCGGCTCAGCGCGAGCACCGTGAACCGCTCGCTCGGGGAGGTCGTGAACGGTATCAAGGACCGCGCCGCCGGCATCACGGTGCCGGCCGGCTTTCGTATCGACTATACCGGCGATACCGAAATCATGATGGAGAGCTTCGGTTATGCCATGCAGTCGCTGTTGCTCGCGATCGTTCTGATTTACGCGGTCCTCGCCAGCCAGTTCCGCAGTTTCCTGCAGCCCTTCGCCCTGATGCTTTCTCTGCCTCTCTCGTTGTTAGGGGTAGCCGGCATGCTCTATTTAGCCCGCGACACGTTGAACATGATGTCGATGATCGGCATCATTCTTCTAATGGGCCTGGTCACTAAGAACGCCATTCTGGTGGTCGACTTCGCTAATGGTCAGCGCCGGAAAGGCCTCCCCCGCCAGGAGGCGCTGATTAGCGCCGCCCGCATCCGTCTGCGCCCAATCCTCATGACGACGCTCGCGATGATCTTCGGCATGCTGCCGCTGGCTTTCGAGATCGGCGCCGGTTCGGAGTTTCGCGCTCCGATGGCCCGCGCCGTCATTGGCGGCCTGATCACGTCGACGCTCCTGACTCTGATCGTGGTGCCCGTTGTCTACACCTATTTGGATGACCTCCAAACATGGGGAAAGACGCATTTATTCAGCCGCCCCGTCTGCCCTAGCCAGCCGCTGTAACTTCCAGCACGATTTGGCTCCTTTTTGGCGCGGGAAATGCACGTTCCGGGAAGAGGAGAAATGCCATGGCACAAACCGAGAAATGCGCGCACCCGAACTGTACCTGCCCGGCGGAACCCGACAGCGAATACTGCAGCCCGATGTGTGAGGATACTCGCGATACCACCGAGATCTTTTGTGAGTGCGGACACGATGATTGTAAAGGCGTCGCCCATTCGGCCGCCGAAGAAAGCGCTGCCCGCCGGATTGCCTGATCGTCCCACGCCGGTCTCGTCTACACTGGGCTCATGTACCGAACTGCCGGCGTTCTGTCCCTGCTGATTTTGACGGCTTTGGCGTTTGGGGCGCCGTCCGAGACCGAGATCGAGCAGCGCGTGAATGCGTTGCTGGCGCGCATGACGCTCGACGAGAAAATCGGGCAAATGTCGCAATCGACGTCTCTGGCGACGCCTCTTTCCGACGCGATCAAGCAGGAAATCCGCCAGGGCCGCTGGGGTTCCTTTCTCAATGCCGGCAGCCCGGCGGACCGCGCCGAGGCTCAGCGCGTCGCGCGGCGCGAAACCCGCCTCGGGATTCCGCTCCTCTTCGGCCGCGACGTGATTCACGGCTACCATACGATATTTCCGATCCCGCTCGGGCAGGCCGCCAGTTGGAACCCCGCGCTGATTGAGCAGGCCGCTCGCATCGCGGCTCGCGAAGCCAGCACTGAGGGAATCCGATGGACGTTCGCCCCCATGGTGGACATTGCCCGCGATCCGCGGTGGGGCCGCATCGCCGAGAGTCCTGGCGAAGATCCTTATATCGCCGAGATGGCCGCCGTCGCGATGGTCCGCGGTTTTCAAGGCAGCGCGCTCGATGACCCCGCATCTGTCGCAGCCTGCGCCAAGCATTTCGCCGGCTACGGAGCGGCCGAGGCGGGTCGCGACTATAATAGCGCCTGGATTCCCGAAGGACTGCTTCGCGATGTGTACTTGCCGCCTTTCCAGGCG
Organism: uncultured Solibacteraceae bacterium; assembly: GCA_964554945.1. Lineage (GTDB taxonomy): Bacteria > Acidobacteriota > Terriglobia > Bryobacterales > Bryobacteraceae > PSRJ01. Next base: position 7,805 of record CAZKQQ010000200.1, on the reverse strand, counting down.
GCGGTCAAGGCCGGAGCCGCCACTTTCATGACGTCGTTCAATACCTTAAACGGTGTCCCTGCTACCGGCGATCGATTCCTGTTCCGCCAGGTCCTTCGCGACGAATGGAAATTCAAGGGAATGGTGGTGAGCGATTACGAAGCGATCACGAACATGATTCCGCACGGCTACGTCGCAACGCCGCGGGATGCCGCTCGGGAAGCGCTGCGCGCCGGCGTCGACATGGAAATGGTGAGCACCACCTATTTCGACTATTTGAAATCGCTGCTCGACAAACAGGAAGTCGACATGAAGATCGTGGACGACTCTGTACGGAACATCCTCCGGGTGAAATTTCAATTAGGTCTGTTCGAAGATAGCGCCGGCGCGCCGGTCGAAGCTCACGTGACACCCGAGTCGCGGGCCGTCGCGCAGCAATTGGCCACCGAGAGCGCAGTCCTCCTGAAGAACGAAGATCAAATTCTCCCGCTCGCGAATTCCGTCCGGTCGGTCGCGGTGATCGGGCCCCTCGCCGATAGCCCGGTCGACCAGATGGGCACCTGGGTCATGGACGGGCGACCCCAAGACGTGGAAACGCCGCTAGCTGCCTTGCGGAAATCGCTCGGCGGCGGGCGCGTCATCTATGCTCCCGGTTTGCAAAACAGCCGCGATACCGGCCACGCCGGCTTCCCTGCCGCCATATCCGCGGCGCGACGCGCCGATGTGGTGCTCCTGTTTCTCGGCGAGGAACAGATTCTCTCCGGCGAGGCGCGATCGCGCGCGTTTCTGAATTTGCCGGGCGCGCAAGAGCAGCTCGTGGCCGAAATCGCCAAAACGGGCAAGCCGCTCATCGCTGTCATTCTGGCGGGCCGTCCGCTGACGTTTCACGACACCGCCGCTCAGGCGAAGGCTGTATTGTGGGCCTGGCATCCCGGCACGATGGGAGGCCCGGCGCTCGCCGATTTACTTTTCGGCCGCGCCGTTCCTTCGGGAAGACTGACCGTGACCTTTCCGCGGACCGTCGGCCAAGTGCCGATTTACTACGCCCATCTCAATACCGGGCGTCCGGCATCGACCAGTGAATTGGGCGTTCCCATGGGCAATCCCGCCGAACCGAAGGGCTACACCTCAAAATACATTGACGTGGATTTCACGCCGGAGTATCCATTTGGCTACGGTCTTTCCTACACCGATTTCGAATATTCCAACCTGCGCGTGGAAACACCCGTAGTTCAGATGGGCGGTACGATCCGTGTATCGGCCGATATCACCAACCGCGGCTCTCGCGAAGGCACTGAGATCGCGCAGTTCTACGTTCATCCGTTGGCCGCCAGCGTGGTTCAACCGGTACGTCTGCTCAAAGGCTTTCAGCGCCTGCAACTCAAGCCCGGCGAAAAGCAGACCGTCACTTTCTCGGTAAACACAAGCGCTCTCGCATTTCACAATCAGCAAATGAGCTTGGTGACCGAGCCCGGGAAGTATCAGGTATGGATCGCGCCAGACGCCTCTCGCGGTCTGGAAGGGACCTTCACCCTGCAGTAGCGTCACGCTGCGCGGGCGCCTCGCACGTACTCTTGCCCTTTCGGCTTCTCTTTACGCCGCCATCGGCTCCATCTCCGGCACTGCCACCACATCGGTCTCGGCCAGCGCTCCGGATTGTACCCGCTCATGCAGCAACAACTCGGTGGCTAGCACTTGCGGCTCCGCATGGAAGTACTGCCGCATCGGGTTATCGAACAGCAGATTGACAATCGCCAGCAGGCTCATCCCCTGGTGATGCGCCATCCAGATTCGCACCGCTTCCCCGCCCGCTTCGCTGTAGTCGATCGCCTCATAAAACCCATACCGGCCGAGCCAGCCGAATTCCTGCATGTGGCGCAGATTCTCCACCGCCGCCGCCGGGTCGATCGCCGCGGCCAGGAAGCTCGAATACGGAGAGACGACTAACGCGTTCGAATCTTTCCTCTGCATCGCCAGTTCCGGAATGCCAAATGGAGCGTATCCAAAATCTCCGCAGGAGGTCGCGTCGCCGAGACACGCCGATTCGGAAATCCCCCACGGCACGCCCCGGCGTCGCGCGAACTCGCGCTGGCAGCGCACCGCGGCTTTCATGCTGCGGTCCAGAATCGTATCCGGATAGTGACGCATCCACAGCGCCGGCATCAGGTATTCGAACATCGTCCCGCTCCAGGAAAGCAGGACACGATCCCCGCGAACGGCGGCATGACTCCGTCCGAGCCGGAACCAGGCTTCTTGCGGGATATCGCCTTTCGCGATGGCGATGAAAGTCGCCATGCGCGCTTCCGAAGCCAGCAGGTTATAACACGCGGCGTCGAGCCTGCCTGTATTCAGGTTGAAGCCAATCGAAAATGCCTTCTTCCGGGGCTGATACAAGAACCGGAAATCCATCTCCTGCACCAGGCGGTCGCAGCAATCCGCGATGCTCCGTAACTCTGCCGCCAGATCCTTCGTGACACCGCGTTTCACCACCGATTCGGCCGCAAACGCAAGCGACGCTTGCTTCAACGTCCACAGGCTCGCGGCCAGATTGCCGCTGTCAACTGTCGAAACATATCGCGGCTCAATCGGCTCCAGCGAGTTGATGTCATACCAGTTCAGCAAGTGGCCGCGGTGCTTCGGGAGCGCGCTCACCCGCTCCAGAGTCTGCCGCGTTTCGAAAACAAACTCCGCGAGCGGCGTCACACCCAGATGCACACCGGCGATCCGCGCGTTCAACAACATTCCGAGGTTTGTCGGCGACAGCTTAAGCTCCACCGCGCCGTTCTCCGAAACGGAATCTGGAATCAACCAGTTCGCCGAGGAAGAACTCCAGTCATGGAAGAAACGCCAGACCCGATCCGCCGATTCGCGCAACAGCTGAACATCTTCTTTGCGAAGCTTGCTGTGTCCCGCGCGAGGCCGCCGGTTCAGCCACCCGGAAAACGCCCGCGATCCGATCCATAGAATTAGCAGCGGCGCCGCCGCCGGCAGCGCTGCCGGCCGCGCCAGTCCAATGAGGATCCCGATCGCGCCGGCGATCCATGGTGTCCATTCCAGATAAATATCCACGGTGGACTTCGACTGCGATGCGGTTTCGGCTTCCGCGGCCGTTTCCCATTCCAACATCTTCTTTTTCGTGACAAAGACGCGGCTCACGGCGCGGACGATCGCGTCTATCGAAATGAGCGCCTGGTGCAGCAGGAAGATCAGCCCGCAAAGGGTGACCACGGCATTGTCGCGGAAATTGCGCGCGAAGTCGCACGCCCAGGAGGGCAGTTCCCGCCGGTTATCGGGTATGCGAGCCAGTGCGAAGAACAAGCCTGACAACACGGGAATGAACCACATCAACAGAGTCGCCGCGGTCCAGTAGCCCGGGCGTCCGGGCAGCCATAGCCATGCACTCAACAACAGCAGCGCCAGGCTCGGCTCGAGAAGGCTGCGGCGTAGATTGTCCAGGATCTTCCATTGCGAGATCAGCGTGATCGGATTCGGAATCATCCGTCCGTGAAAATCGGGAACTTGCGATCGAATCCATCGCATGATCTGCCAGTCGCCGCGCACCCAGCGGTGTTTCCGGCGGCTGTACGCGCTGAAATGCGACGGGTAATCGTCGATCAACTCGATATCGCTCACCAGCGCTGCTCTCGCGTATGCGCCTTCGATCAGATCATGGCTGAGAAGCGCGTTCTCCGGAAAACGGCGTTCCAGCACCTCGCGCAGAACGTCGACTTCATAAATCCCTTTGCCGGTGAAGATCCCTTCGCCGAAAAGATCCTGGTAGACGTCGGAGATCGCGCGCGTATAAATATCGAATCCGGTTTGTCCCGAGTACAGCGCGGCCAGGCGGCTGCGGGATGCGGATTGCACACTGATCCCCATCCGTGGCTGAAGGATGCCATACCCTTCTACAACCATCCGCTTTTGGGCATCCACAACGGCCCGGTTCAATGGATGCGCGATCGTTCCGACCAGGCGCGCCGCCGAATCCCGCGGCAATTGCGTGTCGGAATCGAGCGTGATGACATATTTGATGACAGGCAGGACTGACAGGTCCCCGACTTTGACGGGAAACGCGTCGAAGGCGCCGCGAAGCAGCTTATTGAAGTCGAGCAGCTTGCCACGCTTGCGCTCCCAACCCATCCACCGGCCTTCGGATTCGTTATATGCCCGGTGCCGGTGAAACAGGAAGAATGGCGAGCGGCCTTCGCTGCGATAGCGTTGATTCAACCCTTCGATCAGGCTGGCGCATAGACCCACCAACTCGTCGTTTTGATCTTCCTGACAATCGGAGTCCGGCGAATCGGTCAGCAGCGCGAAATGCAGATTCCGGTCGCGATTGGCGAGAAACCGGATCTCCAGGTCGAGCACGAGGTCATGCACCTGCGCTTCATTCAGCAGTAGCGTAGGAACCGCTACCATCGTGCTGTACTTCTCGGGAATCCCTTCGGAGAGATCCAGTTTCGGCAGGGCCCTGGGACGGATCAGGAACGTAACCAGATTGTTCATGAAATCCGCGGCGGCCTGTGTCGCCGGAAGCAGCAGCAGGATTAGCCCGGCGTAGACCGGCGCCACGACATCCAGCTTGTACAGAATTCCGAAAACGATCGACAGGGCGAGCACTTCGATGCCGGCCAGATAAAACTGCGTCGAATGGCGGAGGATGAACTGCGGCACACGATCCACCAGCGCAGGCCGGTATTCGATGATCGTCTCCAGCCGCGTCCGCCCGCTATCCACCAGGTAGTAGCCGACATGGGTCCGGCGGATTGCCGGGCGCGAACCGTCGGAAACAGAAGCGGCGTCCTCGCAGAATTCCACAACCGCTTCGGCGATTTCGCGCTCCGTCAGCGGACTATACTTCGCCAGCTCCGTCAATGCCTCGCGGTAGCGCTCGCGGCTCTCGTAATCCATCCGCTGATAAGCACCCGCCGGATCGCGCGCTAGAATTCGATGCGCGTAGCTTACGGACTCGAACAGATCCTTCCAGCCGCACTCGCTGATTTTTCGCAGGCTCGTCAGCAGGATGGGCCACGCCTCCCGCCGGTCGTCGGTAACTTGGTCGAGCAGCTCCAGCATCAGGGCTTGCCGAACCGCCCAGATTTCTTTCATGGTTAAGGCAGCCGCTTCCTGGTAGCCTTCGAGAAACGCGATGAACTCCGGCTCGTTGAAAGAGTTGTGCGCCAGGTTGAGATAAGCGCGCGCCACCAGGCACACGCGCTGACACTCGTTTCCGCCTTCGGCAGCGGCTCGCGGATAGCGGCCGAGGCGGAACGAAAACGTGCGGGCCTCCTTCTCGGCTCCGAAGATGAGTCGGAAATTGTCGAGGACCCAGGCGGCGTTCTCGCCCTGCGGATTCGCCGCGGTTCTCCTAACCAGATTCTGTATCCGGCGCCGGCGATTCGGAGGCCGGGTCGCGGTTTTGCCGCGGCCTTTGACCTCGCGATGCGTGCGGCCCAGCGCCGCTCCCGCCTCCGTCCACTGCCTTAAATCGGCGTCTTCTCCGACGCTCTGTAAATCGTGCTTACTCTCTAGTTCTTGTTTCATCGATAACTCGACGCCTGGAGCTCAAACATGAGGGCATACCGCCCCCCGGTGGAAATAAGGTTGTGATGATTCCCTTGCTCGGCGATACGGCCGTTTTCCAGAACCACAATCCGGTCCGCCATCTTTACCGTGGAGAACCGATGCGAGATCAGCAGCGAGGTCTTGCCCTCCGTTAAGTCGGCGAACCGCTGGAAAATCTCGTACTCCGACTGCGCGTCGAGGCTGGCCGTCGGCTCATCCAGAATCAGGAGCTGAGCGTTTCGAAAATAGGCGCGCGCCAGTGCGAGCTTCTGCCATTCGCCTCCCGATAGATCTACGCCTCCCTCAAAGCGAAGCCCGAGCAACTGGTCATAGCCTTTCGGCAATTTGCCGATCACCTGGTCAGCCAGGCTCTTCTGCGCCGCGTAGTCGATGTCGAGCGCGCCTTCCTGCGCCAATCCCAGGCGGCCCACTGCGATGTTTTCCCGCGCCGTCATTTCGTACCGCATGAAGTCCTGGAAGATGACGCCGGTCTGCCCTTGCAGGTCTTCTATGCTGTAGTCGCGGAGGTCCACACCATCCAGCAGAATTCGCCCCTCGGTCGGGTCATAGAGGCGGGTCAGCAGTTTTACCAGCGTGGTCTTGCCTTGGCCGTTCTCGCCGATCAGCGCAACGCGCTCGCCCGCCTCCAGCCGGAAATCCAGCTGATCAAGAATGCGGCGTTTCCGCCCGGGATACGCGAAGCTCACTTTGTCGAACACGAATCCGTCGCGGATCGGACGCGGCGCCGGAATCGCATTGGGCTTCGAACAGATCTTCGGACGCACCCGCAGAAACTCCACCAGATCCGTCAGAAACAGCGACTGGTCCGCGATGCTGGAGAATGTCGAGAAGACGCTCTGAATATTTGTGCTCGCCCCGGCTATCGCGCCCGCGAGGAATTGCAGCGATCCCCAAGTCAGCGCCCCCTCTACCGTTCGAAAGATTACGTACGCGTAGGCGCCGTAATATCCGGCCGTGCTGAGCAGCGAAAGCCAGCCGCCAGCCCATAACCTTCTTTTCGCGAGCCGAACGTTTTCCTCGTAGATCCGGTTTGAAAGCGTCTCATATTGACCGGAAAGAAAGCGGCTTAATCCGTACAGTCTGAGTTCCTTTGCCGACTCCTTGCTCGCGCCCAGCGTGCGCAGATAGTCGAGTTGCCGCTTCGTCGGCGTTTGCCGGATGTTCTGCGCATATCCCACCAGCGCGAAATGGCTCTCGCCGAGGAAAGCCGGAATCACCGCGGCTACCAGCAAAGCCAGGATCCACGGCGAAAACCAGAAGATTCCTATCGACAGGCTTACGGCGGCGAGGATTTGCTGGCAGACCGACCCGAGCGCCTGGATCATCGCGATGCGGTCGGTGGCCTGAACCCGGGCCCGCTCCAGCTTGTCGTAGAACAGCGGATCTTCGTAAGACGACAGGTCGAGTTGAGAAGCGTGATCCATCACACGCAAGCTGACGTACCGCGTGAAGCGGTCGCCCAGCAGCGAATCGAAAAACGCGATTGCGCGGCCCCCCACTCCGGCCAGTGCGGCCAAAGCGCATTCCAGTCCGACCAGCAGCCAGAAATTCTCCGGCAGAGGCGCCCCGTCATGATGCCGCTGTACCGCGTCTAGAATGTTCTTGGAAACCGCCAGCAGCGCCAGCGGAAGAAGGGCGGCAAGGATGCGGCAGCTGAAAACACCGCAAACCACGGCAGGGCCGGAGTGCCAGACAATCTTGATTAGCTCTGGAATATTGCTGAGGGCCCGGATTCGTTCCTGCCAACTCCGCCACAGATTCGATTGAGTTGGATTTGATGACTGCATGTTTGTTGCGTACCGTTATCTCGGAGACACTTCCTAAAATTTAGATTCAACGGACGCCACTCTTGCACCTTCGCTGCCGTTTCGTTTTCGCCCGTAAAGACGGGCCTCCGAAGCATATTTTGTGCCGCTACGCGCTTGCGGCCGCGATCGGGGCGAGAATTTCTTACGCGACCTTAGGTCGGACTAGAATTCCTACACGGAGTACGAGATACCGGCTCTGGGGTATGCAATACCAAACGAGCTCGCGCGAAGTCAGCGGCGAGACCGAATCGTTACGACTCGTGCTCCGGCTTGAATCCCGCGCGATCCATTCCGCGCCGGGCCTCTGGGTTTTTCATGAACGTCTCCCACACAAAGCCGGTGCGTGCGTTCTCGGCCATCAGCATGGTGATTCCCGTATCAATTCCCACTACATCGTTGTCATACCACTTCTTCAGCGGATTGAACGCATCG
>CAZKQQ010000199.1:0-12914 GCA_964554945.1 uncultured Solibacteraceae bacterium | reverse complement strand
CCTCGGCTGAATAGAAATCGAGCTTACTCAGCTTGGTGACGCCATCGACGCAGCGCGCCACCTCGTCGCCAAACTCCTTGCGGACGGTTTCCAGCTTGACGCTGGTGTCTTCGACCACGTCATGGAGCAGCCCGGTTTCCATGGCCACCACGTCCATCCGCAAATCTGCGAGGATGTGCGCGACTTTAACCGGGTGAACCATATACGGCTCGCCCGAATCGCGCGTTTGTCCTTCATGCCATTGGCGGGCAAAGCGGAAGGCTTTTTCCAGAGGCGCCAGGTCGTCCTTCGGCCGATATTCGCGGATTTTGGCCTCAAGGTCGCGGTACAACCGTTCGACCGGGTCTGGAGGAGGCGGTGGCCCCGTAGGGAAGTCCGAAGGAATCGCGGATTCGGAGGGCACTTTAATCCATTGTAGACCAGCGGCGCAAAACGTCATCGCAGGCGCTTTCCGGTGATATACTTGCACCCATCCACGGTTTTCATGACCCGAGCTCTGTTATGGCCGGGCAAACCACTTCACGAGGAGAAATTATGCGAATCAGAATGGCAGGTGCAGCTTTAACGATCTTGCTGGCGGGCGCCGCGCTGGCACAACCCGGCGGCGGAAAGAAGGGACCTCCCCCACCCGCGCTGAGGCTGACCAGTTCCTCATTTGCGGACGGCAGCGTCATCCCCGATAAGTACACGCAGCAGGTCGGGCCGGAGGCGATTTCGCCGGAGCTCTCATGGACGAATGTGCCGCCGGGAACTGTAACCTTCGCGCTGCTGTTCCACGACCCGGACGTCGCGATTAACAAAAAACTGGAAGATGTCACCCATTGGATCGCCTGGAATATTCCTGGCAATGCGACGTCATTGCCGGAAGGCACCAAGCCCGGCGCGGGCCCCGATGGCATGGTCCAAGGTAAAAATAGAGGCGGGAATCCGGGTTACATGGGACCGGGAGCGCCGGCTACGGCTCCGGAGCACCACTACACGTTTGAGCTGTTCGCGCTCGATACCAAGCTGGACCTGGGACCGGACGCTTCGCGCGATGACGTGATGAAGGCAATCGACGGCCATATTCTCGGCAAGGCAGTTTGGGAAGGCCGCTTCCATCGGCACTAAACTTTGAAGCATAAGGAGGGTCTTTCCGGCATGTCTTTTGCAAAAGGTGTTCTGCCGCTGCTCCTGCTGGCATTGCTTGCGCCCAGCCCTCGCGTTGCGGCGCAGCAGAATGCGGGCAAGCAGCTCTACGTGGTCACCTACGTGGACGTGTTTCCCAACTTCGCCGCGGAAACCGGCAAGCAGATGCAGCAGTTTGCCGAGGATAGCCGGAAAGACCCGGGTTGCGTGCGCTTCGAGGTCATGCGCGACGTCGAGCGCACCAACCATTTCACGATCGTTGAGGTCTGGCAGAATCGCCAGGCCTACGATGCTCATCTGGGCTTGGCTCATACCAAGACGTTCCGCGAAAAAATCCAACCCGGGCTCGGCAGCCCGTTCGATGAACGGCTGTATTACATGTTGCAGTAGAGGGGGCACCATGTCCCGAAACGATCGTTCTTTCTCGCGCCGCAGCCTGATCGCCGGCGCGGGTTTGGCAGCTTCTTCCGCTCTCGCCCAACGCGCGCCATCCGGCGCGGGCCAAATCTGGAGTTCCGAATACACCGCGAAGAAAGGCTCCGTGTCGCTTGCTCTGTTCCGCAAGCGCATGGCAGCGCCGAAAGCCGGGGAAGTGCCGCTGCCGGTGCTGTTCCTGGTGCACGGCTCGTCCATTTCTTCGCGGCCGAGTTTCGATCTGACGGTCCCTGGCCACGGCGAGTACTCGGTCATGAATACTTTCGCCCAGTACGGTTTTGACGTCTGGACGATGGATCACGAGAACTACGGCCGCTCCAGCCAGACCGACGGCAATTCCGACATCGCGAGTGGTGTCGAGGATTTGAAAGCCGGCCTCGACCTCGTGGTTCGCGAAACCGGTCAGCAGAAGATTCACATGTTCGGCGAATCCTCCGGTGCGCTGCGCGTGGGCGCATATGCCATGGCGCGGCCCGAGCGTGTCGACCGCCTGGTGCTCGGCGCCTTCACTTATAAAGGCGACAATTCGCCAACCCTCACGGAGCGCGCCAAGCAGCTCGATTATTACCGCACGCACAACCGGCGGCTGCGCGACCGCACTATGATCCGCAGCATCTTCACGCGCGATAAAGCGGGCACCAGCGATACGGCGCTCGGCGAATACCTGGCCGATCTGGAATTGAAATTCGGCGACCAGGTGCCCACCGGCACTTACCTCGATATGACGGCGAATCTGCCGCTGGTCGATCCGGCCAAGGTGCTGGCGCCGGTGCTGCTGGTGCGCGGCGAATACGATGGCATCGCCACCGTGGATGACCTATCGGAGTTTTACAAGCGCCTGCCCAATGGCGATCGGCAGTTTGTGATCTTGCCGGGAATGGCCCATTCGGTCGTGCTCGGTTTGAACCGGAAGCTGTTCTGGCACACGATGCGCGCCTTCCTCACCATGCCTACCCTGGAGAAATCATGAGAACTCTTGTTTGCTTTTTTGCGATTTCCGCCGCAGTTTTCGGGCAGGCGCCGAAAGTGACCGGTCCGCTGCCCGTGACTCCCGATTCGCATGCGTTTCTGGCCGCGAACCAGAATCAGGAGCCGCTGGACCTGTCGAAAGTGGGCTACGTGGAAGAGGAGTTTTTGCTGGGCGGCAGCGCCAATGTCTATGATTGGGCAGCGGACGGATCGCTTAACGTGAAAGCGCCGAACGCGCCTTACACCACGCGCATCCTGGTGCGGCGGCCGGCAGATGCCGCGCGCTTCAATGGAACCGTGGTGGTCGAGCTGCCGAATACCGCGCGCCGTTTTGACTGGACCATGCTGTGGGGCTATGTGCATAACTATGTCACCGACAGCGGCGCCGCCTGGGTTGGCATCACCATGCCGACTGCCGTCCAAGGTCTGAAGAAGTTCAATCCCACGCGCTATGCGGCAGTGTCGTTCGCCAATCCGGCGCCCAACGAAGCGTGCGCCGCCGGAGGCAATGCTCCCGCCGACATTGAAGACGGCTTGAAGTGGGACGCGATCACCCAGTTGGGCGCAGCTTTGAAGAGCGGCGGCGTGCCCGGACTCCGCGCCCAGCGCGTCTTTCTGACCACGCAGGGCGCCGATCTGGTGACCTATATCAATGCGATTCAACCGCGCGCGAAGGTATACGACGGCTTCGTGCTCAAGAGTCCCGGCGGCCCCGGCCGCATTAGCCGCTGCTCCGCGGCTCCGCCGAAGGGCGACCCGCGACAGATGATCAAGAACGCAGGAGTGCCAGTCATCGGCGTGTTGTCGCAAGGCGAAGTAGTGGACTCCCAGCCGTACCTCCGCGCCGATAGTGACGATCCGGCAGATCGCTTCCGGATCTACGAGATTGCTGGAGCGGCGCACATCGACGCCGCGCCGTATATTGCGCTGCCCACCGTGGCGGACCAGAACGCCGCCGGCGCCGCGCAGGGCACGCCGCAATGGCCCTTCAACGCGCGCTGCACTCCCGAAATCCCGCTCCAGCAGCTTCCTTTGCAGAGTTACGTGTTGAACGGCGCGTTTGCCAATCTCGATACCTGGGTGCGCAAAGGCACACCCCCGCCGCACGCCGAGCGCATCACCGTGAAGGACGAAAAGGTCGCGCTCGATGAGTACGGCAACGGTTTAGGCGGCGTCCGCAGCCCCTACGTCGATGTTCCGACCGCGACTTATTTCACAACCGCTCCCGGTCCCGGCACCTGCCGCGAACTCGGCTACGATGTGAAATTCGATTGGGCGCGGCTCGATGCCACCTATGGCAGCTACAAAAATTACGCAGCCAAGGTCGCGCAATCCATCGACAAGATGGCGAAGGACCGTTACATCACCGAGCAGGATGCCAAGCGTATGCGCGCCGAGCTGATCGGAAAGTAAGGCCGGCGATTTTGTCGCCAGTGCGTCTTCCGCTGGCCGGTGGCAAGACCACCGCTATAACCATTCGTGCTTGCACCCAGTTACTATAAGGTGGAAGTAGCTCCATGAAACTGTTTGCATTGCCCGCCGCGGTTCTCGCGGCCCTGATTCTGGCAGCTTGCTCGGAAGCTCCCCAGATCACAGAAGCCAAAACGGAGGCGGTTCCTAAACAGGAAGCCCCCGCCGGACCCGTCACAGCCAAGACGGCGTTTTACGAAATGTATAAGCCGGCGCGCGCTTGGGCGACCGACTTTATGCTGCTCACGATGACCAGCGGCGACGTTCCCGGCATCACGAGCGAAGGCGGCAAATTCGGGATGTGGACCGCCATCTTCGTGTCGCCCAGCCGCCATGAGGCACGGACCTTCACCTACGCGGTGACGGGCTCGGGAAACGACATTCACAAGGGTGTCGACGTGTCACCCGCGCAATCCTGGAGCGGTCCGACGCCCAACGCCGCACCCTTTCAAACCATGGATTTCGCCACGGATTCCGATGCCGCTTATCAGACTGCCTTCAAGAAGGCGGAATCTTGGGTCAAAGAACATCCCGGCAAAAAGGCCGCGTTCACTCTTGCAAACGCGTCGCGCTTTCCGACGCCGGTGTGGTACATCCTGTGGGGAACCAAGTCCTCGGGCTATAGCGTCTTGGTGAGCGCCACGACCGGCACCGAGGTCAAAGCGAAGAGATAATGCCAAAGGCCGGGGAGCGCCGGCTGCTCCCGCCGCTGCTGGCGCTGTGCATCGCCCGGCTTTGGCTCATGCCGCTGCCTTCGAGTTTTTGGCTCGATGAGACGGCGACTGTCTTCGTGGCACGGCACGGCGCCGGGCATCCTTCCCTCGCCATTGCCGCGCCGCAAGCGTGGCAATCCTGGTATTACCCGCTCATCCGATGGGAAGGCAGTCTGTTCGGCTATTCCGAGACCGCCACACGCTTGGTCTCCGTGCTGGCGATGGCTGTCTTTCTCCTCCTCTTCGCGCGTCTGGCGGCGCGGCTGATCCACCCTCACGCATCCTGGTTCGCTGTCTTTGCCTGCCTCGCGTTATCAGGTTTCGATTATCAGGCGGCGAATGCCCGCCCCTATGCGGTGGGCATGTGCGTATTCGCGGCCGCCCTGCTGCTTCTGATTCGCTGGCTCGATTCCGGCCGATGGCGGCCCGCGCTGCTGTTCGCTGCCGCGGCCGCGTCGGTTCTGTACATCCACTTATTGTTCTGGCCCTCGTGCCTGGTGTTCGTCTTCTATGCCGCCGCCCGGTTAATCCGCGGCGATACTCCGGTCAAGTGGTCGGGCGCCATCCTCGTATTCGGTTTGTGCGGCGTCCTGATGCTGCCCGTGCTCACCGAAACTCTCGGCCTGCTGCGGGAGGCAGGCGCGCACGTCATCGTGCCGCTGCCTACGTTCTCACAATTGCTCCGATCTCTCGAACTTACGCTGCTGTTGGCGTGCGCCGGCGGCGCATGGCTGGTCGCGCGCATCGGGCGGTCGCCCGCGGAGCCGTGGAAAATCTCTCTCTCCGCTCTCATCATCATCGGCGCCTGGTGGCTGTCCCAGCCTATCTTGCTTTTCGTGTTCTCGTGGATGACTGGCGACGGCGTCTTCGTGCCGCGCTATCTGCAACTGGCGCTGCCCGGTGCTGCGCTCGCGGCAACCGCGGCCGCCGCGCCCTTCATTCCTACCGGGAACTGGAACCGTCTCGCTCTCGTGCTGGGGCTCGGGGCGCTGTTGGTCGTCGGCCAGTGGCGCACCCCATGGCCCCGCCACCACAATTCGGACTGGCGCGCCGCCGCGCAGGCGGTCAACCAGGTCGAAGCGGACGGCCCGCTGCCGGTGATCTGCCCAAGCCCCTTCATCGAAGCGCGTCCGCCTGCCTGGCATCCCGATTATCCTCTGCCCGGATTTCTGTACGTCCACCTCGACGTGTATCCGATTCACGCCAAGCCTTACCTGTTTCCGTTTGAGGCTTCCGCGCAAGCCGAGATGTTCGCATCCGGTCTGGCCCGCGACACTCTTTCGTCCTCGCATCGTTTCCTTATTTACGGCTGGGAACCGCAAGTCCACTTCTGGCGCGATTGGTTTGCGCGCCGTCCCGAATTCTCGGGCTGGCGCCAGCGCCGGCTGGGGCCTTTCGCCGATGTCGATGCAGTCGTTTTCGAACGCTGAATTAAGCTGCTCGGCCGTGGACACCCATATTAAAGGATTTTAAGATCTGCTATAGTGGTTCTGTTGTCGTGGATTGGAGGTCTCGTTCGCGATGCGCACCATTTGGTTGTTAGCTCTTGTTACCGCCCTTGCCCTGCCGTTGCGCGCTCAGCCCAGCGCCAATGGCTCATTGGTCGCCAAGGTCAATCCGGGCAGAGCGGGCGTTTTCGTCGATGGGAAGTACTTCGGTCCGGCTGCGAATTTCCGGGTCGCCCGAACGTATACTGTGCCGGCCGGCGAGCACGAAGTCCGGCTGGTCGATCCTCGCTATCAGGAATTTGTCACAAAGGTGAACATCGAGGCCGGGAAGAAGCTCACATTACGTCAGACCCTGACTCCCGTGCCTCTCGCCCAACCACCGTTCGGCCGCCTTCGCACCATCAGCGCCGATAAGTTCGCCGCAGTCTATGTCAACGAGAAGTTCTGCGGCCATGCCGATGAGTTCAGCAACTCCTCGCAAGGACTTCTGCTGAATCCGGGCGATTATGATGTCAAGATCGTCCCGTCGGCCGGAGCACCCGTACTAGCAAAAGTGAAGATCGAAGCTGAAAAGGTCTCGATCGTCCGTTAGAAGTTGGCGCACTTCCAGCTACGAAGAAGGAGAGGTGTCTATGAGAAGAAGCCGCACCATCGCGATGGGAGCGGTCAGCGTTTTGCTGCTCGCCTCCGGCATCGCGTGCCAGAAGAAAACGGCGGTACTCACCCCGCCGCCACCCAAGGTGGAAGCTCCCGAACCGGTAAAACCGAATCCACCCGTCATTGTTACGTTTGCGGTCGAACCCGCTACCATCGAGCGCGGCCAATCTGCGATGTTGCGTTGGGAAGTCAAGGATGCCACCCGCATTGAAATCGATCACGGAATCGGCGTGGTTGCGGCATCGGCGGACCGGCGCGTGGCCCCCGATGAAGCCACCACCTATCGAATCCTGGCAACCGGGCCCGGTGGGGAAGCAAATGCGACTACCACGATTGCCGTCAATTTGCCGCCTCCGCCACCGGCGCCGAAGCCAGTCGTGCCGCCGACCACCATTAGCGACCGTCTCACCAATGAGGTTCGGGACGTTTTCTTCGATTTTGACCACAGCACCATTCGTCCTGATGCGCACAGCGCGCTGAACCAAAACGCGGCCGCGCTTAGATCCATCATGGCCGAGTTCCCGACCACCACCGTGATCCTCGAAGGGCACTGTGATGAACGGGGATCGGCAGAGTACAACCTCGGCCTCGGCGACCGCCGCGGCGCGGCTGTCAAAGCGTTCTTGAGCGATCTAGGGCTAACGGATCGCCTGCTTGTGATCAGCTACGGCAAAGAACGGCCGCAATGCACGGAATCGACCGAGGAGTGCTGGCAAAAGAATCGCCGCGTCCATTTCGCTCCCGGCGAGGAACAACTAAAGCACGTTCTTCCCGGAGCGGAATAAGCTTTACCGGCTCTCGCTGTCCAGCAGTTCGACGGTAAGGAGGATTGTACGGCCGACCACTTCGAGACTGTGCTGCGACACTTTATCCATCGTGTCGGTGTTGCTGTGGTGGAACTCGCCCATGCCGTCGAACCCCGGGCCCATGCGGCCGAACATGGCGTCCACCACATCCACCGCCGGTATGCCGGCGCGAATGAACGGCACATGATCGTCGATGATGCTGGATTCGTACTGAAAAAAGTATTGGCTGTATCCTAGTCGGGCGGCGGCCTTGCCGATGACTTCCTGCAGCCGCCGGTTGGAGCCTGTCTCGCGGGCGACACCGAGATCTTTGTCGCCGATCATGTCGAGCAGGAAAAAGCCGCGCACGCGGGCGGCGGCGCCACTCGCGGCCAGCTTTTGCGCCAGGTGGCGGCTGCCGTAAAGGCCGTCATCGTCAGTGAACGCTTGCACCGCTTCCTCGAGGTCGGTCCACACCAGCCAGATTTGCATCTTCGTCTGCTGCGCCCGCAGTGCATCGGCGAACGCCAGTAGAATTGCGGTGCTCGACCCCCCGTCATTAGCCCCGATAAATCCCGGCTGGAACAGCGTGTCGTAGTGGCCTGCCAGAATGAAAATCGGCTGCCGCGGGTCTGCACTCACGTGAAATTTGCCAATGAGGTTGTGCACGGCGACCGCGCCGCGCGGCGTCATCGCGGTGAAGTCGTCGCTTTCGATGCGCGCTCCATTCTTCTGCAGCACCTGGCGGATGAGATCCTCGGTCTTCTTGTGTCCCTGCGATCCAGGCCAGCGCTCACCGAAGCCGGCCACCTGGACCGTGTAGGCGTAAGCTTGCCGGGAATTGAAACCCTCGTGCAGCGTGGCCGAACCGCTGCGCGCGAGCAGCAGCACGGCAACCAAACCGAGTTGACGCGCGGCGTTCACTTCAGTTCGATCTGAATCTCGACCGCCGTGTGGTCGCCAATGTTTTCCGTTTGATGCTGATAGGCTTCGCGGAACGCCACTTCACCCGGCTTCCGCGGATTATCCACCATCCGTCCATCGGCGAGTTTCATCGTAGTATGCAGCTCCGTCAGATACACCACCACGTACGAAGGATGCCGGTGCATCGGGCTCTTCAGATGCGGCACAAGAATTGTGCGCAGCACCCGGACGCGATCATTTTCGACAGGCACCAGGTGGTGTTCTGGATCCGCCTGAACGGGATCCGGCGCAGTCGTGGGCGCCGGCGGAGCCTTGGGCGCGCCCGGCTTCAGTTCCATGACCACGGCCTCCAGCGGCTGGTCCGACAGGTTTTCCTCGGCGTGTTTGGTCGCCTCGCGGTAAGCGACATCGCCGGCTTTGCGCGTGATCTCCTGCGATTTCCCATCCACTCCGGTCATCCGCTCATGAATGTCGGTCAGACACACCAGGACCGAGGCTGGATGCTCGTGCATCGGAAGTTTCTCATGCGGACCCGCCTTTACGCGAACCACTCGCACCCAAGGATTATCGATTTCAACCTTCTGCTGGGCGCCCGCGCTCCCCACGGCCAGCGCGATCGTTGCCCATAAGATCTTCCGCCTCATTTCGACGTTGACTATACCATACCGAGTGGGGCGGACCCCCAGGTCCGCAGTTGGCGCCGACGCCCCGTAATTCGTCGATTGAGGAAACGCGGCGAAGGCGCGAAGACGAGAGAAACTCAGAAAGAAATCCTCTGCACGCCACCTCGGCGGCAAAGCGTGGGGACGGGTGGCGCCCCCGCCGGCCTCCTTTTATCGTAAAATCCTCCTCAGCACGTCCGAAGGAGTTTTGCCCATGTTTCGACAATCCCGCTTCTTTGGGCCTCTTATCCTCGCCGCCGCGCTTCCGGTTCTGGCGCAGAAAGCCGGCCCCGCCGCCTGGCAGGACGACCTGACCCCTATCGGCCCCTCGGAATGGAACGCAGATTTCGCTGCCCACCTGCTCGAGCGCGCCGGTTTTGGCGGAACTCCCGAGGAAATCCAGGCGTTGGCCAAGATGACTCCCGCCAAGGCCGTCGCCCGCCTGGTGCGCTTCGAGGGAACCGACGTCAGCAACCTGCCGCCTTTTGACGAGTCCGGAATCCACGAGCCCGGTCTGGAACCGTTTCCGCCCAGCCGTCCCGCCGTCACCGACCTTGCCAAGGAAAAAGGCGAAGCGCTCGGCATTAAAGTGAAGCCCAGCGGCAATCGCCGTCTGCAACCCATCGTCGACGAGTTCTTCTATTGGCTGCGCGCGAGCGTGCTCGAAACCAACCGTGTCGCATACTGGTGGGCCAACCGCATGCTTGCCAGCCAGCGGCCGCTCCAGGAAAAGATGGCGCTCTTCTGGCATGGCCATTTCGCTTCCAACGAGGCTAAGGTCCGCGATTACCGGAAGCTGCTCGGCCAGTTGGAGTTGTTCCAAAAACAAGGTACCGGCAATTTCCGCAATCTCACCGTAGCCGTGGCGCAGGGTCCTGCGATGCTTTCGTTTCTGGATGCCGGCGTCAATGTCAAAGGTGCGTCCAACGAAAATTTTGCCCGCGAAATCATGGAGCTGTTCACCATGGGCGTGGGCCATTACACGGAGAAGGACATCCGCGAGGCCGCCCGCGCCTTCACCGGCTGGAACTATGTGGACCTGAAATTCGTCGTCAACAAAGACCAGCACGACGACGGCGAAAAAACCTTCCTCGGTCACACCGGCCGCTTCGATGGCGTCGACGTGATCAACATCATCATGCAGCAGCCCGTTACGGCCGATTACATCGCCGGCAAGATCTACCGCTACTTCGTGCGCCAGGACCTCTCGACCGAACTGCAAACGCAATTGGGAGCCGTGCTGCGGCAGAACAAATACGAAATCTCCCCGCTGCTTGAAAAAATCTTCCTCTCGCGCGATTTCTACAGTGCCGCGTCGGTGGGCACGCGCATTCAGAGCCCGGTCGAGCTGGCTGTGACTACCTACAAGAAGTTGGGTCTGAAGAGCATCCCGGGCGTTCCCGATTTCAACCTGGTCACCGGCGCCCTGGGACAGCAGCTTTTTTCGCCTCCCACGGTGGCAGGATGGGCGCAGGGGCAGAGCTGGATCACTCCCGGCTTATTGCTGGAGCGCGCCAACTTTGCGCGTGACATTCTTTTTCCCGACATCAGTTTCCTGCCGCCGGACCGTTATACGGGAGGCGGCGAAGTCCGTCGAGTTGCCGAGCGTGTCCGGCAAGGCATGGATATCTCCACCGCCACGAAGGACGAAGCCAAAACCGGCGACATCGCAGAATCAAACAAGAATGCCGACCGCGACGAAGAGTTCAATACGCGTTATGGCAGCTTCCGCGGCTCGCAGATGGCGATCGAGCGCGTCAAAGCCATCCCGCGCGATACGGCGCAAGTTAATCTCTCGCGCATGGTGCTGAACGCGGATTTGCAGAACACCACGCAGGTGGTCGATTATTTCATTCACCGTTTCATGCGTGTCCCGCCGGGCGAGGCGGCGCGCCAGAAGCTGATCGCGTTTCTCAACAAAGATCTGGGCACTACGGATATCTCCGCGGCCCGAACCTATATGGAACAATCGTTGCGGCTGGTACTGCACCTGATCATGAGCCAGCCGGAATATCAGTTGGGGTGAGGTGCGTATGACGAATCGTTTCTCCTTCTCCCGGTCCAGCCGCCGCGATCTGTTGCGGGCCGGCATGTGCGGCGTCTGCGTCACCGCGGGCGCCACCATTCCTGTGAAAGCGTTCGCGCAGGCTGCCGCTGCGCTCTCCTCGCAAGGCCGGGCGGACGGCAAGATTCTGGTCGTGCTGGAGCTTTCCGGCGGCAACGACGGCCTCAACACGCTCGTTCCCTACGGCGACGACGCCTATTACAAGCACCGCCCCCAGCTGGGCATTCCCAAGAAGGAAGTGCGGCCTATCGACGACCACTTCGGATTCAGCGGCGGCATGGCGGGCTTCGAGCGCTTATATAAGGACGGCAAGCTGGCCATCGTACACGGATGCGGTTACGAAAATCCCTCGTTCTCGCACTTCACCTCGATGGCCTACTGGCACACCGCGGCGCCCAACAGCGGCGAAGAGTATGGCTGGGTCGGCCGTCTCGCCGATGCGATGGCTCCGCAGGCGCCGGCCAATTACCTGGTGAATATCGGCGCGCGCCAGTCGCTTGCGGTGCGCAGCCACAGGCATGTCCCCGTGGTCTTCGACGATCCGAATAAGTTCTCTCAGGAAAAATTCTACGAGGAGCGCGACATCTTATCGACCATACCCGACAGTGGCAAGGTCGAGAATCCCTCGCGCCGCTTCCTGCTCGATACAGCCCGGAGCGCGAAGGACGCGTCCGTGCTCGTGCGCGAAGCCTGGGCGAAATACCGTTCTCCGATTGACTACGGGATTGTGGGGCTTGATTTGCCGAAGGTCGTCGCGTTGATCGACGCCGGCATGCCCACGCGCCTCTACTACACCTCCTACCGCAACAATGCTTTCGACACGCATGTTTTCCAGAACGACGTTCACAAACGTCTCCTCACTTACGCTTCAGACGCCGTGTCCGCGTTCATCCGCGATCTGGAGCGCATCAAGCGCGCCGACGACGTGGTTGTGATGGTGTTCTCGGAGTTCGGGCGGCGTGTTCCCGAAAACGTCAATCTCGGTACCGACCACGGCACCGCCAACCTCATGTTCATCGCCGGCAGCAAGGTGAAGGGCGGTCAATATGGGCAGATTCCGAGCCTGACAAAATTGGATGCCGGCGACAACCTGATCTACACCACCGATTTCCGCCGAGTTTACGCGACCATGATTTCCGGCTGGCTCGGATATTCAGACACCCACACGCTGCTGAACGGCGACTTCCCGGCTTTTGATATCTTTGCTTGAGAGGGAAACGAACATGCGCACACTGGTCTTCTTTTTAGCCGCTGTCGGCGCGATCGCCCAGTCCAACGACATCCCACGCATGCCCGATGGGAAGCCCGATTTCAACGGCGTCTGGGACCACCCGCGCGTGGCCGACGTTACGCGCAACGGAAAGGGCTGCGGCGGCAATACTCCCGGCTGTACGCAGACCGGCACCGGCGAGCTTCCGTTTACAGAGTGGGGTCTCCAGCAGTGGAAAACGAAAGACCAGCGCGTCGACTACTCCGCGCGGTGCCTGCCCTGGGGCTACACACGCGCCTGGCAGGTGGAATACCCGGTAGAAATCGTCCAGACGCCTAAGCGTCTCGCGCTGCTGTTCGAATCCAACAATATTTTCCACGTGATCCACACCGATGGCAGCGGCCAGCCGAAAGACCTTGACCCTACCTGGATGGGCCACTCCGTCGGA
>CAZKQQ010000198.1:0-12971 GCA_964554945.1 uncultured Solibacteraceae bacterium | reverse complement strand
TGGTCGGCAGTTTGGCGGCTGGGTCGGCCGCATACAGTGTGGGCGGCGCCAGAATAATGTTGCTCGGATTGATGTTCTGCGCCAGACCATAGGTCAGCGACGGGTCCAACCCCTCCGGCGGATTGCGCACCATGTCGAACACGCGGTTTCCCTGGAAGCGGTCGTAATAGATGCCGCCGCCGGTCCGGATCACCACGTTCTGCCGCCCGGTTACATCCCATGCCAGGCCGAACCGCGGCCCCCACACCGGCCCCCGGTTGTCTTGCAGATACTGGCTGTATCCTTTGCCCGCTTGCACGATGCCGTTGAACGGATTGCCCGTATTCGGAACTTCCAGCCCGATGTCGTACCCCGGCAGCACCTGCCCGGTCACCGGATCCACCGCTGACCGCACGCCGTTCACGTTCTGCGGTTGATACAGCCGCGGCGCCTGCGCCGGATCCCATTTGTTCAGTACGAACGTCGATGCCTGCAGCGACGCGTCGTATTGCGGCTGATACCACGCCAGCCGCAGTCCGTAGTCTAGGGTCAGCCGCGGCGTCACCTTCCAGGTGTCCTGCACGAAGCCCTCGATGTTCCAGTAGCGGTACTCGCCGTTAATATAATTCACCGCCTGGTCCATCGTTTGATACACGCCCAGCGCCGCGTTCGCAAATCCGAATCCCGTGTCGAACGGATTCGCTGTCGTATCGCCGAAGTTGTAAAAGCCGTTGTTATTCCCGAACGAGCTTTGGTTCTTCCGGCTGCGCTCCAGGAACATCCCGGTCTTCAGCGTATGCGCGCCCATGATCCGGGTGAGATTGTCGCTGATGTTGATCACGGTGTTGTAGTTCACGAACGGCGCATCGCCCACGGAGGTGAAATTCGGCGCAAACGCGCTGGTGATGTTCGTTCCCGCGAAGTTGAAACCGGGAATGTAATCCTTCTGCACGGCGCTCGGGTAGAGCAGCGGCAGCGTGATCCCCGATTTCGTGCGCGTCAGCGTGTCGCCGATTTCGTCGATATTGATGGAATTGTGCGTGACGCCCATATTGAATTCGTTGGTCGTCCTCGGCCCCAGAATCCATGTCGCGCCGCTTGCCCAGCTATACCCCGGATTCAGGTATGCCACCGGCACCACCGGCACATTGATGCCAACCACGAAGGAGCCGTACGGATAGGTGAACGGCTGCGAATTATAGATATAGTGGCCGAACACCCGCAGGTTCGATGTCACGTTATAGTCCATGCGCAGCAGGTCCTCGCGCCGGTTCTG
Source organism: uncultured Solibacteraceae bacterium (assembly GCA_964554945.1). Taxonomy (GTDB): domain Bacteria; phylum Acidobacteriota; class Terriglobia; order Bryobacterales; family Bryobacteraceae; genus PSRJ01. Next base: position 11,716 of record CAZKQQ010000198.1, on the reverse strand, counting down.
CGAGTTCGAAAATTGAGATGTGTAGTTGTATCCCACCTGCCCGGACACATTCGGTTGCGGAAACAGGTTCAATAGCGCCGCCCCCGGGGAATACAATCGGGCGGCCGGAATCAGGTTTCCCGAAAATGGCTGGCCGTTGAGAGGATCTTTAATCGTCACCGGCTTGCCACTGCTATTCAAGCTTTGGGAAAAATCGCCTTTCCGCTCCAGCGCCGTCGGCACCTGGATATTGCGCACCGTGTTGGGCGCCAGTTGTTCCTGAAATTCCTCGCTCCAGAAGAAGAACAGCTTATCCTTCTGAGGCAAGAGCTTCGGAATATAAACGGGGCCCCCGATCGTATAGCCGGGGTCGTTATAGCGAAACAGGCTGCGCGGGATGCCTTTGGCGTTGTTGATCCAGCTATTCGCGTTCAATCCGTCGTGGCGATGGTACCAATACCCGCTGCCATGTAGCGCGGAAGTGCCACTCTTCGTCACTACCGCGATCTGCGCTCCAGCATTGCGCCCGTATTCCGCCTGGTACATCCCCGTCAGAATGTGAAACTCCTGCGTCGAGTCGATGCTCACGGTCACGTTCTGCGATCCGTTGGAGCCGGTGTCCATGTTGCCGATCCCATTAATGGTCAGCATGTTGGCCGATCCGCGATTCCCGTTTACCTGAATGCCGCCGATGCCGCCCGGCCCGCCCACCTGGAAGTTCGCCGTATTGACTACGCCCGGCACCAGGTTCGTCATGGCCAGCGGGTTGCGCCCGTTGACTTGCAGGTTCTCGATCTGCTTTCCAATGATCGTGTCCGACCGCTCGGCACTCGTTGTTTGCAGCAGGGTGGCCTCCGCCGAGACCTCGACCGTCTCCGTGAGCGCCCCGACCTCCATCACCAGGTCCGCCAGCGCCACCTTTTGGTCGGCATTCAAGGGTACCCCCGGACGGTCGAGCCTCTTGAACCCCGTTGCCTCGAGACGCAGATCGTAAGTTCCCGGACGGAGTCCCGCCACGACGAACACACCCTGCTCATTGGTCTTCGTCGTAACCGAGATCTGCTGGGTCGTATCGACCGCTGTCACCGAAGCGTTCGGAACCACCGCGCCCTGCTGATCCGTCACTCTTCCTGTGATCGAGCCATTAATGTTTTGCGAAAACGATAATGCCGCCGACAGTGCGGCCAGGACGATGATCCACGCGGATCGTCTGATCATGTACGAAAACCTCTTGGGCTGGTAGCCCATCCTTCCCCGAGTTGCCGTATAGATTGATGGTTGCTTCTTCCCGAAAAAAGAGCGATACGGTATCGTCGGCTTGCAGGAAGCCGTAAGTTGTTATATCGCAGTGTACTACCGAGGGCCGTTACGCCGGTAACACTGACGTATCATACCTCGCCCGGCGGCGATTCACCAGACGTTTACAGCCAGGATTCGCGGCGGCCCGGTGCTCTTATCGATCACCTCGGTACTGATCACCACTTGCATGTTCTTCTTCTCCCATCCGGCCGGCGCCCGCTCTGCCAGCGCTTTCAAGAAGCGCCCGTTGGTCAAGAATTCTCCGGCCGCCTGAGTCCCGTATCCCCATAGCCCCGCCACGAGGACCAGCATGTTTCCTGTCCTCGGGTTGGACACTCGCGAAATAATCGCAAAGTCCTGAGCCAATATTGGGATGCCGCGCTCATCAACATGCCCCAGGTTAATATTCCATTGTTTATTGTTCGGGTTCTGTTGATCCCTGATCCAGCAGAGGTCGCCGTCCCGCTGAAAACTGAATCGTTCGTCGTTCATGAGCCGGAGCGTCCAACTGTCATTAAACCCTCCGATCAGAACGGCGGGCCCTTGTCGCAGATCGTTGAAACTGAGCTGATCTTCCCGCCGGACCGTGTATCGTTGATCCTTTGACTGCAACAGTCCGGCTAATTTGGCCAGCGTTACCGCGTCCGGCCAGGCAATGTTTGAAGAGCGGGACGCAAAATTAACCGCATCCACCATGTGTCCCGATTCGACCGGACTGCGTGCCACGCACAGCGAAACCGGGTTGCCTGATTGAACCAGCGGCCGCCAGAACTGGTCAAGGGGAGCAGCATTGTTCCAGGAAAGAGCCGCTAAGGGCAGGCAGGATGCCACTGCCAGCCACCACCAGCTTTTCCTAGTCAGGAACCGCGGCCGACTGGATATTGGCACCAGTGCCGGTGCAATCGCGGGAGCGTGAAACACGGGTATGTACGATCCGAGCGGCAGCTCGATGCGCAGTTCGGTCTCATGCCCCGGCTCGTGATAGTACTGCGCGATCCGTTTGCGGATCTCGGCCGCCGATACCCGGACGATCGGATCCTGGTTGGTGTCGTAATCGGCGCGCCGGCCGAACACCTCTATCCCCAGCGCCCTTTCCTTCAGTTGCTCGGTGTGCCCGTCGAGTTTCCGCTCGACAATGAATCGCAGCAGTCCAGGATAGCGCCGGCTGCCTCGGAACAAAGAACTATCGAGCAGGCGCGCCAGTTGTTCGCGCACCTCCGCCGTACTCGGCGTGAAGCTCCCGTTCCGTCCGAGTGCAGTATTTACCGGGTTGCTGATGATTGCCGCCACAAACCATCCCCCTTTGCCTGCACTAGATTATACAGGAGCCTTCGCTCCGATTCGCCGCGTCCCGCGCAGGATGTTACAGATCGCACAGCTGCCCGGAACGGAAACAATCTATAGCGGCTAGTGATTAATCAGGAAAAGCGGAAATTCTCATGGACGCCAGATGGAAGCCGAATTTTCTGTCGGAGGCGCCCATGCACGACGAGGTGCCTTTGGCGGGCTTCGCACAGGCTTCCAACTCCAGCCGTCCTGGAGCCTTAGTCTAACGATCTCACGGAACGCTGTATACTGCGTGCATGACTAATACACGCAAACACGCAATGTGCCCGCGCTTCCTTTCACGGACTCGTGTTGCGGGCGCGCTCATGGCCGCGGCGTTCTTAGCCTCGGGAGCGCAAGGACAGGAACAGCAGCCGCTCAATGCGTCCGACATTGCCGATGGCATGAGACTGTTTCAACAAAAAGGCAACTGCCAGGCGTGTCATGGCTGGGCCGGCGACGGCCACAAGACCGACAGCCAAATGCCCGACGGCGCCAACTTGCGTGAAACCAAGCTCAACCGCGCCGGTCTGATCCTGCTGATTAAATGTGGAAAGCTCAACTCACAAATGCCGGCCTTCGACAAGTTCGCTTACAGCGATGGTCGCTGCTACGGCAAGAAGCAGGCCGATCTGAGAGCCTACCCGACCCGCATGCCCGATCCTCCGGCTACGCTACAGCAGCGCGAAATCGAGCTGATTGCCGACTTCCTCATGGCTAAGGTCGTCGGCAAGGGCCCCATGGATCACGCGAAGTGCGTCGAATTCTGGGGTTCCGAAACGGACGCCTGTAAAGAGTTCTCGAAATAAACTCTGATCTCCATCGAATACACGGCTCGCGGGCAGAAGATCGTTTTGATCATCAGCCGCCGACGCAGGCCATAAAGAACGATGGCCTGCGGCACGTAAGATCAGAACAGCAGCTTCAGCGCAAACTGAATCTGCCGGTTGAAGGTCGTGGTTGCGGTGATTTTCCCGAAGGTCGGGTTGGGAACGCCGCCGCCGTTGGCTGTCGCCACAAACGCGCTGGCGATGGGCAACGCGAAGTTGGCATGGTTGAGTAGATTGAAGAACTCAGCGCGGAACTGAAGGCGGGTCTGTTCCTTGATGGTCGTCTCCTTGATAAGCGAGTAGTCGATGTTGACAATGCCGGGACCAGCCAAAAAGTCCCTCTGCAGATTGCCGAAGGTGCCGGCCGCCGGCAGCGAGAACCCGGCCGGGTTGGCCCACTGGGTCACTTTGTCTTGCATGATTTGATCCGCGGGCGTTACCAAGTTTGGCCGCTGGTTGGCGATGGTATCTCCGCTCTGGTCGAATCCGATAATCACGTTCCACGGTGCGCCGCTCTGCGCGGTGAGCCCGCCGCTCATCTGCCATCCTCTCACCAGGATGTTCTGTTTGAAAGGAAACGCGTAGACTCCGCTCACGTGCAACACGTGCGGCCGGTCGAACAGACACCGTCCGCGGTCAAAGGAACCGTTCAGCGGCACGGACCAGGGGATACCACCCTCCAGGCCGTAGGTGCCGGAGGCATCGTCCATGCACTTCGACCACGTGTAGGAAAGCTGGCTCTGTACGCCGTGCGAGAACCGGCGGTTCAGGCCGACTTGCAAGGAGTGGTAACTCGAATCGCCGACCGGCGCCTCGCTGTTCAATGACGCGGGGCCGCCATTCCGGCGCGGGTTGCTCACGAAACCGGCTCGACTCGGCCCGATGGGCACACCATAGACCGTCACGCCATTGACTACGCTGGGGAGCACGGGATTGATATCGCGAGCGGCATAGAGGTGCACGCCCCGCGAACCGACGTAGCCGACGGTCAAACTCGTGGACTCGAACAACTGGCGCTGAATATTGAAATTCCATTGATACATATGCGGCGTGTTGACCGTGTTATAGTCCACGCCGACGAGCTGCGACGGGGGTGGCAGGGTGGGGCCTGTAAACGGGTTGGGGAACGCGGGCGCCCCGGGGATGAAGGCGAGCGCGTAAGGCGGATTGAAGTAATAGCCCGACGCGTAACTGCGCGCGTGAATCGGATCATAGAAGATTCCGGCCCCGGCTCGGATGGCCGTCTTATGATCGCCGAAGGGATCCCAAGCGATTCCGATCCGGGGATCGATATTGTGCAGCGCGGGATTGGAGGCGAACACGTTGGGCACTTGCTGGAACGTTCCAAAGGGCGGATTGATCAGGGTTTTGAGCTGATGCACATTGGTGGTCGGGTTGGTCACATATTCCCAGCGGACGCCGAAATTCAATGTCAGCCTGGGAGACACCTTCCACTCATCATGGATGTACAAATCCAATTCTCTTTCGCGAAAGTCGCGATAGGAGTCGGTCTGCCCCGGTTCGGGCCCCTGGAAGAGGGTCGGCTGACCTTGGAGGAAAGCAGTGAGGCCGGGAAAAGTATAGAAGCCGCCCCACCAACCCTGTTGCTGGAAATTGCTCTGGATTCGATCCAGAGTTGCGCCGAAACGGAGGCTATGGGCGCCGTGCGTCCAAAAGACGTCATCCGAGAGAGGAAATTTGTTTTGCACTTCTAAAAGCGGGGCGAAGATGCTGGTGCCGATCGACGAGAGACCGGTGATGTTGACGCCGCCGTTCTGCCCGCGCTCGGGAAAGAAGTCCAGCGCCTTCGCCTGGTCCGGCTTGGCTTGTACATCCGTCTCGCGGGTGCGGGTAAAGCTGAAGCGCAACAGATTCACCATCGCCGGTGAAATTACTCGGCGGTACTCGACGGTCGCGAACTGGTTCCGGGTGGAGCCGATTTCCGGCCACCGCGGAGGCAGGGGCGAGCCAAGAAAAGGGAGTGTGGTATCGCCAAAGTCCCGCACGTAGCGGACGAACAGCGAATCTTTGGTGGAGATCGTGTAGTCGACTCGCGCCAGCAGGTAATTCTCGTTGCCGGTCGTTGTGTCCACTTCGGGGACCTGAACGATGCCCGTGGGGGACGTTAACGTGGTGGCCGGATAAAGATCGAGGATGGGCTTGATCGCGGGATTGACGCCGACGTTTACTCCGCCGACGATTCCCAGATGTGCGTTGGCGTCAGGAATCAACCCAGTGAAGGTCTGGCCCAACGACTTCCGCAGCTCTTCGTCATTGACGAAGAAGAACAGCTTGTCCTTCTTGATCGGCCCGCCTACGCTCCCGCCAAACTGATTCTGCCGGAACGGGGCTTTCTTGACGCCTAAGGAGTTGTCAAAAAAATTCGCAGCATCCAGAGCGCTGTTGCGCAGATATTCATATGCGGATCCATGGAAGCTATTGGTGCCCGACTTGCTGACCGCATTCACCACGGAGCCGTTGCCGCCGAATTGGGCGCTGTAGGTGTTGGTGAGAACCGAAAACTCGGAGATCGCCTCAATCCCGAGCGTTGTGCCCATGACACCGGATCCGGAGCCATGGTTCCAGAAGCCTTGAATATTGGTGTTGTCCAAAAGATAGGCTTGGCCTTCCGCCCGCGCGCCCGAAACGGCGAAATTGTTCTGCACGCCGTAGAGCAAGTTCGCGCCACCGTTGCCGATTTGGGAGCCGCCCGACACGCCGGGCACCAGCGTCACCAGGTCGGTGAAGTTGCGGCCATTCAGCGGCAGGTCGTTGATCTGCTTCTGTTCCACATAAGACGACACGGCGGTCGAAAGCGTATCGACCTGCGAGACCTGACCCTCCACCGTCACGGTCTGCTGCGACTGTCCGACCGACAGCGAAAAATCCACGACCGCTTGCTGGCCGACCGTCAGCGTGATGCCGCGGCGGACCGTGGTCTGGAAGCCTTGTGCGGAAGCCTGTGCTTCATAATTGCCGACCCCAAGATCCGCGATGGTATAGCGGCCCTGACCGTCTGTCGCCACCTGCTGCGCCTGCCCCGTCGCGATGTTCTTCACCTGTATGGAAGCATTCGGAATCACGGCGCCAGCGGAATCGGTGACGGTCCCTAAAACCGTGGCGCTGGTGGATCCTTGCCCGCTCACAAGGCTGGGGAGTATCGATGAAAAGGCCAGCAAAAGGACCACCTGGCGGCCGCGGAAACGGAAATTAGTCTGCATGATTTGCCAATAAAATATCTTTGCGGCGGCCGATTTGTCAAGACGGGGCAGAAGAGAACCGATCCAGTCAAACCCGCGAAGCGATCCGGAAACGCTTACGAGAATTCAGTAGTTTTCCGGCAAGTTGCTGCGTTACCCTTTAGAGTCATGATGAAGAATCTCATTCTGTTCTTCTCCCTGGTGATCTTGTTGTCGCCCGCCGGCTCTGCGCAAAGCGGCGGCCCGGGAGTATCCGCACCGGCGGATGTGAAGCCAGGAAGCATCACGTGCGAGGAGTGTCCATACCCATTCCCGAGCTCGTACCTTCCGCTGACCCTCTACGGACAGGATGTCCGCATGGCATACATGGACGTGAAACCCCAAGGCCAGTCCAACGGACATACGGTGGTGCTGCTGCACGGCAACAACTTCGCTGGTTTCTACTTCGGCGTCGTCATCGACGCACTGGGCAAGGAGGGCTTCCGGGTCATCGTGCCCGACCAGATCGGCTATGGACGCTCCTCCAAACCCATCATTCCCTACAACCTGGCGGACATGGCACGAAACACGCGCGCTATCCTGGAAAGCCTCAACATCAGTAAGGCGATGATCGTGGGCCACTCGATGGGCGGCATGCTCGCCGCGCGATTCGCGACGCAATATCCGGATATTACCGAACGGCTGGTCCTATTCAATCCCATCGGGCTCACCGATGCCCGCTTCAAGAATCCGGTGGGCGACCCCGATGAAGCATATAAGCGTACGCTCGCCTCCACATATCAGACGATTCGGGCCAGCCTGATGCGCTACGTCGCGCACAAGCCTTCGGCGTGGAACTCGCAGTTTGAGTCCTATGTGCGCATTCGGTACGCGTGGACGCTCAGCGCGGACTGGCCCCGCCTCGCCAGGGTACAGACGCTCATCAATAACGTCATCTATCTTGACCCTGTGGTGTACGATTGGGCTCACATCCAAGCGCCGACGCTGGTCTACGGCGGCGCCGAAGACATGCTGGCGGGCACGCCCGCAGACTTCCAGGAGGGGATGAAACGCATCGCGGCTACCATTCCCAACGGCAAGGCGCGGCTGGAGCTGCTGCCGGGTCTGGGACACGTGCCCTTTATGGAGGCACCCGAGCGCTCATTGCCGCCGTTAGTGGCATTCCTCAAGGAGGGGCTCACGAAGTAAGCCGGCGAGCGCGCTCTTCGGCATCAAATGCGGAGGAGGGACGCGCGATCCGGTCAAATCAACGGCTTTTGTGTGACGGGGATGCCGCCTTTGATCTGGCGTCCGGCGCGTACATCGTCAGCATAGGCGGTCATTGCATCCAGGGTGATCCGGGCGACATTCGCGTAGGTTTCGGTCTTCGAATCGAGCGCGCTGGCCGCGTAGCCGATGGCGGCGTGCGCCATCCGCATCCGTCCATCGAGCCAGGGGCCGCCGCCGAGCCCACCGATCACGGGTATTGAAACGGCTCCAACCACCGCGGGACCCGCCACCGGCCCAGACAGGGTGAAATCGAGAAGCGACGCGCCCGCGCCTTCCAGGAGCGCAGCCTCCTCCACGAATTTTGCGGTCATCCAGGCCGGCGCTTGCGCGCCGGGCTTCAACATATCGTGGTAGGAGATGCCGTATTGCGAAGCGGTTTGCGGAGTGATCCCGAACTGCGCGAAGACGGGGATGCCCGCGCGGGCAATTGCGCGCACCGCCTCGGGAAAATCCGCCGCGCCGTCGAGTTTGACCATGTCCGCACCCGCTTCCTTCACCAGCCGGATCGCTGCCCGGAGCGCGCTATCGATGCCCTCCTGGACGGGACCGAACGGGATGTCGCAGCTCACCATGGCTCGTTTGACGCCGCGGGAAACCGCTTTGCAGACGACGATCATCTCGTCCATCGTGACGGAGAGCGGATTCGGGTGGCCCCACAAATTCGTTCCCACCGAATCTCCCACCGAAACGATGTCCACGCCGGCGCGGTCGATGATCTGAGCAATCTGAAAATCCCAGGCCACCACTCCGACGATTTTTTGCCCCGCCCGCTTCATCTGCTGGAGGATGGGAATGGTGACTTTGGATTCTGCGGATTGCATCGAAGCTCCTCGATGAGGTTATCATGCTTGCCGCGGGGTGCGGTGCTGCATTCGGCGCGTGGCCGCGGCTCGGAAATCAGCCGACCAGGGCGTGGGTGTTGGGCGGAAATAACTCTTCTGCAGCCACTTGCCGGCGGATGATCCGCTGCTCGAACGCATACTGGATGAGTTCGTCGAGCGCCTGGCGGTTAGGGGCGATGCCGTAGGGCAGGGGATCGCGGCCCGTAATCTGCATCACGCGCCGGTGCAACTCGTCGACGCGCGTAGGCTTCTGGATCTCACCGGCCTGGAGGCGGCGGACGTAGTCGCGCTTGGCCTCGGCAAACGCGTGGAAGATGTCAGGCGCCAGATCCGGCTGGGCTTCCAGCAGATCGTCCTTCACGACCATCAGATGATTGATCGGGTAATGGCCGCGGCTGCGCAGGGCCTCAAGACCCGCTTCCGCGGCATTGGGAATCAGCGGCTTCACGTCCGGTGACTCGATCTCGACGCCGATCGCCGCGGGCAACTCTCCGGACGCGACGAGGTCCGCCATCTTTTCCCCTTTTTCAATCGGTATCACGTTTGCCGGCGGGCGGTACTCGGCGACGTGCTCGTCGCCCGAAAGCACCCAGGTGATCGTGTTCAGGTCGACGCCGTACTGGTGCTGCAAGATGCCGCGAGCCCATACGCCGGTAGTCACGGTGTAGCCGCGGTTGACGCCCACCTTCCTGCCTTCCAGATCCTTCGGGTTTTTGATGCCGGATTTCGTGTTATACACGATTGCGCCATGATGGAAGGCCCGCACCAGAAAGATCGGCAGGGCAGTGAAACGCTTCCCATGAGCGCGGGCCGTGATGTAGGTGGTCAGCGCCATCTCGGAGACATCGAACTCGAGCCCGCGCACCATGCGGCGGAAGGCGTCGATGAGCGGGTCCACCTCGACGAACTCGAACTCGCAGGTTCGCGGCTTTACTGTGCCATTCTTGAGGGCCTCATTGTTTCCCTGCGTGCGGGTGACGAGCGTTACTGCCATGGCATGAGCGACGCGTGGATCACACCCGGGACGCCCTGGCCGCCGACCGATTTGATGGCAAGGTCCACGTCGGTGAGTCCGAACCGGTGCGTCGTCACCTTCTCCAGGGGAAAGCGCTTCGATGCGAGCTGTTGCAGGGCGAACTCACACGCCTTATAGCTGTGGCCGCGCGCGCTCTTGATGGTAATGGCTTTCGATGTGATGCGGCCGATCGGGAAATTCGGGAACTCCGCCATTTCTCCCTGAACCACCATTGTGCCGCCCCGGCGTTTGACCGCTTCCACGCCGAGCAGAATCGGGAAGGTCCCGGCGCCGGCGGTGCAGTCGAGCACGACGTCCACCCCCTTGCCGCCCGTGATCTCCCTGATGCGTGCGAGAGGATCTTCCTTATCTATATCGATGACGTAGTCGGCGCCGAGGGCTTTGGCGACCTCCATCCGCGCGGCGTCTTGGGACGTGCCGGTGACGATGATGAGAGAAGCGCCCGCCTGTTTGGAGATCACGGTCTGGGATAGCCCCTGCTGGCCCGGGCCTTGAATGAGCACGGTGGAACCATAGCCGACACCGCCGTCGAACAGCGACCATTCGATGCCGTTGGCCATGGGGGTGGCCAATCCTGCTAATTCCGGTGTCACGCCCTTCGGCACGCGGTGAACGACGGCGTTCCAGGGCAGATACACGTATTGGGCAAAGCCGCCCCACAGATGGGGGGCCAGGTCGGACGGCGTATAGCCATAGCGGATGGCGTTCGGGTTGTAACGCCAGTCGGTGTTTTCGCAGTGACGGTATTGGCCCTGATGACACCACTCGCATTGGCCGCACGAGACATAGTGCTCCAGGAAAACCAGGTCCCCTTCCTTGAATCCCTGGCGTTTGGCGAATGTGCTTCCGGTCCTGGCAATGTAACCGATGTTCTCGTGGCCCATAATGACAGGAGCGCTCGACGGCGGTTCCCGGTACAGCTTCACATCGGTCCCGCAGATCCCGGCGACCTCCATTTTTAGTAAGGCGCCGTCTTGCGGGATGTCCGGCATGGGAAATTCGCGGATCTCCGTCTTGCTCGGGGCGATTCTCACGGCCGCCAGCACGCTCTCCAAAGCTGTTCCTCCTGTTTGCGATAGCCTTTCGCGTTCAGTCTAGCACCACGTCTCGCGTCGAATAGTTTTGACGGAATTTCCTGCAAGTGAACAAAATGGCGGATGGTTTCCATTCGAACCGGTTCTCATCTAATGACGCGGTGTGCGATCGAATGCATTAGAATCACCTTGACATCAAACGGCGGAAAGGAAATACTAAGGCCCATCCCGAATAGAAGACTTGGCGTTCTGCACAGTTCAGTCGATGTGACACGCGCGGATGTTGAAGGAGTCGGGAACAAGCCGAAAAGACTATGGACTTCATCGAGCGCTTATTTCATGTCTCCCCGGACGGCGGCAGTGGGGCAACCGAGGCCTTGTATCTGGTCGCCGGCTTTTTGGTGGTCGTTGGTGTTGTATTCCGACGACGGGTGATTTCCGCGATTCGATGGCGTTTGGCGGGCATCCGAGGAAGCCGTAGCCGGTAATCCATCGTTGCAACGCTGAAAACTGGCGATCAGGAGACGAGACTATGGCGAGCAAGAAGACAAAACGCCGAAAACCCGCGACAAAACCGCAAACCGGTTTAGCCCCGGGTCCCCGCAAAGAGCGCAAGCCAGGCTTGCCCGAGCCCGTTCATTCAACCCACAAGCGGCGTGCGGTCTGGTTCCAGGCAAGGGCGAGCTGGCCCCACCGTGAGGGCGATATCGAGAATCTCATCGCCGAACGCGCTCGCACGCGGGCGGCGGCCTTGCCACCTCCCGCCGCTCCGCAGTGGGAAAGCATGGGCCCCACCAATATTGGCGGGCGCTGCACGAGCCTCGCATGCCACCCCGCCAATCCAGACATAGTATGGATCGGCTCGGCCGGCGGAGGAGTCTGGAAGAGCACCGACGGGGGC
>CAZKQQ010000197.1:0-13113 GCA_964554945.1 uncultured Solibacteraceae bacterium | reverse complement strand
ATTGAATCCCTCGCGTTCGGCTTTGCTCGATTTCCTGACGGGAATGGGAGCGAAGATTGCGATTCCAGAACTCGAGAGCCAGAATGGGGAACTCGTGGGCGAAATCCGGGTCGCGTACTCGGAACTACGGGGCGGCGTAATCGAAGGCGGGCTGACGGCCGCGCTGATCGACGAGATCCCTGTGCTGGCAGTGCTCGGCGCGGCGACAGAACAAGGGTTGACGGTAAGGGACGCGGGTGAGTTGCGCATCAAGGAGACGGACCGCATTCACACAGTGACGGAAAACCTGCGGCGGCTGGGGGTCGCGGCGGAGGAAACGTCGGATGGGATGATGATCCCCGGTCGTCAGAAGTTCCGCGCGGCTGCGTTCGATTCATTCGGCGATCATCGGGTGGCAATGGCGTTCGCGGTGGCGGCGCTGCGAGCGGATGGGGAATCCGTTATCGAAGGCGCCGAGGCGGCGTCGGTGTCGTTTCCTGAATTCTGGGACACGCTGGCACGGTGCGCGTAAATCGGCGACAGGCTATGCCCCGATTTAAGAGCGGAGTTCCATGATCAGGGCGTCCAGCGCGATGGTTTTTTGGATATTGCGGCGGAGGAGTTCAGCGAGTTCATCGACGCGTGCGACGGCTTTGCGGATCCACGCGAATTCGACCTTCGAGGCGAGCGTCTCCAGGTCCCGGCGGATGTCCTGATTGCGAATCTCACCTGCCTTTTCGCGCAAGAGCAGCACGTCGCGCAAGAGTTCATAGAGCACTTTGAGGTAAAGCTCTAACTTTTCGCTTTTACTGCGGCCAATCGATTCGGATACGGGGAGCCAGGCACTGAAGGGTGCGATGCCAGCCGCGGTCTTAAGCAGGGCCAGCATGGCGGCCCGACGCTTATCGTACGCCTCGAGATCAAGAGAAATGGACAGCCCGGGACTACCGGCGGCAAGCGCGATCCGGCGCTCCGGCTCATCGAGACCGCGAGCTTTGACAAATTCCCGCATCTCATCCCGTGCCAAGGGGGAGAAATGAAAAGGCACGGCGCGCGAGCGGATGGTAGGCAACAGGTCGTATCCGTTTTCCGCCGTCATGATGAGGATGAGGTGCGGGGGCGGTTCTTCGAGGGTTTTCAGAAGAGAGTTGGCGGCCTGCTCGTTGGCGCGATCGACATGATCGATGAGAAAGACGCGGCGGCTGCCTTTATTCGGCAAGTATTGCGCACGCTCCTTGAGGAGCCGGGTCTGCTGAATCGAGATTTGGCGGAGCGGGCCATCGGGAGCGAAGGTGACGAAATCGGGATGAGACGCGAACAGCAGAGGATCCTCGTTTCGCTTATCGGCCGGCCAACGCTCGCGTCCGGCGATGGTCTCGCGATTCGCTTCGAGGCTAAGATCATCGCGCTCGATCAACTCGGAGTGGCCGAGGAGGCGGGCGGCCAGCCGACGGGCCAGCGTCGCCTTGCCGACTCCTTCTGGGCCGGAGAACAGGAGGGTCTGGGCGAGGCGGTCCTGCGCGATCATCTGTTCGAGCGCTTGGGCAGCGTGGGGGTTGCCCCAGAAATTTTCAAACATGGGCGCTCACGATCTCCCAGATGGCTCGCTCGACTTCGCCGACAGCGAGGCGGCCATCGACCCGCTTAATTCTGTCCGGCTCGCGCGCGGCCAAAGCCTGATAGGCGTCATATACCTTGCGATGGAATTCAACCGACTGCTCGTCCATGCGGGTTTCTGATGCGGACCGGGCCTTATTACGGGCGTGAGCCCGAGCCAGGCTGGTCTCGACATCGATATCGATGAGAATCGTCAGATCGGGCTTCAGACCCCGGCAAGCCACGCGATCGAGAGCCAGCACGGTATCAGTTCCGAGGCCCCGGCCGCAGCCCTGATAAGCCAGGCTGGAATCAGTGAAGCGATCGGCCACCACGATCTGTCCGCTGGCGAGGGCCGGCAGAATCAACTCATCTACGTTTTGCGCTCGCGAGGCGAAGTAGAGCAAGAGTTCGGCACTGGGGCTGAGTTCCTGATTCCTGGCATCGAGCAGAATGCGCCGAATCTCGCGGCCGATTGCGGTGCCGCCGGGCTCGACGGTCTCCAACACGGTGCGGCCGGCAGCGCGTAGACGTTGCGTGAGGCGGCGCATCTGGGTGGTTTTGCCGGAACCATCCATGCCTTCGAACGTGATGAGGAGGCCGCGTGACATCAGATTTCCATTGTAAAGAACGTAACGTCGGCCGCGGACTTGCGAGGCGCATATAATAAAAACGAGTGGCGAAGAGCAAGGATCTGGAGTTGCGTCTCGAGCGTACCGAACAACAGTTACGCCTTTTCCAGAAAATCAGCCGGTTCATGGTTCGGGAAATGAGCCTGCAGCAGGTGCTGCAGGGCGTGGTGTCGCTGGTAGTGGAGTTCACAAAATGCGACTCCTGCCTGGTGTACTTGCTGGACGGCGAGGAACTGGTGCTGTGCGCGTCCAATACACCGCATCCCTCCACTATCGGCAAATTACGGCTGCGCCTGAACGAAGGTCTAACTGGTTGGGTGGCGCGCGAGCGCCGGCTATTGGCTATCTCCCGGGAAGCCTATCACGATCCGAGGTTCCGGGTCTTCGGCGAATTGCCGGAGGATACGTACGAAGCATTCCTTTCGGCTCCGGTAATCGCCCGTAACCGCGTGGTGGGCGTAATCAACGTGCAGCACCGGCTGCCCCATCAGCATACCGGCAGCGAAATGGAAGTGCTGACGACGGTCGGCGAACAGGTGGGATGTGTGCTGGTGCTGGCCCGCATGGAGCCTTCGGCGCTGGAAGCTGCCAACCATGTTGAGATGGTGCTCGCCTCCGGGCCCGTGATGCTCAAACGATAATTCGCCCCCGCGTTTTATTCACAGGCAATCCAAATCCCGCGTCTTGTAAATCACTGAATTCACGCAAATACAAAGTTGAGGAAAAGCTGTCTTCAGCGATACAAACATCGTTGACGAAAATTATGACTGGGCGCATAGTGGTGAAGGTTCCAAGAGGTTTGAGGAACAGCAAGCCTCCGGAAACGTAGCGGACCAGGAACATTGATCCGGTTTCGAAACTAGAAATAGAAACGGAATCGGGGAGCGAACGGAGATCGGGCGAATTCGGAAGGTGGACCGGCCGGCGATTCATCCGGTAGAACACTTTGATCCGTAGGGAGGTAAGAGTCCCGAGGGGGAGTGGAGACCGGGGCGACCGCAGGTCGAGCGCGGCACGGAACCGGCAACGGGTCCAAGCGAAGAAGCGGCTGTAAAACGGGCGAACCGTTTTTCGGCGGTGGAGCGAAAGACCGAACGGGCCGGGGAAAAGCAGCGCAGGAGACGAAGGAGCAGGCCAGGACCGTTTAACCCCGGAATGGAGTCCGTGAAAGCGGAAGCCGTTGCGGGTGAGGGAAAGGCCGTTACGAGTTTCCGGTCCCAGGTAAGAGAGAACGAAAGACTGCGGCGTGCCCGAAAGCATCGATCCAGCAGGCGGAGAAACCGCCGGTTGGGGAGTAGACGGGCGAGGCGCCCGGCGCTCTTAACTGCGGAGCTCAATGCCGTGCATGCCGGCGGTGGGCGAGGCTGGAATCCGATCACTTGGAACCATTTTCTTTTGCGCGTGTGCCACGCGTGCCCACCCCATTGAATTGTGTTAGGTTAAGGGATTCACAACCGGTGGAGGACACATGGAGGCCCTTGGCCTGATCGAGACGAAGGGGTTGGTGGGCGCCATCGAAGCTGCTGACGCCATGGTCAAAACGGCGAACGTCGTTCTGACGGGCAAAGAATATGTCGGGGCGGGCCTGGTGCTGGTGACGTGCCGCGGGGATGTCGGCGCAGTCAAAGCGGCCACCGATGCGGGGGCGGCGGCGGCGCGCCGGGTTGGCGAACTCGTCAGCGTGCATGTGATTCCCCGGCCGCATGACGAAGTGGAACGGACGCTTCCCGTAGGCGGCCTCAAAAAGTAGGGGCCGATGCTGCAGGATCAAGATCTCCTGTCGATTCAGGAGGTCCGCTCCAAAGTCGATCAAGCCTACGCCGCATGGCAAAAATACCTGAGCTATTCCCAAGAGCAGATTGATGCGGTGGTCGAGCACGCGGCTGCGGCAGCCCGCGCGCACTCACGGCGGCTTTCCGAACTGGCAGTGGAAGAAACCAGCTACGGCAACGCTCGGGACAAAAACATCAAGAACCTGTTAGCGTGCGACATCTTGCCGCGGCGTATGCGCGGAATGAAGACGGTCGGAATTTTGCGGGAGTTGCGGGAAGAGAAGATCGTCGAAATCGGGGTGCCGGTGGGCGTAGTGGCGGCGATTCTGCCGACCACGAATCCGACCTCCACTGCGATCTACAAGACACTGATTTCGCTTAAGGCCGGCAATGCGGTGGTGGTCAGCCCGCATCCGCGCGCGCACCGGTGCACGTGCGAAACAGTGGCGGTGCTGGCGCAGGCGGCGACCGAGGCGGGCGCGCCGGAAGGCCTCGTGCAGTGCGTCGACACTGCCACAATGGAAGGCACCCAAGCTCTGATGAGGCACGAACGTACGAGTGTCATTCTGGCCACGGGCGGTTCCGGCATTGTTAGGGCGGCATACTCTAGCGGGAAACCGGCGTTTGGCGTGGGCCCGGGAAACGTGCCGGTGCTGATTGATACATCCGCGGATGTGGAAGATGCCGTGACCAAGGTGGTGGCAGGGAAGTCGTTCGATTATGGGACGGTGTGTTCCAGCGAACAGGCGATTGTAGCGGAGGAATCGCTGCGCGATCGGATCCTGGCGGCGCTGCGAGCGCAGAAAGCGTTTCTCGCCAACGATGCGCAGCGGGACGCGTTGGGCAAGCTACTGATCATGCCCAACTGGACGGTGAACCCGAAATGCGTCGGCCAAGCGCCAGGCAAGATCGCGAAGATGGCGGGTTTCGATGTGCCGGCAGATACTTCGATCGTGTGCGTGGAGATCGGGGGCATCGGCAAGCAGCATCCGCTGTCGGCAGAAAAGCTCTCGCCGGTGCTATCGCTGTATTTCGTAAAGGATTTTGCGGCGGCGATGGAGGCCTGTTACGCACTGCTGAAATTTGGCGGCCTGGGCCATACGACCGTGATTTACGCCAAAGACGACGCGCGGGTGCGGCAGTTCGGTCTGCGGATGCCGGCCATGCGTGTGCTGGTAAACACGCCTGCACCGCAAGGGTCCACCGGCATTACCACAAACGTGTTTCCGGCCATGACGCTGGGATGCGGAGCGGCGGCGGGCAACGCGACATCCGATAACATCGGGCCGATGAATTTGATCAATGTCAAACGGCTGGCGTACGCCGTGCGCGAGGCCAAGGATGCGTTTGAGACGCCGGTGGAGGGAGCCGCTCCGGTAAACGGAAGCGTTGACCGGCGGATGGTGTCGGCGGCGGTGGAACGATATCTGGCTGCGCGGGGAGTTCCGGCGGCCCGCCGTGCGGAAGGAACTCCCGCTTCAAACATCGCGGCGGAAGTCGTGGACCGGTTTTTGGCGGACCGGGCAGGGCGGAGATCCCGCGACTCGTCGTTACCGAGTGATCCACAGGCTCCGGAACTGGTGCCGGCAGTGCTGGAAACCACGGCTGAAGCGGTGGAATTCGTGTGTGAGGCCGATGTGCGGACCGCTATTCGGGAGAATCGGAAGATCCACATCGGGCCGAAGACCATCGTGACGCCGTCTGCCCGCGAGTTGGCCGCGCCCTCTGATATTCTGGTGGTGGCGCAGGGCTGAGGTAATTCGTGGACCTAAACCTAGATACGCTGAAGCGTGAAATCCTCGAGTATCTCGACACGGCCGGCTTCGCCGTTTTCCGCAGCAGCCCCGGAGGTCTGGAAGGCCTCCCCATGGTGCTTTGGGATGTGGAGCATTTTCCCGACTATCAGACGTTTATTAACGTGGCGCAGAAGGCTGGAGTGAGCCTGGTGATGTTCGCCGCCGGCGAGTTCGAGACCAGCGACCTGGACGAGTTGACGGACCAGTTGGAAGATTGCGAGCTCACACGTGAAGAGCGGCGCGAGTACGAATCGCGGATCCGGGAATTGCGAGCCTACGAAGGCGTGACTTGTTCGCTCGAACTGGCGTTCGACCACCACTCGCGGCTATACGTTTATGAGGTGCAGCCGGACTGGTATGAGGAGTTCCTCAACCTGGAAGAAGAGGTTAATTCACGGTTTGCCGATGAAAGCGATCTCGAGCAGGGCGGCGATTCGTTGGGCGGATACTTCTCAAAGAATTAATGGCTAACCAAGCCCGGTGGACGCTGCCAGGTGGCGATGCTCGTGAAGCCGACGCCCTGGCAGCGGCGCTGGGGATCGGGAAGCCCGCGGCGAAAGTGCTGGCGCAGCGGGGCCTTGGCGATCCGGACACTGCGCGCCGCTTCCTCTCACCCTCACTCGACGAACTCCACGATCCATTGCTGATGCGTGACATGGCGCGCGCGCTGGAGAGGCTGCAGCGGGCCATTCGGGACGCCGAGCGCATTTTGGTGTACGGCGATTATGACGTGGACGGCACGAGCTCCGTGGTCCTTCTTACGAAGGCCATCGAGATGGCTGGGGGCACGGCAGGGTTTCACATACCGCACCGGCTGAAGGATGGATACGGAATGCGGCCCGAAGTCGTGGAGAGCGCCGCGGCGACCGGTGTGCGCCTGATTGTGAGCGTCGACACTGGAATCCGTGCCGGACAGGTGGTGGCGCGCGCCAACGATCTGGGAATTGACGTGATCGTGACCGATCACCATTTGCCGGAGGCGGACCTGCCGCCGGCGCTGGCTGTGTTGAATCCGAACCGGCCCGATTGCTTGTATCCGGAGAAGAACCTGTGCGGCGCAGCGGTCGCCTTCAAGCTGGTGCAGGCGCTGATCGGCACGCTGGGTTGGCCGGCGGAGAAGGTGCGGCGCGTGACCGAATCGTTTCTGAAGCTAGTCGCGATTGCCACGGTGGCGGACGTCGTTCCACTCACAGGCGAGAATCGCGTCATGGTGAAGCATGGGTTGGATGGCTTGGGGGAAGTTCGTAATCCAGGCCTGCGGGCACTGCTGGATGTCTCAGGGTTCAGCGACGGACGGACGCCGAGTTCGAGGCAGGTGGCGTTCCAGATCGCTCCACGGCTGAACGCGGCGGGGCGCATGGACACCGCGCAGGCGGTGATCGAGATGTTTTTGACGTCCGACGCGGAGCGCGCCCGCGTCCTGGCGCAACAGCTCCACGAGCAAAATGCGGAGCGGCAGCAGGTTGAGGCGGAGATCCGTGAGGCTTGCGAACAGGCTGCCGTGGACGATTCCGCCGCGGCGCTGGTCTACTATGCCGAGGACTGGCATCGGGGCGTGCTGGGGATTGTAGCGAGCCGGATGGTGGAGCAGTTGCATCGGCCTGTGTTTGTGCTGAGCAAGAATCCGGAAGATGGCCTGGCGCAAGGATCGGGGCGCAGTATCCCGGCCTTTCATCTGTTGGAAGCGCTGGAGAGCATGTCTAATCTGTTCGTGCGGTTCGGAGGCCACCGGCATGCGGCGGGGGTGACGCTGGCGGCCGAGCGGGTTGAGGAGTTCCGATGCCGGTTTAATGCCTACGCTGCCGCGCGATTGAGCCCGGACGATTTGCGACGGGAACTGCGGGTGGACGGCGTAATCGATTTTCGCGAAATTACGGACCGCAGCGTGGCTGAAATTTTCCAGCTGGCGCCGTTCGGCCACGGCAACCCTACGCCTTTGTTCGCGGCGCTGAACGTGGAAGTAGCCGGGCCGCCCGTGGCTTGGAAGGAGAAACATTTGCGGGTGATGCTGCGGCAGGCGGGCCGAAGCATGGCCTTGAAGGCTTGGAATTTCGCGGAGCGGGCGGTGGAACTGGCGGCGGGAGCGCGCGTGGACGCGGTATTTTCGCTGGAAGAAGATCCATACTCGGCGTCGCGCGGTTATCCCGGATGGTGCGCCGTGCTGCGCGATATACGGGCGGCGGAGAGGGCGGACCGGGCAGCGAGCGTTTAGGGCGGATGGTGATTCGCATTTTGAATGCTCCAAGGCCGGGCCGATCAAGGTCCGTACCCACTAACCTGGAAGCATAGAGACGATTTCGGCGCCGATTGCGAGCGAGGCAGTGGCTGCGGGACTCGGCGCGTTCAGCACGTGCAGCGCGTTGGGACGGGTGACGAGGCAGAATTCCTGCACCAACTCGCCGGCCGGCGAAATTGCTTGGGCGCGCACGCCGGAACCTCCTGTCTCGAGATCGTCGGGTTGGACTTCCGGAACGAGGCGCTGCAGCGACCGGCAGAACAGATGGCGGCTCAGCGAGCGGCGCAATTCAAACCAGGCCGTTGACGGATAACGCCGCAAGAAGCGCCAGAACCCGCCGTACGATAGCGCGTCGAACAGGTCGGCCAGGTTCAGATCGGTTTTGCGGTAGCCCTCGCGCGAGCCGGCCAGCACGGCGTTGGGACCGGCTTCGATGCCGCCGTGAATCAGACGCGTAAAGTGAACGCCCAGGAACGGAAAGCGCGGGTCGGGCACGGGATAGATGAGATTGCGAACAAGATGCTGCCGGGCGGGTTTCAGCTTGTAATACTCGCCCCGGAAGGGCAGAATGCGCATCTCCCGGCGTTCACCGGCGGCTTTCGCCACGCGATCGCAATGCAGGCCGGCGCAATTGATCAAGAAGTCGCCGTCGAAATCGCCTTTGGGGGTGCGAGCCCGCCAGCCGCTTCCGGCCTGCTGCAAGCGCTGCACCTTGGCGTCCGTCATTACAATAGCGCCACGGTCGGCCAAGCGGCCGGCGAGAACCTCGCACACACGCGGGTAGTCGACAATGCCTTCCTGCGGCACACGCAATGCCGCAATGCCTTCGACGTGCGGTTCAACATCTCGCATCGCGTCACGGTCCAACCAATGCAGGCCTTGAAGGCCGTTAATCGTGCCGCGTTGCTCGAGTGCCCGCAATCGATGCACCTCACTTTGATTGGTGGCCACCACCAGCTTGCCGCAGATTTCGTGCGGGACGGAATTCTCGCGGCAAAACGCGACCATCTGCTGAATGCCTGAGACCGCCAGGCGCGCCTTGACCGAGCCGGGCTGGTAGTAGAGTCCGCAATGCAAAACGCCGCTATTGTGACCCGTCTGGTGGCGGCCAAGGCCCGGCTCTTTCTCCAGAACGGTGACGCGGGTGCCCGGAAATTTTTCGACAAGGCGGTACGCGGTAGCGAGACCCACGATACCACCGCCGACGATGATCACACGACGGGAGTTCACGCGAGTCGATGGTTGCAGTTGTGAGGCAACTAGCGAAATTCCTTTCCATTGGTGACGCGGGCGCGAACGATCTTCAGAATTTCGTTTTCGACTTCTTCGATGTTCAAGTTGGTGGAATCGAGGTAAACGGCGTCGGGCGCCTGCGAGAGAGGCGAGTCGGCGCGCGAGCTGTCGCGCCGATCGCGCTCGCGCATCTGCTCGGTGAGCGCGTCTTCCGTGATGTCTTCGCCCTTAGCGCGCACTTCCTGCAAACGCCGCCGCACACGCTCGCGGGGCTGGGCGTCCAGGTAGATTTTCACGTCGGCATCGGGAAAAACAACAGTTCCAATGTCGCGGCCTTCCATAACGATGCTGGCGCGCTCCCCTATGGATCGCTGCTTAGCCACCATGGCGCGCCGCACGCCAGGAATCACCGCTACCTTGGAGGCTGCAACCGAGACCTCCGGCGCGCGAATGGAATCCGTCACGTCCTCGCCGTTAAGCTTAATGCGCCCTGGCAGGAGTTCAATATCCGCGGCGAGCGCCAGTTGCTCCAGACGGTGCATGTCGCCGGGATCGATATTCTGGCGCAATGCCCACAATGCCACAGCCCGGTACAGGGCGCCGGTATCGATATAAGTGAAGCCCAAGCGCTCGGCCAGGCGTTGCGCGATCGTGCTCTTGCCAGCGCCCGCGGGTCCGTCGATTGCTACTACTACGCGTCGATGATTCATTTCTGAGTGTGGCTCGCCGCCGGCGACAAGTTCCGCCGGCATAACGTCAAGAACGTAGAATAGCAGCAGGCATGAACCCGGATGAATTCGACCGCCTTGTCGCCGACGCCTATGCAAAGATTCCCGGGCGGTTCCGGAGACGGCTGAAGAACATCGCGATGGTTGTGGAAGCCGAACCGACAGCCGGGCAGCTGGCCCGCGCCGGGTTCCCCATCTCGCCCCGGGGGCCGCGCGGAACGCTGCTGGGTCTTTACGAAGGCAGGCCGCTCACGCAACGCAGTGTGTTTGAACCCTTTGCTATGCCGGATCGCATCACGATTTTTCAAGGGCCGCATGAGCGGCTAGCGCGCTCGCCGGAGCACCTGGCGCAACTGGTGGAAGACACGGTGTGGCACGAAGTGGCGCACTACTTTGGCATGGACGAGTTGCAGGTGCGGGCGGCGGAGTGGAAGCGGGCCAAGGGCCGCCGCTAATCAAGGGCGTCCCGGACGAAGTCCCGGAGGGAGTTGCGGCGTAGTGGCGGTCTGCCCCTGAGTCTGTCCTGGTGTTTGTCCCGGTGTCTGCCCGGGCATGGTCTGCCCTTGTAGCCCGGGTGTTGGGCTTGCGCCGAAGCCAGGTCCCAACGCCCCGCCGGCGGGACTTGTGGCAGACACGGGGCTCGGATTGCCCGGAAGGCTGCCCAAACTCGCTGCCGAGGTGCCGATGGTCCCACCGTTCGGGTTGGGCAGAGGCGCCTGCTTAGCGTAATCGAAAACAAATTCCCATTCGTTGTAATTGGTGTGGTCGTTGTACACCATGATCGCCGGGTTTTCGGACTTGCTGGCGATTCCCGCGATGCCACCGCCGATCTGTTGTCCGCCCGGCTGCGGATTGGTTTGGATCGGACGCGGATTCCGCAAAATGTTATTGATCATGTCCGTCGCGGGGCTCTGCCCCGGTGCGCCTGGGAACCCGGTGTTGGGCGTCTGCGGAGTTCCCAAAGTCTGCGGAGTTCCGAACGGCTGCGGAGTTCCGAACGGCTGCGGAGTTCCGAACGGCTGCGGAGTTCCGAACGGCTGCGGAGTCCCCTGTGCTCCTGGGAAGTTCGGCTGGGCGGATATGGATTGCTGATTCCCCTGGCTAGGATTAAATTGCGGGGGAGGGGCAACTCCCGATGTGGAGTTTGGCTGCGAACCAATGTACTGCCCCCCGCCGACGTATGGCTGCGAACCGCCGACGTATGGCTGGCTTCCACTTATGTAAGTCTGGCCGCCCGGATTGGCATTGTTTTGCACTCCGGGAGGCGCAAAGCCGGGCACCCGTCCTGGAATGGGCTGTCCGTTTGGATTCAGCCCAAGTTGCTGATTGGCGACTTCCGGTGGAATGGGCGTCCCTGCAGTCGGCTGGCTTCCAGGGAACGGCTGCGCCCGTACCTGGCCAGCAAAGGACTGCGCTCCAGGTTGCGTGCCTGGAAATGACTGGGGCTGAAATTGACCGGGGTTCGTTTGCGCACCGGGAAAGGGTTGGCCCGCAACTTGGCCCGGGAAAGATTGGCCCGGGAACGGCTGTGTGGGCATCTGCTCGGGGAATTCCTGGGTGATCGGCTGGCCTGGGGCCGGTTGACCGGGCAATGCCTGGCCCGGAATCGGCTGACCTGGCATTGGCTGACCGGGTATAGCCGCAAAACCGGTGATCGGCTGTCCGGGAGCGACCGGCTGCCCATCCGGTCCGACGGCCGGGGCGGTGCCCCCGTCGCTCGTACGGCGGCGCGTCAACGCGGAGTTGACGTTTTGCTGGCCGGGGATCGGAGTCGACCCGATGGCCGCCTGCTCGCCGACATACTGCCCGGCAGTCGATGCGGCCTGCTGATTCGGATCACCGGCCTTTTTCTTATTCAGCGCGGAATCGGTCAAGACGCCATTGTTGATGTGGACAATGCGCCAGTCGTCCTTTCCCGTCATCGGGTCGATGAACTTGTGTCGCAGAAAACGCCGGTTATTGAAATTCTCGAGATCCTTGAGTTCGCCCGGGTAGCGGTTGTTAACGCGGAAGAAAAGTTGGATGGCGCGCTTATACTGCTCCCCGCGCTCGATGAGCAACTGCTCCTTCTGGCGCTGTGCCTGAAAGGCGACGCGGGGAATCTCCAGGTAGAGCGTGATGGCGATGGTTGCAGCCATCAGGAAAACCAGCAGCATCGCGAATCCGGATTCTCGCCGTCTTTTCATCCGGCTGCCTCCTCCGCGAGTGGAAGCGTCTGCTGCCGCTTGGATTCGGTATCTTCCATGACAACGGATGTAGCGCCGATGCGCACGACGCGATAGCGGCGTTTGACTGTTTCGCCTTCTTTGGCCACCAGGATATCTTCGCCATCCAGGAAAAACGCGGTTTTCGTGGTGCTGCCAGCCACCGAAGAGAAACCGTAGTAGCGCAGAGTGATCGGCGGTGGAGGCGGAGGTCCGGGGGGAGCCGTGGGCGGAGGCGCGACCGCTACTGTGGCGGCCGGGGACGGTTTCGGAACTACCTTAGGCTCCGGAGGCAGCGGCGGCTGGCCGAATTGAAACACGTTCCGGCCCGGACCGGTAACTTCCGCGTTCTGAACCTTGGCGAGCAGATCAAGCCGCAACGTGGGGTCCACTTTGCCGGGGTCGATGCGATCTTCAGGCCTCTTAGGGTGGAGCACGGGGTGGAACTCATCACTTTGCGTGCGCGAACGGGATGAACGGCTGACGGGGCGCGCCGGCTGAGGCGCATCGGCCGAAACCGGGGCTTGAGAGACGCGCCCAGGCGTCGCAGGCGCGACCCGCGCGGACGACGACGGCGACGACAGCATGTCGGAAAACTCCAGGTACCCGCCGAGTACAATGAGCACGCCCAGAACAATCAGCTTTTTAGGATCGTCGACGCCCAACTTCATGAGGTCGCCCCCGGCGTTTCTTTCACGAAGGTATCCAGCTTCAAGCTGACGGTGAGCATCTGCCCGCCTTGCTGCGGCGAAGCCACAAGGCTTTCGATAATGAGAAAGCGCGGCGAGCGGTCCAGCACGGCCTCGAGCCCGGTCACCAGCGACGCGCGGACGCCGCTCGTGACGACGCCGCTCTCCCGGGCGCGAGTCAGCTCGGTGATCATGGCGTCGGCGCTGTCGGGCCGGTCTTCGGGCTTCTTTTCCAGCAGGGTGAGCAG
>CAZKQQ010000196.1:0-13148 GCA_964554945.1 uncultured Solibacteraceae bacterium | reverse complement strand
GAATAGGTGTATAGACGCGCCGCATTCTTGGATTCCGACACGAAGGTCGCCTGCCACGCCCCGGCTTTTCCATGAACATCCGGTACGTCCGTGAGATGCATGCTATTCATTTTGAGCACTTCGGCATCAGACGACCAGGAACGTGCCACTTGGTACATGCGATAAAGGGCACTTTGACCGGTGATAGGCTCGGCGGCCTTTTCGACCTTCTTTTCGGAAACACTGGGCTGATCCGAACAGGCAGCAAGGAGGGCCAGCACCCCGCAAGCAACAGACAACCGTGATCGCATTTTGACAATTTCATTCTACCAGTGCGCGCTTTTTTGACCCGGTTGGGTCCCTGTTAACAACATTTTGTTCGGACCACATGGCATAATTGAGACCGACGGGAGGGCAGTATGGCCGTCAATAGGAACCTTGGAGTACTCGCAGTAGCAGCCGCCAGTTTGCTGCTGTGGAAACCGGCAGTCGGGCAACGCGGGGGAACGGGTACGCCGGCCCCGCCTTCGACGGGCGGAGGCACGGCGCCGGGAGGCAATACAGGCGGACGTGGTCCCACACCAGGGAACACGCCTTCACCGAACAACACCGGCAATCAGCCGAACACCAACACCACGGAGGGAAGGCCGATTTACCTGACCGGCCGCGTGATGATGGACGACGGCTCGGAGTTGCCTCACAACATCGCCATTGAGCGTGTTTGCGGGGGGCAACCGCATATCGAGGGGCACACCGACTCAAAGGGATATTTCAGCATCCAGCTTGGTGGATCCAATCTTGATTCTTTGCAAGACGCCAGCACCAGCACATTCGACGATTTTGGCCGCCCCGGCGGGACACAGAGCGGAGGCGGGTTCGGAAACGCGGGCGGCTTCGGGAATGGGCGCGGTTTCAATGCGCGAGATCTTGCGAATTGTGAACTGCGGGCGAGCATTGCCGGCTATCAATCACAATTGCTGCAGCTGGCGGGACACCAGGCGTTCGATAACCCCGAGATCGGCACGATCCTGCTACACCGTATGGGAGAGTCACAAGGCAGCACGGTGAGCGCGACTACTCTGGCCGCTCCGAAGAATGCAAAGAAGGCGTTTCAGAAGGGACTCGAACTGGTTAAGAAAAAGAAATTGGACGAGGCCCAGGCCAGCTTTCAGCAGGCAGTACAGACGTATCCGAAATACGCCGAGGCATGGTTTGAGCTAGGCCGGTTGCAGGCCGCGCAGGGGCAAGCGGAACCGGCGCGCAAGGCGTTCGATGAGGCGATCCAGGCGGATTCGAAATTCGTTCCTCCCTACGTTGAGATTTCGATGCTCGAAATGCAGGCGCAACGATGGCAGGAAGTGGCGGACGTTACGGACAAGGCCGTGAAGCTGGATTCGTTTAGTTTTCCGCAGGAATTCTTCTTCAATGCCGTGGCCCACTACAATCTGAAGCAGGTGGACGCGGCGGAACAGAGCGCGCGCCGGGCGCAAAAACTGGATACGCAGCATCGGATACCGCAAGTGTCCCACTTGTTGGGTGTAATCCTGGCCGACCGCCACGATTATGCGGGTGCAGCCGAGCAGATGCGCGCTTACCTGAAATTTGCGCCGCAAGCGAAAGACGCAGCCGCCGTCCAATCTCAGTTGGAAGCATTTGAGAAGCAATTGGCAAGCGCGCCGCAGCAGAACCAATAATCGGGGCTCGACCGTATCAGAGCCGCCCGTAATTGATCAGTTCGATTCCGAAGCGCTCGAGCGCGGCCTTCACCTCCGGTGCGACTAAGGCTTCGAGTTCCGCTTCACGGCTTTCTTTCAGGCGGGTGCGCGCCTGGCGCAGTGCAGGCCCGCATTTTCCAGGATGGCACATCAGCTCGGTGGTCCCTTCCGGGAGCCGCGCGAGCAACTCGATCAGTTCGGGTGTGCGCAATCGTCCGGTAACCTGGAAGCCGGCGAAATAATCGGTGGTGCGGCAATGATGCTTCTCCAAGACACGGTGAAATCTGCTCCGTAGCAAGCCGAGCGAACGGTTAGTGAGCCGCACAAGGGGTGGAACCGCCGCGCTCATCGGGAAATCGAATGGGCGGCGCACCCATGGAATTTCGAACTCTTCGCTCAGGTGAGCGACTGCCTCGAGAACCGGCGGAGCCAGGTGAGTATGTTTGTGAGTGTCGAGGTGCGTCGGACGAATACCGGAGTCGATGATCCGCCGCAGTTGGGAATGGAACTCATCATAGGGACGGATCTGCCTGCGGCTGAGCGCCACCAGGAGCCGGCCTA
Organism: uncultured Solibacteraceae bacterium; assembly: GCA_964554945.1. Taxonomy (GTDB): domain Bacteria; phylum Acidobacteriota; class Terriglobia; order Bryobacterales; family Bryobacteraceae; genus PSRJ01. The sequence goes on along the minus strand of CAZKQQ010000196.1, from coordinate 10,893 downwards.
CAGTTAACGGATATGGCTTGGCGCTAAGTAATGAAACGCCGCCGATAAGCACCAGGTGGCAGCCGATATCGAGCGATGGCACTTCGCGAGCGCGGCGGACGGCGTCCTCAAACGCGCTTCCGTTTGCCATCAGGGTTGTCGCGGTCAGGATGCCGCGACGGTGGGCCTCCACTATGCCGTCATTGACGTCAGGCGTAAAACCGTAGTCATCCGCGTTGACAATCAGCCGTTTCCGCAAACTCAAAACAGGCCCAGCTTGATGCGAAGAAACTTTTTGGGATTCGCGCGAATATCCTTAGCGAGGCCCTGAAACTCGCGCGTAGTGCTGTTCAGCTCCTGATAGAGTTGCGGGTTGACCACCAGTTGACCGATGGTCCCCTGGCCGGCGTCGATCTTGTCAACCGTGCTGTTGAGCCGGGTGATCAATTCGTTGAGCCGTTGATTGAGCTGATCATCCTTTAGCAGCTTTCCCGCCGTACCCTTCCCCGCATTAAGATCCGCCACAAGGCCCTTCATCTCATTCAAGACCTGAGTCGCTTGATCGAACAGAGCAGGGTCTTTAAGCATCTTGCCCGCCGAACCCTGGCCGGTCTGCAAGTCCGCCAACATGGCGTCCAAACGCTTGATGGGGGCGCGGAACTCCTGGTAGAGCGAATCGTCGTAGAGCAGCTTGCTGAGAGTGCCATTGCCGGTGCGAACGTCAGTAAGCAGCTTTTGTCCTTCCGCGGCAATCCCGTTCAGCCGATCATAAAGCTCGCGATCCTTGAGCAACAGACCAAGGTTCCCCTTGCCCTGCTCAACACCGGCCAGCAACCCGTCCACCCGGACAACGATGCCTTGAAATGATTGAAGAACCCCGGCCATCTGGTTCATCAACTGGGGAATATCCTGTGCCTGCAGGCTCGGCAACTCATCGCCCGGTTTGACGTGTTGCGTCGACAGACCCTTGGTGATGTTGATGAACTTGTCACCCAGCAGGTTGGACGCGGCCACTCCAGTGTGCGAGTCAACCGGAATATTGACCAGGTCCTTCTCATCCACCATCATGATGAATTCGACGGGACGCTTCGGATCGTTGGTCAAGCTCAACCTGTCGAGATATCCGATGGTGATGCCATTCAGCCGCACGGGCGTGCCTTCCTGCATGGCCGAAGCGTCATCCATATAGGTGCGCAACGGCACGTTGTGGTGAAGGAGACCCTTGCTGGAGGTAAGGAGAAAGATCAGCGTGACGGCGATGGCAATAGCGGCCAAAGCCACTAAACCGACTTTCAGTTGCGACCAGCGTATTTTGCTGCGATCCGGCATCCCGCTATTCCCGCTGCTTTACAAACTTAATGATGTAGGGATCTTTCTGCGACTCCAGTTGATCCTGATCCCCCTCGAAGATTAACCGCCCTTCCTGAAGCACCATGAATGTGGTTCGAGCGGCCCCTCTTGCCCCGTTTCGAGCTGGCTCGATGTGCCCTTGATCCGAATTGTAGCGGAAATTGGCCATCACATTCCCGTCTTGATACCGGTATGTGACCAATAGCGTAGTAGTCCGGGCGACATCGCGGGCCTTTACCAGCAGCGCCATGATGGTATGAGCAGTGATGGGGTCGAGGCCGGCGGTCGGGGAATCATAGAGGATCAGCGGCGGATTGGTGACCACGGCACGGGCGATTGCAGCGCGGCGCCGCATGCCGCCCGAAAGCTCACTTGGAAACTTTTCCAACGTACCGCCGAGTTCCACGAATTCCAGCGCTTGCGAAACCCGCGAATGCACGTCCTCGCGGGGACAATGGATGGCTTTCTGATTCACCAGCGGGTACGCCACGTTTTCTTCTATATTGAGGGAATCAAACAGGGCGCTTTCCTGGAACAGCATGCCAACCTTGCTGCGAATTTCGAACAGATCTCGCTCGTTCAGCGCTGTCAGATCTCTTCCGAATACGAAGACCTTTCCGGAATCGGGTTTGATCAAGCCGAGCGCCGTCTTGAGTAGGACGGTTTTGCCGCTGCCGGCCGAGCCGAGAATTACACGCGATTCGCTTTGCCGCGCTTCGAAGGATACGCCCGCCAAGGCCTGGACTCCCTCGAAAGACACGGATACGTTCTCGAACCGGAGGATGGATGGAAGCGCCTCGGACATCAGAATTTGGTCTGGCTGACGAAAATCTGAGCGATCAAGTAAGTGAGAGCGAAGATTAATACGGATGCGGTTACCATGGCCTGAGTGGTGGCCCGGCCAACACCCTGCGTGCCGCCGGTGGTTTTCAAGCCGTAGTAGCAGCCGACCATGGAAATCACAATCGCGAAGACAAAAGGTTTGAGCAGGCCTTGCGTCATGTCGTTCCACTCCAAGGCGCGCCACGCCGAATTCCAGTACAGGCGGGACTGCAAGCCCAAAAACGCGGCAGAAATCGCCCACCCAGCGAAGATACCCACGAAATCGGCGATCACTGTGAGGATGGGAAGCATAATGCAGGTGGCGATCAGCCGGGGAGTTACCAGCTTCTGAACGGGATCGGTGCCAAGGGCACGCATTGCGTCGATCTGCTCGGTTACCTTCATGGAACCCAATTCGCTGGCCATGCCGGAAGCGTTGCGCCCCGCCACCATCAGAGCGGTCAGATCGGGGCCGAGTTCGCGCACCAGGGTGATCGCCACCGCGGTGCCTGTTTTGCTGAGTTGCCCGTATTGCGAAAGAACGCGAGACATTTGCAAGGCCATGACCGCGCCGCTGAACAGACCCGTGAGGACCACGATGAACAGACTGCCCACCCCAATGTTGTCCATCTGGAGAGCGATGTCGTCGCCATAGTGAGGCGTGCGGAAGATGTTGGCGACGGCGCGGCCCGTGAGCAAGAAGAAATCCTGGACCGCAATGACAGGCCCTTTCAACAGATCCAGCAATCCGGTTGGGTCCTCGAATCCGATGCTACCATACAACTATCAATCGACGATGAAAGGACTTACGGACATTCCGGGGATTCGCGTCGGGCACATTTCCGATTATCAGGCGATCACCGGGTGCACCGCGATCTTGTGTGAAGCCGGGGCGGTAGGCGGGGTGGATATTCGAGGAGCGGCGAGCGGCACACAAGAGACGCCCACGCTCGATCCGCTGCATGTCGATCCAACTGTGCACGGCATCCTGCTGGCGGGCCGGAGCGCATTCGGATTGGAGGCCGCGGCTGGGGTGCGCCGGTACCTGGAAAGCCGGGGAGCGGGGGTGTCGACGCCCGGGGGCAAAGTACCGATTGTGCCGGCGGCCATTCTTTACGATCTTGGCATGGGCAATCCGAAAATCCGGCCAACGGTGGCAATGGGCGAGGCCGCCGCAGCGGCGGCGAACACCGACGCTGTGCCCGAAGTGTGCGTTGGAGCCGGCACCGGCGCCACGGTGGGCAAGACTCTCGGCATGAAGCAGGCGATGAAAAGCGGTGTCGGCAGTTTCACCGTGACTCTTCCCGGCGGTGTGATGATGGCCAGCCTGGTGGTGGTAAACGCGTTTGGGGACGTGCGCGATCCGGCGACCGGCAAGATCGTCGCCGGCACGCGAAAGACTCCGGATAGCCGCGAGTTTGCGGACGGTAATGAAATCGTGAAGCAGCAGGCTCCGGCGCGGCTCGTAGGGACCAATACAACGCTAGCGGTGGTGGCAACCAACGCGCGACTGAGCAAGGTGGAAGCCACCAAGCTGGCGCAGTTCGCCAGTCTTGGCATGGCGCGAGCTATCTATCCAGTCAACACGACCAATGACGGCGACACCGTCTTCGCTCTTTCGCACGGCGACCGCAGGGCCGATATCAATTCGCTCGGCGTGGCCGCAGCAGAAGCGATGGTGCAGGCGATCCTGCGTGCCGTACGACTGGCGAAATCCTTAGCGGGCTTGCCCGGACTGGGTTAAGAAATCCGGCTGACGCGTTAGCCGGGTTTGTAGGCGATGGCGTCGATTTCCACTTTGATATTGGGAAGAGCGAAGCCGGTAACGACCGTGCTGCGCGCCGGTTTGGCTTCGCCGAAGAACTCGGCGTAGACGGCGTTCATGGCGGCGAAGTCCTTGCCATCCGCGAGAAAAACACCACATTTCACGACGTCGGCCAAGCTGGCCCCGCAGCCTTCGAGAATCCGTTTAAGACCGTTCAGCACCTGGCGCGTCTCGTGGGCTACATCGCCCGGCTCGGCAGGCACCTGCCCGGAAACAAAAATAAAATCGCCGGCCCGGACGGCTGGCGAGTACGGGCCGCGCGGCGCGGGAGCTCCCGGTGGGTTGATTCGCTCGATCATGGCTAGTGTCCTTCGGCTTCCAGAAAACGTTCCACTTCGATGGCCGCCATGCATCCCGCGCCAGCGGCAGTAACGGCTTGCCGGTAGATGCGGTCCTGCACGTCCCCGGCATGGAAAACGCCGGGGATGTTGGTGCGCGCGCCTCCCTGCGACACAATGTAGCCATCAGCGTCGGTGATGAGCTGGCCGCGAAAGACCGCGGTGTTCGGGATATGGCCGATCGCCACAAAAAAGCCGTCCACTGCCTCGTCCCACGTACGGCCAGTCTTCAGATCGCGCAGACGCGCGGCCGTCACCAGATGCTTGGAGACATCGAAGATCTCTTCAACGACGGTATTCGTGAGAAATTTGACTTTCGGATTGGCACGGGCACGATCGAGCATGATCTTGGAGGCGCGGAATTCGTCGCGGCGATGCACGAGCGTGACGGAATCGCCGAAACGCGTCAGGAAATTGGCTTCCTCCATGGCTGAATCGCCGCCGCCAACCACCAGGATTTTACGGTTTTTGTAAAAGAAGCCGTCGCAGGTGGCGCAGGAACTGACGCCGTGACCGATCAGCTTCTGCTCGGATTCGAGCCCCAGCCAGCGGGCCGATGCGCCGGAAGCCACAATCACCGTGCGCGTTTCCATCCACTCGCCGTCCACATTAAGGCGAAAGGGCCGGACGGATAGATCGGCATCAATCACAGCGCCGTGCACGTACTCGGCGCCGAAGTTCTGAGCCTGTTTCTTGATATTCTCCACCAGATCGGGGCCTTCGATCCCATCGGGGAAGCCCGGGAAGTTCTCGACCAGGGTGGTGAGAGAAAGCTGACCGCCGGCTTCATGGCCCGCAATCACTAGCGGCTTGAGATTGGCGCGCGCAGCATAGATCGCGGCAGTGTTGCCGGCGCAGCCGGAACCAATAATGACGACATTACGCATGAGGGAATTTCTCAATGTAACAGACTTTTGCCCATGGACCCTTATCGGAACACGGCTGCGAGTTGGGCATGGTGGTAGTAGCGCGCCTGTTGGCGTGCCGTGCGGCCTTCGGCGTTGCGGATATTCGGATCGGCGCCTGCTCGCAGCAATGCCTCGACCGATCGGGAATGACCGAAGTCTACGGTGGCGGCGTACATGAGCGGGGTATACCCATTTTCGTCGGTGGCATTAATGGGAACGCCTGCCTTTACCAGAATGGGAATCATATCCGGGCGATCGGCAATGACCGCCCAGTGCAGCAGGTTGATACCGGTGGATTCGGTTCCGCGAGCCGAAGCTCCCGAGGCGATCAACGCGGTAGCTACATCCGTATATCCGAACGTGACGGCGGCGGCGAGAGCCCCGGGATCGGCCGCGCCACGGCTCAGCAGAATGCGAACGTTGTCGATATCGCCGGTCATGGATGCGAACAGAAGCGGAGAATGGCGGGAGCGGACGCCGGCAGGAGGCTGAACCTCAGCGCCGGCTTCGAGCAAGGCCTGAAGCGCGGCTGCGGTGCCGCGATACGCCGCGGCGATAGCTACAGCGTCGCAACCTGAGGGCGCTCTGGTTTTGGGCTTAGCGCCGCGCTGCAACAGAAGGTGAACCTTTTCGGCGTCGGGCGCGGCCATCATCAAAAGCGTGGTGCCATTTCTCGTCTGGCTGTTTGGATCGAGGCCAGCAGCGAGTAGCGCGGATAATTGCCTCGCAGTGCCAAAGAGGGCAGTGCGGATCCAGGGCGCAGTCTCAGACGGATCGTGGGCTGCTTTCGGTGCGCCGGTTGAGGCATGCGGAAGCGCCGTAAGTAATGCCATTACCGCCCAGCAGGTTCCGGCGTACGACAGGTATTCGTCTTTTTCGTACGGAAAGCCTGATGAAAAATACTCGGGGCTCACCTGCGCGGGCGAGATCATGCGGGTGTGGATGCGCCAGCTTCCATCGGCAGCCTGAGTGGAAATCAAAAACCGAAATGCCTGGCGCAAAGGTCTGGCATTTCCCGGCAGGCCGGATTCGCGCAGCGCGAAGAGCGCCTCACCGGTAGAGTAAGCGTCGGAGTGATAGTGAGGCAATTCGGGCCAGCCCCCGCTTGACTGTTGCAGCGCGAGCAGGTCTTTCCGGGCTATTTCGATTTCGGCCGGAGGCGCGCCCGCCCAGACCAAGCCGAGTAAACGAAAGGACGCGTCCTCGGTGGAAGACGGATGCGTCGCAACCAGCCACGCCCGTGCCTGCCGCAGGCTGGCTTCGCGTTCCAAACGTAATTCGGCGGGCAAATACAGTCCGATGGCGCGGACGGCTGTGGCAGTAGCGGTGAAGACGCTGCTCGAATGAGGCGGCCGGAAATCGGATGTCACCCAGCGGCCGTCACGCTGCCACGCGAGCAGACGACGCGCGTAAACGGCGGGTACCAGTCCGGCATCGAGATTGGCGCTGTGAGCGGCCATAAGCAGAAAGCTGTCGTTGGGAGTCGGATCGTTGAGAGACTCAGCCTGAATCGCATTATCCAGGGCCGCCGGGCCGCGAAGGCCGCGGAAAGTCTTCTCTTCGACCGCGCCCAGGACGGCCTCATCTATAGAGATGCCTCGATCACGCGCCAGATTCAACATCAGAATAGGGAGGATATTGTGATGGCAGGAAACGCAGGCGCGCCGGGCAACGAATTCAGCGGCGGAGTGTTGGAGAATCGGAAGGGCGCGTGCGACGGATTGGCGGAGTTCCGGCAGGGATTGCGCCGGCAGGCTGCCGGCCAGAGCGGCCAGGAGAAGAAGATTCCGCATCAGATTTTATAAGTACTTTGCCGACTCCAGCCATCGGCGTTCCGGCAGGGCAAAGGCCGGCACTTTCGCCTCTTTACGAATCGATCGTTTCGGAAATCGCACAACACTGCTTGGAACGAAAGCAGTTCGCACGATAGTTTCGCTTGGTACAAAGCGAAGAGTTTCGCTCCGATTTGAGAGCGCTGCGCCCGGATCGATCCTGCCGCGGAGCTGCATCAAACTTCCCACAACCTTATTATCGCGTGCGCGTGCCTGGAAACGCGGCTTCGAGAGGCGGCTTTTCGGCTGTAAGTCGCAGGTGGAATGGGGGATCGGAAAATTTCTCTGGGCCGGTGAATGGCCCACGGCGGTAGCCGCAACGGGGGATGAAACTGGGATGCTGACGGATCAGAATTTCGGGGTTGACGGCCGAGCAATGTGTGCATCCCGTTGAACTTACTCGAGTTGCGAAAATCGTGTTTCGAAGGAATGCGGCAGCCAGAATGTTTGAGATTCCGCGGGTGATTGGCGGAGAGAAGCCTTCCGGGGATTTATTTCCAGAGACACGCTCGAAACTCTTTGGCGGTTACTGTGCGGGGCGAAAGGCATCGGAGGCGGGAGCGCAGCGGCGCGGCCGCCCCAGTGTATATTGATCTTCTGCCCCTGGTTTGTACGGAACGCCGGTGAAGCGAGGCGGAGGACATTACAATCAATGATGATGAAGAGTCTAGGCGCAACCGTTCTGGTCTTGGGCGTTTTGACGTGGGGTTCGGCGCCCATCGCTGCGCAATGGCCGATGGTCCGCGATCCGAACGTCCCGCGCGATGCCAATGGCAAAGTCCGAGGAGATACGCCAATTCCCCGGACCGCGGATGGGAAACCCGATTTTTCCGGGCTCTGGATGCATGCCAACAGCGGACCACCGCGCGCGGGCCGCGGCCAGCAGGGTGGCGCGCCCGCAAGAGCGAACCCCGGTGGCGGCGGTGGTGCGGCGCCGGCGGGGGCTCCCGCGGCCGGCGGGCGTGGCGGAATTCCAGTTGATATGACGATCCCGCCGTTCCCCTACGATCCGAATGGTCCGCCAGTGGCCACCTTCTTCGAAGCCGGCGGGAACATGGAAGGCGGGCTGCCGTACACTCCGTGGGCCAAGGACATCCGGGATAAGCGGTTCAAGGAGCTGCAGGCGCGCGACAACCCCGACGCCAATTGCCTGCCGATGGGCTTTCTGCAATTTCACCAGCAGCCGCAGCCGCGCCGGATGATGAATGTGGCAAACCCGAAGATACTCCTGATCGAGTACGAAGCCAATTACGGTCTGCGCCATATTTATATGGACGGGCGCAAACTTCCGCCGATGGGCGAGCCGACTCCCTTTTGGTACGGCTACTCCGTGGGCCATTGGGACGGCGATACGCTGGTGGTGGAAACGAACAACCTCCGCGGCGCCGAAGACAGCAAGTTTGACGGCTGGCTGGACGTGAACGGCAGTCCGTATTCGGAGCAGGCGAAGTTCACGGAAAAATTCCGTCGTCCGACCTATGACCACCTGCAGATTGACATGACGGTCGACGATCCGAAAGCGTATGCCAAGCCGTGGACGGTTCGCGTGGATCAGCGGCTGGTTGTCGACCAGGAGCTCATCGAATTCATCTGCAATGAGAACCAGACATTCCGGCAGCACGTGAAGTGAGTGAGGGGGCGGAGATTTGCCAGCGTGGATTCGCGAGCGTGATTGGCGACCGGCGGGTGGCGCACCAGATTCGCAATCCCCTTGTCCAATGCGATCAGGATCCGAGCCTCGGCGGCGGCCACGGCGACTATTTCGTGATCCGGCGCGCCGGCCAAATCCTCCTCGCTGACGGCGGCGGCTTGATGACCTAAGCGTCCCCCTCTCTCCATGCTCAGGCGCTGAGCTTCTGCTTTTTTCGGGCGAAGGACAACACCTTATGTCCCGAACGGCGCTGGCGCTTTTGCGCGGCGGAGAGCATCGCTTTGACGTCGAAGCCATGCTTCGCGGATTCGGCCTCGCGGGCGCGCCTGACTTCTTCCACAATGGGGTCGCGTGACATGGCCTATCCTCCCAGCAGTTCCTCGGGCGTACAAATTACCGGGCACTCGCAGGCATGCGCCTGACAAATCGCAGCGAGCGACTTCAAAATGGCTGCGTTGGCAATGTGCACGCAATTCCAGGTTACCAGGGACTCCATGCGGTGCACGGCGGCGATTGCGATGTGAGCGGCGTCGGCGGCCGCGCGGCGCGGGATCTTGCCGGACGCAAGGCCAATTCGGCGACCTCCGGGGTGATGTCGAGTAATGGGAGTGGCTGCAAGACTTTGAGCCGTTCGCGGGCGGCAATCGGGTCTCCGGCGGCGGCTTCGTCGAGCACGAGCTGGGAGATGTAGATCTGGAAATCGGGGCGCCGCTGGTCCCACCACTCGCGCGTGATCTGCTAGTGGCCGGCGATGATGAGGTCGCGGCTCGGCCGTGAGGTCAGGTAACTGGGAACCGTGGTTTCCAGGTAGAGACGCGCCTTCATTCCTCGATGGTAGCGAGCGGAGAGAGATTTCGGGAAAGGCGCTTGGTTCTCGGCGGACCACGGGGGTGTCTTGCCGCTCCACTTGACAAGAAGCAATCCCGCACGGACCCGGACTACCCGGCCGGCGGCTGGAGCTAGCGGCGCTATCGCGAGCGGATTCCGCGATCCGTGATCACCGTGATCTTGCTCTCCAAGGGAAGATCCAGCAGGGCCGGGAGGCGATGGCTAACGAACTCGATCACTGAACGCCGTCCGAGCGAACCCGGCCGGAACAGGACTACACCGTGGTGCGTGCCCGGCGGGTGGCGCACCAGATTCGCAATCCCCTTGTCCAATGTGATCAGGATCCGAGCCTCGGCGGCGGCCGCGGCGACTATTTCGTTGTCCGGCGCGCCGGCCAAATCCTCCTCGCTGACGGTCGCGGCTTGATGACCTAACCCCAAGAGTTGTTCGGCGACCTCAGCTGGTAGGTTTTCGTCGATCTTGAATTTCATTCCGATCGGAGAGGCAGCAGGGCTTCTTCGCGCGCCAACTCGGCGGCATAAGACAAGGCTGCATCGAGGTGCTCGGGAGTGAGCGACGGATAGCTCCGCAGGATCTCTTCCCGCGTGTTCCCTTCGGCGAGGTTATCCAGGATGACCGTGACCAGGACGCGCGTGCCCTTGGCACAGAGTTGGCCCCCGCAGACCTGGGGATCGCTGACCAAATAATCGCGCCACGCCGGCATGAAGCCTCCGCTTCATTCTACCGGATGGGCAGTGGCGATGGTTCACTCTGGGTAAAGCTGGTCGCTGACGGTGGCGGCGCTCGTCCCGGTCGGGGCGGCGGAACTGGAGCCAGTATCCAAGTCAGCCGGTAAGGTGATCCCTGCCGTATCAGGAAGAGCCCTCGGCGCAAGCCGGGGGCTTATTCCTTCCAGCCTTCCGGCGGGTTACTGCCGCTCGCGATCTGGCGGGTCTTGTAGAGCCACTGGCCATTCACCTTAACCCACGTGGCGTACTCCTTTCCCTGAGTCGTAAACTTCATCGGATCGCCCACCTTCTCCTGCCGGTACTCGGTGAAAATCACCTGCGAGGTGGCCGTGTCACCGTGCACGATGATCAGCGGATTCTCGATCGCCACGTTAAAAGCGGTCCTCTCGCGCGGGGGCGCCGCGGCGGCAGCAGGCGCCGCTCCAGACGCAGGGGCCGCACCGGCTGGAGGTGTAGCGCCAGCTGGAGGTGTAGCGGACGCCCGGTTGTATGCCTGCTTGATGCCTTCCTTGCCCTTGTAGTGCCTCGTGCCGAGAATCAACTCGCCGTCCTCGGTATAAAAGCTCTCTTCGCTCTGCCGGTCCACTTTGCCGAAGTTGTAGTAGTAACGC
>CAZKQQ010000195.1:0-13272 GCA_964554945.1 uncultured Solibacteraceae bacterium | reverse complement strand
GCGACCCCGTCATCGAGGACATCGAGGTTTCGCTCGATTCGATGCGCGAAGAGCTGCACTTGTACGCCAAAAACGCGGGGGCGATGGTCGGCCCGATCACGCTGGTCGATAGTGGCGACACGATCGACTGCGCCCGCATGGGCTCCGGCGGCTACAGCATCCCGTCAATCGTCGAGCAGGACATCGTGCAGTTCAAAAAGAACACCGCGAAATTCATCCTGCACGTCGAAAAAGACACAGTCTGGCGGCGCTTCAACGAAGACAAATTCTGGAAGAAGCACAACTGCATCCTGACCCATGGCGGCGGTCAGCCGCCCCGCGGTGTACGCCGCATGCTGCACCGCCTGCATTACGAGTTGAAGCTGCCGGTGTATTGCCTCCTGGATAACGACCCCTGGGGGTATTACATCTACAGCGTGATCAAGCAGGGGTCGATCAACCTTGCCTACGAATCGCGCCGCATGGCGATCCCCGATGCGCGGTTCCTGGGGCTGCGCAGCCTGGATTATGGCCGCTGCCAGCTCAGCCCCAGCGTGCAAATCAAATTGAACGACCAGGACATCAAACGCGCCAAGCAGATCGCGCAGTATCCCTGGTTCGTGAACAAGAAGCCGTGGCAAAAGGAAATCGAGATGATGTTGAAAAACGGCTTCAAGCTGGAAGTCGAAGCCCTGATCAGCAAAGACATCAGCTACGTGACCGAAGAATACGTCCCGGCGCGGTTGGAAGAGGGCGGGTTCCTGGACTAGGGGTGAAAAGGCGGACAGTGCAATTGTCACTTGTCCGCATCGATTACCCCCACGAGAACCGATCACTCCCGTTTCTTACCGCCGCACACTTCATCATCAGGTTCGTGATCCCGCGTGATGAGTTATATCAATCAGTCTGATAGTCTATATCAGATCCGTGCGATTGACAGCGTCTGCCCGCGCACATATAGTTACCACACGTTTTAAATTCTGTTCGTCCTCACCCGACGAACGGGGATAGAGAGGGAAGTCATGTTTGCGGCGCCACTTCGTCTGAGGTCTTTCCGTCTTATTGCTCCTGCTCTTTTGAGCGTATGTGCACCGATCTTGATGGCACAGTCAGCCGGTACCGGCGCTCTTGCCGGCACAGTCACGGATACTTCCCGGGCCGCCATCCCGCGCGTCAGCGTCACGCTCACCAACGTGGACACCAACCAGGCCCGAACCGCCGTTACGGCCGCGGATGGAAACTATAAATTCTCGCTGATTCCGCCCGGCACCTACAGCGTGCGATTCAGCGCCACGGGCTTCAAAACCGCCGACGTGCCCTCCGTCAAAATCAATGTGACCGAGACCCCGGTCTTGGACCAGACGCTCGAGGTCGGCTCCCAAACCGAGCAGGTCACCGTGGAAGCCCAAACCGAAGGACTGCAGATCGCGAGTTCGACGCTCGGAACTGTGGTCGGGGAGCGCACGGTGACCGCCCTGCCGCTGTCCACCCGAAACTATACGCAGATCCTGGGCCTCTCGGCCGGAACTTCTGGAGGCGTGGGGAACGCCACGGCCTTTGGCAAAGGCACGCTGGACCTGAGCGTCAATGGCAACGATCCGGGGAAGAATAATTTTCAAATGGACGGCGTTGCCATTGGCAATATGACCAACCGGGCAACGGCCCAGGACCTGTACGGCATTCTCACCGGCCTCGCCATTCCCAATCCCGACGCCATCCAGGAGTTCAAAGTTCAGACGTCCACCTACGACGCCAGCTACGGCCGAAACCCGGGCGCCAACGTAAACGTCGTCACCAAGTCGGGCAGTAATTCGTTCCATGGCTCGGCCTTCGAGTTCTTCCGCAACGCGCAGCTCAACGCCAACGATTTCTTCTATAATCGCGACACCTGCTCCGCGTTCCAGGGGAATTGCCCGAAACAGGTCCTGAGCCAGAATCAGTTTGGCGGAACCCTCGGCGGTCCCGTCAAGAAGGATAAGCTCTTCTTTTTCGGCAGTTATCAGGGCACGCGGCAGCGCAACGGCATCGCCGCCGAGGGGCTCACCAGCGCGTATCTGCCGCCGATTCCCGCGGGCGACCGCGGCGCGCCGGGGTTTGCCGCGGCGCTGGCCCGGGCGAACTGTGGCTATTCCACGCTGCTGCCCTTTGTCACTCAGCTGGCCTGTGACGGCTCCAACGTCAACCCGGTGGCTTTGAAAATTCTCCAGGCCAAGAATGCCGACGGAAGCTACTACTTCCCCGGTTCGGGGACGAATGTCTATGGCCAACGTTCCTGGAGCATCCCCGCGACTCACCGCGAGGACCAGGTGGTGGTGAACGCGGACTACCTCATCAATAGCAAGAACACGCTCGCGAGCCGTTACTTCTACAGCCGCGACCCGCAATACTCGCCTTTGGCCGGCCAGTTGCCGGGCACGCCCAAGTTTCTTTATTACTCGAATACCTACTCGGTGCTGAAACTTACTTCATTGATTACGAATAGCCTCGTGAACGAAGCCCGCGCCTCGTATTCGTACAGCGAAGCCGTCAATCTCGACCAGATGCCGCAGGGCGCCCAGACTTCCGCGCAGATCGGCCAGACGCCGATCAGCGCCACTTCCGCTCATCCGCCGCAATTGATCTTCATCATCGGCGGCTACACGGCATTCGGGAACCTGGATCCGCTGAATAGTCCGACCCATCTGTACCAATACGCCGACCAGGTTTCCTGGTCGCACGGCAAGCACACCATCCGGACCGGTTTCGAATTCGAGAAATGGGCGTACAACCTGGTGTGGCCCGGGATCCAGAACGGAATCCTGCTGATCGGATCGTTCAACGATCTGTTGGTCGGGCAGCAAGGCAACATCCTGGGCGCAATTCTGAGCACGCGTTCCGGTCCCAATGGTCCCATTCACGGATACCGCATGACCGACATGGATTCCTTTGTGCAGGACGACTGGAAGGTGAGTTCCCGCTTGACCCTGAACCTCGGCGTTCGTTGGGAGTACGACGGGACGCTCAGCGACAAATACGCGAATCTGACTAACGTATGGCTGAGCCAGCTGCAGAAGGTTCCAATACCGCCGACCGGTCCGACCTCGTCCGCGGCGGCATTCACCGGTTACGTGGTGCCCTCCAACTATGCGGCGCATTACGGCACGCCTCCCAACGGCGTGCTGGTGAACAGCACCAGCACCGGGCTTCGCCAGCACCCGCCGCTCAGCAACTTCGCGCCCCGCATCGGTGTGGCCTGGCAGCCGGGCAACAGCGGAAAGCTGGTGATTCGCGCCGGAGCGGGTGTGTTCTACGACCGGGTCAGCACCATCTCGATGTCCAGCGCCTACGGAAACAATCCTCCCTATGCCGCCAACGTGACCTACGGCTTCCCCAATTCGCAGACCCTGGCCAATCCGTTCCCGAGTACGCCGCTGGCGTTCCAGCCCCGCTGGGCCAATCTTGCGACGGGCCAGAGTTCGGCGCTCAACGTGCCTTTCGTGAGCGAGCTGCAGCACACGCCGCTGGTCCGGCAGTACAACCTCAACATCCAATACCAGTTCCTTCCGAGCTGGACTCTGGAAGCCGGCTTTGTCGGTTCCAGCGGAATCAACCTCGAGGATTTTTCTCACAACTACAACACGGCCCAGCTGGCCACCCCGTCGAATCCCATCAACGGCCAGACCACCAGCACGCTGGCGAACATCAATCTGCGCGTTCCCTACCTGGGTTTTGCGCCGACCGGCCTGCTCGGGACCGGATACGACCTGATTTCCAACTACAACAGCTTGCAAGTCACGGTGCGCAAGCAGTTCACGCACGGTTTCACCATGCAAGCTGCGTACACCTGGAGCAAGTCGCTCACGAATTCCTCGGAAAACTCGGCGAACTACAATAACGCCAGCGACCTGGCTCAGCAATACGGCCCCTCGTACTTCAACCGGCCCCAGCGGTTCATCGTGAACTACAACTATGAGCTTCCGTTCGGCAACCGCCCGGGAGCGCTGGGCAAGCTCACCAGCGGCTGGAGCCTCTCCGGCGTGACGACGATTCAAAACGGGCAGTCGCTGACCATCGAAGACTCCAACGCCGGCACCATCTACGGCACATCGACCGGCTACACCGACTCCGGCATCGCCCGCGCGCAAATGTGCCCGGGAAAAACCTACGCGGACATCGCAACCCCAGGTGGCATCGAACAGCGCCTCGGCGGCGGCAGCGGCGGGCCGGGCTACTTAAATGCCGCCGCATTCTGCCCCGCGCCGAAAATCGGCGACGGCACCGGGTTTGGCAATTCCGGCATGGGGATCATTCTGGGGCCGGGCCAGTTCAACTTTGACTTCTCCGTCGCCAAGAACACGCGGCTCTTCGAGAAGCAGTCGCTACAATTCCGGGCGGAGTTTTTCAATATCCTGAATCACCCTCAATTCGATAACCCGAACCCGAATAGCATTCCGTATCAGCCGGCTCTGCCCAACATATCGGCGCCGAATTTCGGGCAGATCGTGAACACGAGCGTCAACCCGCGCGTCATCCAGCTCGCGCTCAAGTACGTCTTCTAAGCCCGAACATATTCGGGAATTAAAAGCCCAAGTCCAATATCTCCCGTGGGCGCTTGGAAAGACTAAGGGCTTGCGGCCTGGATGTCCGGACGCGGGCCCCCCGCCCCAACTCGCGTATATTAAAACGATGACCCGTACGCTCCTCAGTTCCGCCCTTTGCGCCGCCGCTCTCTTCGGCCAGGCCAATGTTGTCGATCTTCCCCGCGGCCCGTTGGGCGACGGTCCATTTCTTTTCGATACTGCCGAGCAGCACAAGATTAAGGTCACCGTCATCACCAAGGCTCTCGACCGTCCTTTCGGCCTCGCCTTTCTCCCGGGTGGCAATATGCTGGTCAGCGAACGCGGGGGCAAGCTGCGCATCGTTCGCGATAATGTGCTCGATCCGCAAGCCGTCGGCGGAGTCCCCAAAGTCAACGCCCGCGCCAACGCCGGACTCTACGATTTCGTGCTTCATCCCAAGTACGCCCAGAATCAGTGGATCTATTTCGCCTTCAGCAAGCCCGGCGAAGGGAATCTCTCGGCCACCGTTCTCGCGCGGGCCAGGCTGAAAGGCAGCGCGCTCACCGACCTGCAGGAACTCTACAGCACCGAGCCGGGAACCAACATCGGCGGGTCGCGGCTGGCCTTCGCCTCCGACGGCACGATTCTCATGACCACGCCGGCCGCCGGCGACGTCCAGAAAGCGCAGGACCCGGCCAGCGCCTACGGCAAGATTCTTCGCCTGAATGACGATGGCACCATTCCGCGCGACAATCCGTTCGTCGGCAAGGCGGGCTATCGCCCCGAAATTTACACGCTCGGACATCGCGATCATCTCGGTCTCGTCGTTCACCCCTCGGGCACAATCTTCAACGCCGAACATGGACCGAACGGCGGCGATGAAGTAAACCTGATTAAACCGGGCGCCAATTATGGCTGGCCGCTGATCAGCTTCGGCCGCCAATATGACGGCACGCGGATTCTCCCCTATAAGGAAGGGTTGGAGATTCCGCAGATCGTGTGGGTGCCTTCCATCGGGCCGTCGGGAATCCTGTTTTATACCGGAGATAAGTTCCCCGCCTGGAAGAATAATCTGTTCGTGGGGAGCGCGCGTTATGGCGAAATCCGCGGTTACGGCCACCTGGAGCGCGTGGTCTTGAACGACAAGTTCGAAGACATCCGCCGCGAGCGGATCCTCGACGATCTGCATCAACGCGTGCGGGATGTGCGGCAAGGCCCCGACGGATACATCTACGTCCTCACGGATCAGGAAGTCGGCGCGCTGCTGAGAATCGAACCGGCACCGTAGTTCCGGCGCTTCCAGGTGAATCAACCCTGATAGAATTGCACGCAGAAGGAGGGCCCCGATGAAGGCTTTCTGCGTTCCGGCATCTGTCGTCAATCCGTTGGTCCGTACGGCTGTGCCGCTCGTGTCTTCTGTTGCGATCGTGGCACTGATTTGTGCGCCGGTTTATGGCCAGTGGGTGAAAGTTCCGGCAGGCAAAATCCCGAAGGGGCCGGACGGGAAGCCCAACCTCTCCGCGCCGGCGCCACGATCGGCCGATGGCCATCCGGACCTGTCCGGTGTCTGGGAATCCGGCGGCGCCAAGTACATTCTGGACATTGCGGCGGATCTCAAACCCGGCGACGTACCATTTCAGCCGTGGGCCAAGGCCCTTGTGGACGAACGCGCAGACGGCTCGCATTCGGGAGAGGATCCCCCGGCAAACTGCTTGCCCCGAGGTGTCCCGCGGATCAATGCCTCGCCCCCACCCTGGAGAGTGATCCAAAAACCGGACATCATCGGGATTCTTTATGAATCCGACAACACGTGGCGCCAGATCTTCCTCGATGGGCGCGAACTGGGGGACAACGTTCTCCCAGCCTACTTAGGCTATTCCACCGGCAAATGGGATGGCGATACCCTGATCGTCGACACGCGTGGCTTCAACGGGAAGACCTGGCTGGATCAGACAGGCAAACCGACATCGGATGCGCTGCACGTCACCGAACGCTTTCGGCGGACGTACTTCGGGCACATGGAAATTCAAATTACGATCGACGACCCGAAGGTTTATACCAAGCCGTGGCAAGTCAAGGAACACGTGAGCCTGATGACGGACAGCGAAATCTTCGAAGCCCCCTGTGAGAACAATCGCGATCTCCAGCACCTAGGCGGGAAATTTAAATAGGTAATTGCTCCAGGGAGGTGATCCATGAACCGGCGCGAATTTTCTCTCTTCTGCGGCGCCGTGGCCGCCTCGCTGGCGCGCCGCGCGTCCGCGCAACAACCGGCTGCGCCCGCCAACCCGATTCGCCGCGAGTGGCTCGAGCGGCGCAAAGAACCGGTCCTCGAACCGGACCTGCCCATCATCGATCCGCATCACCACTTGTGGCAGCGTCCCGGATGGCGGTACATGCTGGACGACTTGATGCTCGATACGGGCAGCGGCCATAACATCGTCGCCACTGTATACATGGAAGCGCGTTCCATGTACCGCGAGCAAGGCCCCGAGGAAATGCGGCCGGTGGGAGAGACCGAGTTCGCCAACGGCATGGCGGCCATCTGCAGCAGCGGTGTATATGGCAAAACGAAGGCCTGCGCCGGGATCGTAGGGCACGCGGATCTCACATTAGGCAGCCGCGTCGAGCCGGTGCTCGCCGCGTTGATGCGCGCCGGCGGCGCCCGCTTTCGAGGCATCCGTCATGGTGTGTCCTGGGATGCTGACCCTGCCATCGTGAGTCCCGCTTCTCCGGTGCATGCCGGGCTGCTGGCCGACAAGACGTTTCGCGAAGGCGTCGCGGTGCTCAACCGCCTGGGGCTTTCTTACGACGTGTCACTCTATCATCCGCAGATCGGCGAACTCGCCGATCTTGCCGGCGCGTTCCCCGATTTGCGAATCGTCGCCAACCACGTGGGCGGCGTCCTCGGCATTGGCGCCTATCGCGGCAAGCGCGACGAAGTGTTTTCCCGATGGCAGGCCTCGATCAAGGCGCTCGCGGCCAGACCCAATGTGTACGTGAAGCTCGGCGGGTTGGGTCAGGGCTACACAGGTTTGGGCTTTAATGACGATGCCGAGCCGCCATCGTCAGAAATGGTGGCCGCCCGGTTTCGCCCTTATGTGCAAACTTGCATTGAAGCCTTCGGTGCTTCGCGCTCGATGTTCGAGAGTAACTTTCCAGTCGACAAAATCTCCTACAGCTATCCCATCTTCTGGAACGCCTGCAAGCTGATGGCGAAGGGCGCCACCAGCACCGAAAAAGCCGATCTATTCTATGGTGCCGCGGCCCGATGCTACCGTCTCAACGCCATCGCCTGACGGGAGTAACCCGCGGTAATCGAAATCCAGTCAACGACATCGAGGGCGGAGGCAGGAACAGCGCGCTCGATGACTAGCACGAGTTGAAGAGCGCTTAGAAACCGATACTTCCGGACGTGCATCCGGTTCCGTTCCACTTATCGGCCGTCAAGGTCCATTTACTAACTTAAGCAATCCTTTTCTTATTCGTCGCTTGCCCCTATTCTAAGTCCGATCCTTAGTGAAGTAGCGCGACAAATTCCCATTGATTCAGGACAGGAGAGTTCTTATGCTTCAGCGAAGCGCCATCTCCGTAATCGCCCTTGTAGCGACCACGCTAGTCCCCGCGCTTCCGGCGCAGACCGGCCTGATCAATACCATCGCCGGAAATGGAACCTCCGGTATGGGAGGTGTCGGAGGGCTGGCCATCAACGCTCAAGTGAGCGGCCAAGGCGGTGTTGCTGTCGATAGTGGGGATAACCTTTATATCGCAGATATTCCTTATAACCGCGTGTTACGCGTCGATGCAGCGAGCGGCATCCTCAGCGTCGTGGCGGGTAATGGCGTCGCCGCCTCGAGCGGTGACAATGGCCCCGCCACCCAAGCCTCCGTCAATGCACCGTACGTACTGGCTTTCGATTCCGCGGGCGATCTCCTGATTGTCGAATTCCAGGGTCACCGGATCCGGCGGGTCGATGCCCTGACCGGGATCATTACAACGATTGCGGGCAATGGCACGCCGGGATTCAGCGGCGATGGCGGCCCGGCGATCAGCGCCTCGCTCGATTATCCGGATGCCATCGCTCTCGATACGGCCGGGAATCTTTACATCGCGGATGGCGGCAATGCCAGGGTGCGCCGGGTGGATGCTTTGAATGGGATCATCACCACGGTAGCTGGAAACGGAACTTTCGCTATCTCGCCGGACGGAGTCCCCGCGTTGATGGCCAGCTTTTCGCAGCCTTTCGCCGTGAGCGTGGACCGCTCGGGCAACCTCCTCATCCCCGAACCGGGCAGCGGCCGGATCCGTCGCATTGACGCGGCGACCGGCACACTCGGCACGGTCGCTGGAAACGGCACTGCCGATTTTACGGGAGACGCGGTGCCGGCGACGAGCGCGGGCATCGGAAAAATGGGTATCAACGTCGCCGTCGATTCGCTCAACAACCTCTTCTTCGCCGATGGCACCGGGCGAATCCGGAGGGTGGACGCCCTGACCGGCTTGATTACCACCGTGGCGGGAAATGGAACTGGCGCTCACGGGCAGGCGAGTAGCAGCGCGGGCACGGGAACCGGGTGTTACACCGAGCCCCTCGGCGATAACGGCCCCGCCAGCATCGCCACCCTGGACGGCGCTGTTTCCGTGGCATTGACGAGCAATGGCAATCTGATCTTCTCGGACTGGCTCGATTGCCGGGTGCGCCGCGTCTATCTGCCCTCGCCGTATCCTTACACGAACACCAGCGTGTTTCTCAGCGCCGGCACGGTTCTCGTAAACCAGCCCATCACGTTTACGGCCCGAGTGAGTCCTATTGGCGCCGGCGGAACACCAACAGGAACCATTCAGTTTGTGGCTGAAGCGCCGAATGCGGGATCGTCCTTGATTGGTACGGCGCAACTCATCAATGGCACCGCGTCGCTGACCATCACAGCCCCGCCGAACGTCGGCAATTACATGATTTTGGCCTATTATGGCGGTGATTCGTCCAATAACGGCTCCGGTTCACCTGCGGTGCCGCTTACCATTTCGGCCGGAACGGTCCCGGTGGTGACCGTTTCTTCGAGTCAGAATCCCGCTCCCGTGAATACGCCGGTCACGTTGACCGCAACGGTAACCCCACCCGCGGGTTTATTTGCGCAGCCGACGGGCTCCGTTGAGTTCGACGATGGCGGTTCCAAACTCGGCACAGCCAACCTTGCCGGCAGCACGGCGCAATTCCCGGTCTCCTTCGCAACGTCCGGTACGCACACGATCACCGCGAAATATTTGGGCGATATCAACTTTGCGCCGACTACTTCACCGGCTCTTCTCGAAACGGTGAACACGGTCAGCACTGTCTCGCTCGCTACCAGCGCAGCGTCTTTGCCATTCGGCCAGCAACTCCGACTGACCGCCACGGTTTCCCCCAATTCGGCCACCGGCACCGTGAATTTCTTGGATACGGGCACAAACTTGTCGCTGGGAACGGCGGCGCTAAGCGGCGGCGCCGCCGTATTGACGCTTTCCAATCTGCCCGCCGGAACGCACACGATCCAAGCTTCCTACTCCGGCGACAACGCCAACGCGCCGGCCACCTCCGCGCCGCTGACGCAGAGCATCACTCAGGCAACACCCGCGATTACGGTATCCAGCACGGCCAACCCGACCACCGTCGGCGAGTTCATCGTTTTCAACATCTCCTTCACTCCCGTTTCTCCGGGCGCCACGCTGTCGGTGATGGATGGCCAGACCGTGCTGTCCACGGTGACGCCTACCAGCGCCGGAGCCGCTTCTTACACCACTTCCAGCCTGCCTGCCGGCAGCCACGCGATTAGCGTCGTCTGGGCCGGCGATGCCAACGTCGCGGCCGGCTCATCCGCGGTCCTGACCGAGACCGTGCAATCTTCGACTACTGTCACCCTGGCTGGCCCGACCACTCTCACCTATGGACAACCCGCTACCTTCACGGCCACGGTTTCGCCCAGCGCAGCGACCGGAATCGTGCAGTTCAATGATGGCGGTACGCTTCTGGGCGCACCCACACTTTCTGGTGGTAGCGCGTCGGTCACCGTTCCCAATTTGACGGTAGGAACCCACCTGGTCGTCGCCACCTATGAAGGAGATGGCGTCTACATTCCCAACAACACATCGCTTTCCGTCACTGTTAACAAAGTTGTGTCGAGCGTCACGCTCGCGACCGCTTCGAATCCGTCGACTGTGGGGACGGCTGTCACCCTGACGGCGACGGTGTTGCCCTCGTCGGCGACCGGAACGGTGCAGTTCCTGAACGGCGCGACGGTTCTGGGATCGGCCGTTCTCGCGAATGGATCGGCTCAGATCTCGGTGGCGAACCTGCCGGTTGGCTCGAACTCGCTGACGGCGGTGTACAGCGGCGATCCCGTAAACGCGGGAAGCGCGTCGGCCGCAATCGTGCAGACGGTCGCGAAGGTGGCCTCGACGACGGCGCTGGCGGGTCCGGCATCGCCGCTGAATGTGGGACAAAGCGCCACGTTCACGGCGACGGTGACGCCCTCGAGCGCGACGGGGACGATCCAGTTCCTGGACGGCGCCGTGGCGATCGGGGCGGTCGCGGTGAACGGCGGGACGGCGGTGTTCTCTACGACAGCGCTGGCGGCGGGCAGCCACTCGATTACGGCGGCGTATTCGGGGGACGGCGTGCTGAATCCGAGCACGTCCGCGGCGGTGGGCGTACAGGTGGTGAAGTACGCGACGACCACGAGTCTGACCAACACTCCGAACCTCCAGGTGTTCACGGGGCAGGTGTCGCTGACTGCGACGATCTCCGCCCCACAGGCATCGGGCACGGTGCAGTTCTATAACGGCGCGGCGCTACTGGGGTCGGCGACGCTCGTCAATGGGCAGGCGTTCTTAGGCGTGTCGACCCTGAACGTCGGGGTGTACACTCTGACCGCGGTCTACGGCGGGGATGCGACCTTCGCGGGCAGCACCTCCCCGGCGGTGCAGCAGAGGATTGTGCAGGCGGCGTCCACGACTTCGATCTCGGCGGCGCCTGCGGGCCAGTCGACTCTCGGACAGATGGTGACCTTCACGGCAACCGTCGCGCCGGCCGCCGCTACCGGATCGGTGCAGTTCCTCGCCGGCAACACCGCGATCGGGACGGCCGTGCTGGTGAACGGCGTGGCGATGTTCTCGACATCCGCGCTGAAGGCCGGAAACCTATCGATCACCGCGGCGTACCTCGGAGACAGCAATGTGGCCGCCAGCACCTCGGTCAAGCTGGCTTACAAGGTCAAGCCCTGATCGGGCTGGATTGCTGGCGCATAGGTCGTGGCTCAGCCACGCCAGAGCGTCGCGGCAATCAGCAGGCACAGTCCGACCACGCCCACCAGAAGGCGGATCAGATGCCAGCGCAACCACTGATCGCTGACCTCCCTCCAGTTCGCCGGTGGCGCATCGCTCTTCCAAGTGATCACGATCGCGTTGATCTGCTGATTGTGAAAACGCGTGATGAACCCGGCTGCAGCGAAGCATGCGGCGGCCGCCAGAAATAGAGGAAATCGTGCGCTCTCGCTTACCGCCAGCACCGCCGCCGCTACTGACAGGATCACGCTGGCCGCCCCAAACGCCGGGAGCGCCGTGTTGAGCGTACGAATCCCCTGCTGGTGCAGCGTGATGTAGAGGCCGACAACCCGCCGGGCTGGACTGAGCATCAGCCACACTCCGAACATTCCCCCGACAACTAGCGCCGCCAGCAACATATCGGCAAAATTGATCACCGTCGAAATCATCCTTCCCTCTTATTCGAATGGATGCGTGCTAAACGTGCTACACTCAAATTAATCCTAATATACTTCGGATTAAAGTATGCCGTCAAGCTCAAATACGAAGCAAAAGGCGAAACGCAAGAAACGCAAGTACGATTCCACCGGGCGCTCGGAAACTGCTAAGGCGACGCGCCAGGCGATCATCGATTCGGCCCGGCGGCTTTTCACGGAAAAAGGGTACGCGGCCACCACCATGCCCGAAATCGCTCAGGCCGCCGGCACCGCGCTGGACACCGTTTATGCGACGGTCGGAAAGAAGCCGGCCCTCTTCCGTTTGCTGATCGAGGCGGCGATCTCCGGCAGTGACAGAGCCGTATCAGCCGAAGAGCGCGACTACGTCCGCGCAATTCGAGCCGAACCGGACGCTGCCCGGAAACTCAGCTTGTATGCGACCGCCTTGAGCGCAATTCAACCGAGACTTGCTCCGTTGATCCGTGTGCTCCAGGAGGCGGCATCAATGGATCCGGAACTGAAGGAACTCTGGCAGAGTATCGCGCAACGCCGGGCCGATAACATGCGATTATTCGTCAAGGATCTGGCTGCAACCGGTCGACTGCAATCAGGGCTTTTGGAGTCGAAGGCGGCGGACATTGTTTGGAGTATGAACGCGCCGGAGTTTTATCTCCTGCTGGTCGAGCAGCGTGGTTGGTCGGTGGAGGAGTACGGCGAGTGGCTTTCGGATGCGTGGATTCGGCTGCTGCTCAAGCCGCCCCACGCAGACGCAACGTGATGCACATCGTTGCCATTCGCGGAACGGGAGCTACCGCGCCGGGCCGCCGCAGTTCAGCGTGCACTTCGCGGCCATCACGAATTTGTCGTTGATCTTCTTGCGGAATTCCGGGTACATGGTTTCCGCGCCGATGGTCCTGCCGTAGAATGCCGAGTTTCTCCGGCCGTGTAATGAAACCCTTCAACGGCTCCGTCTCGGCCGTCAGGATGCGCAGGGCGATGCGCGAGTGGCCGTTGTAGAA
>CAZKQQ010000194.1:0-13284 GCA_964554945.1 uncultured Solibacteraceae bacterium | reverse complement strand
GGGCATTCAGATTCTGCCGCCCGATGTCAACGCGAGCGAATGGAGCTTCACGCCGGATAGCGACAAGTCGATACGGTTCGGATTGGGAGCGGTGAAGAACGTCGGGCAATCGGCGGTGGAGGCCATTGCGCGGGCGCGGCAGGAAGTGGGGCGGTTCCGGTCTCTCGATGAGTTCTGTGAGAAAGTCGACGTCGGCGGCGTCAACCGAAGAATGATCGAGAGTCTGATCAAGGCCGGCGCCATGGACACGCTCGAGGGGACACGCTCGCAGAAGACCGCGGTGATTGATCGCGCCATGGAGACGGGACAGCGCGCGTGGCGCGACCGGGAAAGCGGGCAAGAGGGGCTCTTCGGCGAAGCCCATCACGAGGTATCGCACGCGGCGCCTCTGCCCAACGTTCCGGACTGGACCGACAAAGAAAAGCTGGCGGGCGAAAAAGAGATGCTCGGGTTCTGGGTGACCGGGCATCCGCTCGACCGGTATGCCGATAAGGTTTCGGACCTGGCAACGCATGACAGCTCGACCCTTGAGGGTCTAGGCAAGGGAATTGAAGTCACGCTGTGCGGCGTGCTGACCGGCATTACGCGTAAACGCAACCGCGAGGGCAAGCCCTGGGTTGCCCTGACGATTGAAGACCGGACCGGCTCGGTGGAGGCGATGGTGTTCGCGGCAAGCTATGAACGGATCGCGGCCGACGTGGTGGAAGACCGCGCCGTGTTGATCCGAGGCCTGGTGCTGCCGGAAGAAAATGCGCCGCCGAAGATTTCGATCCAGGACATCGTGCCGCTCGACAACGCACGAGTGGATCTGCCGGCAGTGATTGCGATTCGCGTGTGGCTGGGGCGGAACGGAAAAAGCGACAAGGTGCAGGCACTGGAGGATCTCTTCAAGCGCAAGCCCGGCGACACGCAGGTGCGGCTGCGTCTGGAGCTGCCGCGCGAGTTCTCGGTGCTGCTGGACGTGCCGGCGCGGGTGAAGCCGGACAAGGAATTCCGCGCGGTCATCGAGGAGATCTGCGGGCCGGAAGCTATCGAAAAAGTCGCGGGGTAAACTGGAAAAACACATGGCTGATTCCGATCGCGAACAACTGAAAGCGCTGCTGCGAGCGCACTCGGTCCGCTTTGGACAATTCAAACTCGTCTCTGGCCAGACCAGCGACGTGTACGTGGATGCCAAGCTCACAACGTGCCGCGCGGCGGCCATGCCCCTGATCGGGCGTCTCTTTCTACGAAAAATAGAGGAACGTGGCTGGAAGCCCGCGGCGGTCGGCGGTTTGACACTGGGGGCCGACCCGATTGCAATGGCCATCGCCCACGAGAGCTCCGGAACCGGGCGGCCAATTGATGCTTTCGTCGTGCGCAAGGAGCCGAAGAAGCACGGGACGATGAAGTTCGTCGAGGGCCTGGTGGAGTTGAGCGGCGCGCCGGTAGTAATTATCGACGATGTCTGCACCACCGGTGGATCGACGGTCACCGCAATCGAGAACGCGCGCGCGGCAGGCCTGCACATTCTCGGCGCTATCTGCCTGGTAGATCGCGAAATGGGCGCGGCAAAGAATATCGAGGCGCTCGGCTGTCCGTTCGACGCGATCTTCACGCTCAGTGAGTTGAAAAAGCGCGACGAAACTACGGCGCGGTCAGCCTGAGACTTACGGAGGTGCCAGGATCAGTGGCCATGCCGAGGAGTTGCCTTCCTTGATCCACGAGAATGCCGCGGAAATTCATGTCCAGCATCTCTGCGGGCGAGCTGAGATGCAGTTGAACGAAGCAATCGTCGCCGACCTGGACCGTGCCCGACCCGGGCATCGCCGAATCCGTGGCCGGGGTCAACGTCAGTTGACCACCGCTTGCTTCCAGCACACCGCTGGCCGAGACCGAGCCGGTGACTTCACCCGCATCCACATCGATTCGCTTTCCAGAAACGGAGTATCGGTAGCGCTTTTGGAAGTCGCTGTCCTGACATTTCTCGGCGGCTTTTACTAACGTTCCTCGGGACGAGCCGACGGGATCGGTCTGGTGAAACTGCACGCGGAGGGCGTCGGACGTCATGGTTCCCTGGAAATGCTGGAAATTTCCGGAATCATCCTGAAGGCTCCAGGAAACGGAGCAATCGTCGTGGGCTTCGTATTTGCCGGTGATGGGATTTCCCAGATAGAGGCCGGTGAAGCTGACGGAAGACACGCCGGTTACACTGCCTTGCCCGTCGAAGACCAGCCGGCCCACGCTGACCACCGGCTGCGGCCGCAACCCGATGGTCGCCGTACCACTCAGTTGGAATCCATAGGGGCCCTGGAAGTCGGCTGGGTTGCAAACGTCAGCCGCGTGGGCGCTGGTCAAAGCCGTCGCCAAAATGAAAATACGAATAGGCCTCATAACTGTTATGATGCGCGTGCAAACGCGTTCGCGGAGAAATTGTTTCTGTGGGATTGTTAGAAGTCTTTGTCCGGACGAGTACAATTGCCGCGCTGCCGGAGCGAAAACCGCGCTGTAACAGGCTTGCCGCGACTACTGAACGGACAGCTTGACTGTATTGCTGACAACACCGCCAACAGTCACCGCCAGGTCGTATTGTCCGGGTGCGAGGTTCGGTACCCTGACGTTGGCCTGCGCCAAGCCCACAAAGTAAGGGGTTAATCCCAGAAACAACACCGGGGCGGGCTGCGCGGCTATAGTAGCGCTCGAGGAGGCTTTCGCGCGGGAGAGCACAGTGCCGCTGGCGGGGGTCCCAGTCGGAACGGGATTGTCGACTGCGCCGATGCCGATCAGATAAACGGTAACGGTTTCGCCGACATGCGCCGGTTGACTGGCTGTATTCAAGCTGTAATCCGAGTTTTGAATCAACGCCTGTCCGTTGCCGCCCAGGAGAATATAGGGCGCGGCGGGAGCCACTGTAAAGCTGGCAACCGGGCTCGTCCCTCCGCAGGCGCCCACCGAAATAGCCGCATTGCCCGGCGCGATTTCGTACGGCAACTGAATGTTGATTTGAGTCGGGCTCACGTAAAACAGCGGCGCCGGAGTGCCGTTGACGCTGACCGTGACGCCCGCCATCGAGTTGAACAAGGGATAGGATTGCGCCGCGGCCGTGACGCCGGCGAGGTTTGTGCCCTTGAGGGTGACCACGGAACCGGGCGCCACCTGGGTGGGCAGGAATGTCGCTCCATTCTGGACGCCACCTGACGGGATGGCCGGGATGATCGGTGACAGACCGAGGCTGGCAACGAATCCATCCTGCGAGTTCAGTCCGAAGGCAGATTGCATGGCGCCGGCAGTCACGGGAAAGTCCGTGGAGGCCGTGTTGCCGGCGACCGATAGCCCTGTCGCGCAATTCAGAGCAAGCGCATTGGCCGAATCCACGCCGGAGCCGCCCAGGTAAGTGGAGAATTGCAAACTGTTGCCGGTGGGACTCAGCGCCGTCACGATACCGTTCGCCACGCCTTTCCGGCTCGGTGCGAAAGCGTTGACGGTGGGAAAGTCTTCCGAATCGGAGCGGCCGGCGATGTACAGGCTGCCGTTACCATCCAGGGCGACTCCGCTGGCCGTGTCCGTACCGGCGCCGCCGAGGTACGTGGAATAGACTAACTGGCTCCCGGCGGGATTCAGTTTAAAGGCGAAAATGTCCTTCTGTCCATTGAACACACTCTGGAATGAGCTTGTGACCGGAAAGTTGGTCGAATTCGTCGTGCCGGCGACGTAAGCCGCTCCGGCGCTATCGAGAACGATCGCGGCCGGACTATCATCCCCGGAACCACCAATGTAAGTGGAATACAGAGGCGCGCCGAAGACGGCGAGCTTGGTGACAAAGCCATCGATGCCGCCGGCGCCGTGGGACCGCAACGCGGAAGCAGTAACCGGGAAATTGGAGGACGTCGTTGTACCGGTGAGATAAACGCTATAGCCGAGGTCGACCGCAATGCCGTAGGCCACGTCGTCCGCGTTGCCGCCAAAGTAAGTGGAATAGATCAGGTTGCCGCTGGGATCGAACATGCTCACGAACGAATCGATGCCGCCTCCCAGCGCGCTTTGATATGCGTTACCCGTATGCGGAAAATCGGGCGACTGCGTGCCGCCGGTCACGTAAAGGTTATTCGACAAATCGAGCGCGAGAGCGTATCCCACATCAGTGAGGGAGCCGCCGAGAAAAGTGGAATAGAGGACCTTGCCGGTGCGATCGAGTTTGGCGGCGAACGCATCGATGCCGAGACCCGCAAGACCCTGCACCGACTTCGTGCTCGGAAAATCGTTCGAATCGGTTTGCCCGGTGACGTAGATATTGCCGGCGGCGTCAAGCGTGATCGCGTATCCGGCATCGTCGCCCGAACCGGCCAACAGAGTTCTAAAAAGGACCGCGGTGCCGGCGCGGTTCAGCTCAGCCACCACACAATCGGCATCGCCGAGCGGCGAGATCTCGTATCCCGTGACATACACGTTGCCCGCCGCATCGGTAGCGACCGCGGATACATCCGTAGTGGTGCTACGGAACGACGAGTAAGTCGCCCAGGTCAACGGAGGATCGATAACCAGGGCTTTGGAGCGATCATATCGCCCTAATTCGAGGCGGACTGTGTTGCCTTGAAGAACGTAGCGGGCCGCGATCTCCTGGTGCGTACCGGCGTTGTCCTGATAGGCCACCGGTTTCTGCTGTCGAATCGTGCCGGCGGCGGTTTCCAACAGAAGATCGCCCTCCAAGCTCAAGCGGACGGCGGACGCTCCCTCATAACGCATGCGGATCCGCTGAGGACTGGCGCCTGGCGCGACTAGAAAATCATATTCCAGGCGTCCTTCTTTTCCGTAGTAGACCACGTCAATGCCGGGATAGATACCGCGGTAGAGCGCGCGGCTGTAAGTGGGGATGTTCAAGAGCCAATCCTTCTGATTCCGGCCGCGAACATAGTTGACGATACCGGGAAGCGGAGATTCGGGTTCGGCGGCCGCAGCCGCCCGGGCGCCTTCGAGGACCGCTGCCACATGAGACTTGGCGGAAGCCCACTCCACGCGCGTCGCACTCAGCGACACGGCGTACTGTTCGCTCCTTGAGACGAAACCAAATTGGGCGGGAGCTTGGCCTCGGTTGACTTCGAAAGCAATCGGAAGCTGCCGAGTACTGCAAAAAGCGCCGGTTGCGGCGATTCCCAACAAGAAGATGGCTCTAAACATCACGAACATCCTAGCCGATGAAGGCTTTAAGGAATATGTTCACTTCATATAGGTCGGACGAGTTGCGGTTGGAGTGTAGACCGCAAGTTATAAATATCCATCCGCGAGTTTGTTTCGACTCCCTGCAGCTCCGCAGCTGCCTGAAAACAGGGATGTTCAGGCGTGGAAGCGGATCACCTTACACCTTTGTGAAAAGGCAGGTCGAAAACCAAAGACAGTGTTGAACCTGCTGCACTGTCAACCCGATATTTGACTCTGAGCCGAGGCGGCGGGATGCCGCTTGGCTTGGGCGTGTGGAGATCGTGGAGGAGGCACCGAACTTTGACAAATAGGCTCCGCAAGGGCTTACACAGCAGCTTGCTTCACAGCGTGACACTGTCATGTGCTCTGTTGCTGTTAAGCGCGCCGGTTTATGCCCAAAGCGATGCATTATCGCTGAGTTCGAGTTCGGCCAGTGCAGGTGGAAGTGTATCCCTGAATCTCACTTTGGCCTCCGGATCGACGCAACCGGCGGCTCTCCAGTTCACGTTAAGCTACAGCGCAGCGAGTCTGCCGAGCTTCAGCGTAGCGGCCGGCGCCGCAGCCACTGCGGCGTCGAAATCCTTGAGCTGCGCGAGCGGTAGCGGCTCGTATACTTGTGTAATCTCGGGGATGAATCAGACCGCCATCGGCGACGGCACCGTAGCGGTGGTCAACGCGACAGTTTCGGCCGGCGCATCGGGAACCATCAGTATCGCGGTTACGAACGTGATGGCGAGCGCGCCGGACGCCTCCAGCATTGCGGCCAGCGGCTCGGGTGGAAGCATCGTGATCGGCGTAACCACGAATTTGAGCGGTGTCTCGTGCAACCCGACGACGGTGAATGCGCCTGGCACATCTTCATGCACGGTCACACTGACGCAAGCGGCGCCTGGCGGTGGAGCAGCGGTTACGCTATCCAGCAATAACGGAGCGGTAAGCGTGCCCACGTCGGTAACGGTGCCGGCGGGCACGACTACAGGCTCGTTTACGGCAAGCGTGGGCAGCCTCACCACGAATCAGACGGCCGTAGTTACCGGCACATATGGCGTGTCGCAGACGGCGAGCCTGACTCTGGTCGCGCCGGCGGTGGTGAGCTCTGTATCCTGCGCGCCGACCAGCCTTGTGACAAGCGGGACCAGCAGCTGCACCGTGACCCTCTCGAAAGCGGCGCCGGCCGGCGGGGCGGGGGTTTCTCTCTCCAGCAACAACGCAACGCTGGGCATGCCAACCTCCGTGACGGTGGCGGCGGGCGCGACAACGGCCCCGTTCACTGCAACAGCGGGCAGCATCACCACCAATCAAACGGCGGTGATCACGGCCGCATACAATGGCGCGGCCCAAACCGCGTCGCTGTCGCTGATTGGACCCGCCGTGCTGAGTTCGGTATCCTGCACTCCCGCGATCCTGGCGGCAGGAGGCACTTCCAATTGCACGGTAATCCTGTCGGCAGCGGCCCCGAGTGGCGGTGCGGGGATTTCACTCTCGAGCAATAACGGATCACTCCCGGTACCCGCATCTGTTACGGTGGCATCGGGCGCGACGACCGCCGCGTTCACCACGACGGCGGGGGCGTTCGCAACCAATCAGACCGCGGCTATCACAGCGACTTACAACGGCGGTTCGACGATCGCCAGCATCTCGCTGGTCACCTCGACCGTCGTGAGCTCCCTTTCGTGCATACCAGCCAGCCTCGCAACAGGAGCAAGCGCCACTTGCAGCGTGACACTTTCGATAGCCGCTCCGGCGGGTGGCGCGGAGGTTTCGCTGGCCAGCAACAACGGGTTGTTGAGCGTGCCCGCTTCCGTCAGAATCGTCGCCGGGGCAGCCGCGGCAACGTTCCCGGCCACAGCCGGCTCTATCACCAGTAATCAGACTGCGATCATCACGGCAACCTATGCCGGTACGTCGCTGACCGCCTCGATCTCGCTGACGGCCGCCGCACCGAGCCCCGCCCCAGGCGGTGGTGGCGGTGGCGGACAGAACGCGATCATCTCATTAAGCTGCGCGCCGCCTTTGGTTCCCGCAGGGACAGCGGCCACCTGCACGATCGTACTGTCGGGAGCAGCGCCAACCAGCGGAGCGATCGTCTCCGTAGCGAGCGACAATCCGGCGATGACCGTTCCGGCGCAGGTGATCGTTCCAGCCGGTTCGGTGAGCGGTTCGTTTACGGCGACAGCCGCGGCCAATGCCGCGGGCCAGACGGCGAACGTCTCAGCAACTCTGAATGGTTCGCAGCAAGCATCACTTTCCATCGGGGCAGCGGCCGGCGTGAGTTCATTGATCTGTTCTCCGGCATCGCTGAGTTCGGGCGGAACCACTACGTGCACGGTGACGTTGAGCGGGACAGTGCCGGCGGGCGGCGCGGCTGTGAGCATCACCAGCAATACGACGGTGGTTACTGTTCCGACATCGGTCACCGTGGCGGCAGGAACTAATTCGGTATCATTCACGGCGACGGCGGGCACGTTCAGCACCTCGGGCCAGACCGCGTTGATTACGGGCACGTGGAATGGAAGTTCGCAATCTGCCACCGTCCCGTTATCAAACACCCCGGCGGCGCCGGGAACCATTTCGAGTCTGACGTGCGCTCCGGATCCGACCGCCGCGGGAACGCTCCTTTGCACTGTGGCGCTAGCCACGGTCGCGCCCGCGGGCGGCTCTAACATACAGCTGCAGGCCGCCAGCACGGGGGTCCAGTTGCCCACGCAGGTGCAAGTGCCGGCTGGCGCTCAGAGCGTACAGTTTCGGGCCACGGTTCTGGTGTCCGACCAGAATCAGCAGATCAATATCGCCGCAGCTCTGAATGGGGCCAGCAGCACGCTCGCGTATTCCGTCACCGGCCTCCGGCCCACGTCCCTGGTCTGCCCGAGCAGTGTTTCCGCGGGCAGCGCAGTCACCTGCGTGGTACACCTGACCGCCACCAATGTTCCGGCCGTGGCGCGGCTTACGGTTTCCACCAACAGCGCGAACCTGAAGATTCCCGGCGCCATCACGACACGCCCGCGCCAGACGCGGCTGACATTCGTGGTCCAGTCCGATGCGCTTGCGACGCAGCAGTTGTCGAGTGTGTCGGTTCAGTTCGGCAGCACGACCGTGGGCAGTCCGCTGGCCATTCAGCAGGCAACGGCGCCCATCCTCACTGTCCCTACGGAGCAGGCAGTGGTGGCGGGCAACGCGATCAACGTGACAGTCTCGGCCGCGGATCCGGGAGGATTGCCGGTCACGCTTTCCGCCGCGAATCTTCCCGACGGCGCCCGCTTCGATCCCAATGCCGGTGTCCTTTCATGGACGCCCACGGGAGCGCAGCAGGGCACATACGCGGTTACCTTCACCGCAACGAATTCGGCGTCGGCTTCTTCGACGGGACAAGTCACTATCCATGTAGACAGCGGTAGGCCCATCATCACGGATATTCGAAATGCGGCCAGCCAGACCCAGCCCGCCTGCAGTTCGGGCTCGGTTGCCAGCGTGACCGGCCGATGGCTAGCCTCAGTGACGCAACCTGTTTTCGATCTGACGGGCGGATCGACTGCTCTTGGCGGCGCACGAGTGCTGGTCAATGGAACCGGAGTTCCGGTGCTGGCCGCGTCTTCCGCGCGAATCGATTTCTTATGCCCCACATTTCCTGGCGGCACGGTTCTGAATGTCATCGTGCAAAGTGATGCAGGCGCCAGCGATCCGACTCAGACGACAACCGATGACGTGTCCGTAGGCGTGTTCGCCAACGACGGCTCCGGCACGGGACAGGGAAGCGTGTTCCTCGCAGGGACGTCATTGTTGGCCACGAGCCGGACCTATCAGAACCTTGGGCAGCCGGCCCTATTAGGCGATGCCATCACCTTACGGGTAACCGGGATGGGCAATAGCGGCACCACGCTCCCGATGGTCAAAATCTCGGATCTGTATGCCAGAGCAGACGCCATCAACCCCGTACCGGGGATGGCTGGTGTTTACGACATCACCGTGACGGTGCCCCCGGGCGTTCCGGAAGGCGCAGCGGTTCCGGTGAACGTCATTACACCGCTCCCGCAATCCGCAGGAACGTGTGCGCCGGGCGTCCTCTCTCCCGGATCCTGGCCTTCCACCAGCGCGTGTACCTCCGGTGTGCACTCCGGCAATGACGCCTTGAGCAACACCGTTGGCATAGCGGTGGAACTGGGGAATTGATCGCGAAGCGGCGACGGCGGGCCTCGAGCGGCTTCGTTATTTCTGGAGCGGGAGACCGGATTCGAACCGGCGACATCGACCTTGGCAAGGTCGCACTCTACCAGCTGAGTTACTCCCGCCCACGTGGAAGAATCCATTGTCCATCAGAATCATAATGAGTGTCAAACGCGCGCGCAAACAAAAGAATTCCCGGCATTTATAATCCTGTCAGATTTCCGTAACGCTGTGATAGAGTAGAGTCTCGATTAAGCAGAAAAACCGAGTGAACTAGCTACCACGGCGACACTGACAGAAGCCCTCCGGCGCGATTTCTTCAGGTCGTCATCCATTGACCCCACTACGTTGTGGAAACGCTGTGGAAAACCGAGGCTCGTAGTGTGTCGGAACTCATGAATTACTGGGATCAGATTCGTCAATACCTGCAAGGCAAGGTCAGCGCAGAGAGTTATGACAATTGGTTTAAGAGCGCTCAGTTTCAGGGCCTCGACGGGGGAACATTGCTGGTGGCCGTACCGGACAATGCGACGCGCGACTGGCTGGAAACCGAGTATGCGGCTCTGGTCCGTAAGGCAATTCAGGATCTCGGTCTCCCGGTGAATGCTGTGCAGTACTCGGCGCGGCGGGAGCAGGAGGCGCGAGTGCGCGTCGCCACGGTAGGCGAGAGCAGCCATGAGACTGAATCCCCGGTTAGCTCACTCAACCCAAAATTCACCTTCGATTCGTTTGTCGTGGGAGCCTGCAATCAATTTGCGCATGCGGCGGCCTGCTCAGTGGCAACCAATCCTTCCCGCAGCTACAATCCTCTGTTCATTTACGGCGGCGTGGGAATGGGCAAGACGCACCTGATGCACGCGATCGGCCGGTCGCTTGTCGAAAACCACGCGAGCATGCGAGTCATCTACACATCGAGCGAACGATTCATGAATGAGATGATCGCCTGCATTCGCACCGAACGTATGCCGCATTTTCATCATCGGTATCGGGAAGCGGATGTGCTGCTGATTGATGATATCCAGGTTCTCGGCAGCAAAGAGCGGACGCAAGAAGAGTTTTTTCATACGTTTAATGAGCTGCACGATCATCAGAAGCAGATCGTAATCTCAAGCGATGCTCCGCCGAAAGAGATTCCCGGTTTGGTTGAGCGTCTCCGATCACGGTTCGAATGGGGCCTCATTGCCGACATCCAGCCGCCGGATCTCGAGACGAAAATGGCGATCCTCGACAAGAAGGCGGAAGCCGAGAACATTCGCCTGCCTGATGACGTGCGATCGTTCATGGCTTCCAAGACCAAGTCGAATGTCCGGGAACTTGAGGGCGCGCTCGTTAAGCTCATTGCGTATTCCTCACTAACAGGGGCGGCAATCAATCTAACGATGGCTCAGCAGGTGTTGAAGCACCTGGTTCATGTTCAGGAACGCCGGATCACTATCGACTCGATTCAGAAAGCGGTGGGCGAAAAGTTTCAGATCAAGCAATCTCAGCTGAAAGAGAAGAGCAACACGAAGAAAGTAGTATACCCGCGTCAGGTAGCAATGTATTTGGTGAAGGAACTGACAGACGCTTCTCTTCCCGAGATCGGCCGCGCGTTCGGCGGCAAACACCATACGACGGTGATTCACTCCATAAACAAAATCGAGCAGCAGCGTCATGTTGATCCGGAATTAAACAGGTTGCTGCACAGCCTAATGGATTCATTGCAATGATCTTGCGCCGTTTTCCACAGGCGCCTGTCAAAACCCGCCTCGGAAAAGTGTGCAAAGG
The DNA here is from genome assembly GCA_964554945.1 of uncultured Solibacteraceae bacterium. GTDB lineage: Bacteria > Acidobacteriota > Terriglobia > Bryobacterales > Bryobacteraceae > PSRJ01. The sequence continues at coordinate 2,181 of CAZKQQ010000194.1, read as the reverse complement.
CGAAGACAAGACGCTTTTTGCGCTTTTTCCGCACCCCGAATCCGCAACTTCTTGTAGCGAGAAATAGCTGAATTTAGTATAATTTAGGTAGTCTTCATCAATTTGCACAGGCCCGATGATTACGGTTCTAAAGGTGTATTTCTATAGAGCCAAGAGAACGTAGGAGCTGGGGCGATGGAATTCACCGTCAGCAAAGCCGATTTGGTAAGAGAACTGAGTCTGTCGCAAGGCGTGGTGGAGAAGAAGACCACCATTCCGATTCTCTCGAATGTGCTTTTAGAAGCATCGAACGATCGGATCACGCTGACAGCCACCGACCTCGAGTTGGGGATCCGGTGCTATTGTCCGGCCCGGGTGAAGAAAGAAGGCGCGGGAACGGTACCCGCACGAAAGTTGCTGGATTATGTGCGCCTGCTACCCGAAGGCGACGTGAACATGAAATTTCTGGAAAACCACTGGGCGAGCATCACCAGCGGACGCTCGCGGACACGGATCGCCGGGATGTCCCGGGAGAGTTTTCCGGAACTGCCGGAAATGCCCGCCAAGATCGCCGAGATTCCGGTACGAACGCTCTCTTCGATGATTACGCGAACCGCGTTTGCGATTTCGATGGAGGAATCACGGTTCACGTTGAACGGCGCTTTGCTATTGATGCGGCCCGAAGGGTTGACGATGGTGGCGACGGATGGGCATCGCCTCGCGTATGTGCAAGCGACGCCGGCGGAAAGCGGCCAGGTGGACCAGCAGTTTCGGGCGCTGATCCCCAAGAAGGCGATGACGGAACTGATCAAGCTGGCTGATGAAGCAGGCACTGACGCCAAAGCGGTGTTTGCGGGCGATGACAACCACCTGTTCTTTCAAGTCGGTCATCGACTGCTGATTACACGAAAGCTCACGGGAAATTTCCCTGATTACGAGCGCGTGCTCCCGAAAGAGCATGCGGTTACGGCCAAACTGCAGAAAGACGAAATCCGGTCAGCAATCGAACGAGTGGCGCAGTTTGCCGACGAGCGTTCGCGAGCGATCCGGGTGCAATTCACAAACGGGGAAGTGAAGATCTTCTCTTCATCGGTGGAGACCGGTGAGAGCGAAGAAAGCGTGCCCAGCGAGTATCGCGGGCCGGATATCGAGATCGGATTCAATGCGCAATACCTGCTGGATTTTCTAAGGGCGATTCCCCAGGATCACGTAGCGTTTGAATTAAAAGACCAGAAAAGCGCGGGGGAAATGCGCCCAGCCGGCGACAGCGTGCTGGATCAATACCGCTACGTGGTCATGCCGATGAGGATTTGAGGTTCAAGTTTACCCTATGGCAGATGATGTACGTATGAGCGGTACAGCTGACGTTTACGATTCCAGCAGTATCAAAGTGCTGGAGGGACTGGAGGCAGTGCGCCTGCGGCCGGCGATGTATATCGGCTCGACCGGAGAAATGGGCTTACACCACCTGGTTTACGAAGTGGTGGACAACTCGGTGGACGAGGCGCTCGCCGGGTATTGCACCGAAGTTTCGGTGACGATTCACGATGATGATTCGGTCACGGTTGTGGATAACGGCCGTGGAATTCCGGTGGACCTACACGAGGAAGAAGGCGTATCAGCCGCGCAGGTCGTCATGACCAAGCTGCACGCCGGCGGCAAGTTCGATTCGAAGAGCTACAAGGTTTCCGGTGGGTTGCATGGCGTCGGTGTAAGCTGCGTCAACGCGCTCTCCGAACGGCTGGAACTGGAGATCTGGCGCGATGGCTACACATGGAATCAGGAATACGCCGCAGGCGCTCCAAAGGCACCTTTAGCGAAGGCCGGGAAGGCCGCGCGCAAGACCGGAACGCGCGTGACATTCAAGCCCGATTCCACAATCATGCAAGCGACCGTCTTCAATTACGACACGCTGGCGCAGAGGCTGCGCGAGTTGGCGTTTTTGAACAAAGGTCTGAAGATCACGCTCACTGACGAGCGCGTGGATCCCGAAAAGAAAACCGAGTTTTTATACACCGGCGGCATCGCGGAATTTATCAAGCACCTGAACCGCGGCAAATCGGTGCTGCACGATAAACCCATCCATTTCGAAGCCGAGCGCGAGCTGCCCAACGCAGCCGGAACGCTGACGATGGAAGTGGCACTGCAGTATAACGACGGCTATTCGGAAAACGTCTTCAGCTTCGCCAACAACATCAACAC
>CAZKQQ010000193.1:0-13427 GCA_964554945.1 uncultured Solibacteraceae bacterium | reverse complement strand
CGTCACCGGCTCGCTGATTTTTTCGAAGAATGCGTCCAGAGCCTCGCGCAGCGGCGTGAACCAGAGCCCGTTGTACACCATCTCGGCGTAATCGAGCGCCAGCTTTTGCTTGTAATGCAGCGTGCCTTTGTCGAGCGTCAGCGCTTCGAGTTCCCGCACCGCGAACATGATCAGCGTGCCGCCCGGCGTTTCGTAACACCCCCGCGATTTCATCCCCACGAACCGGTTCTCCACCAGGTCGATGCGCCCGATCCCGTGCTCGCCGCCGATCTGGTTCAGCGTCTCCAGCAGCGCCACCGCGCTCATCCTCTTCCCGTTCACCGAAACCGGCGTGCCGCCCTCAAACCCGATCGTTACCTCGCCCGGCTTGTCGGGCGCCTGCGCCGGGCTCTTCGATAGCATCCAGATATCGTCCGGCGCCGCGTTGGCCGGGTCTTCCAGCGCCCCGCCTTCGTGTGAGATATGCCAGATGTTCCGGTCGCGCGAATAAATCTTGGTCGTTGATTGCGCAATCGGAACATTGTGCAGCCGCGCGTATTCGATGGCATCTTCGCGGCTCACGATATTCCATTCCCGCCACGGAGCGATCACCTGCAGATGCGGCGCAATCGCTTTGTAAGTGAGTTCGAATCGCACCTGGTCGTTGCCCTTCCCGGTGCAGCCGTGCGCCAGCCCGTCGCAGCCGGTCTTCAGCGCCACTTCCGCCTGCTTTTTGGCCAGCAACGGCCGCGCGATCGACGTCCCCAGCAGGTACTTGTGCTCGTACACGCCGCCCGAGCGCACCATCTTCCACAAATACTGGCCGACGAACTCCTCGCGCATGTCCTCGATATAAACTTCCGAGGCCCCGGTCTTCCGCGCCTTCTCCTCGAGGCCGTTCAATTCATCCCCGCCCTGTCCGATATCGCCGCACACAGCGACCACTTCGCAGCCGTAATTCTCTTTCAGCCACGGAATAATGACAGAGGTATCCAGCCCGCCCGAGTAGGCGAGCGCCACTTTCTTCGGTTTATTCATAGTTGTTTGTGGGGCAGGCTTCCGCCTGCCCGGTCTTTCTAACCTAACATCATGAGCAGCAGCGCCTTCTGCGCATGCAGCCGGTTCTCCGCCTGATCAAATACCACCGACCGGCCGCTCTCCATCACCGCGTCGGTCACTTCTTCCCCGCGACGCGCCGGCAGGCAATGCATAAACACGGCATCCGGACGCGCCTGAGACATCAATTCCTCGCTCACCTGGTATTCCCGAAACGCCTTCTTCCGTTTCGCCGCTTCCCGTTCCTGCCCCATGCTGGTCCACACGTCCGTGTACACCGCGTGCGACCCGTTCAGCGCCGCCGCAACGTCGTGCGTAATCACCAGCGACGCTCCCGAAACCGCCGCCAACCCTTCCGCCTGCGCCACCGTCTCCGGATTCGGCAGATACCCTTCCGGGCACCCCAGCGCAAAGTCCATTCCCAGCCGTACCGCCGTAATCATGAGCGATTGCGCGACATTATTTCCGTCGCCCAGAAACGTCAGCTTGAGCCCCTTCAGATTCCCGAACCGCTCTTGAATGGTCTGCACATCCGCCAGAGCCTGGCACGGATGGTAAAGGTCGCTCAACGCATTGATCACCGGAACCGAAGCCCACTGCGCCAGTTCTTCAATTGTTTCCTGCGCGAACACCCGCGCCACAATCCCGTTGACCCACCGGTCCAAATTCCGCGCGACATCCCGGAGTGGTTCGCGTCCGCCCACCGGTCCATCGCAAAACACCGAATTCCCGCCAAGCTGCCGGATCGCCAGTTCAAAGGTCAGCCGCGTCCGCAGCGAAGGTTTTTCAAACAGCAAGGCGATTCCCTTGCCGGCCAGCGCGCCCGCATACTCTCCCGGCGCCCGTTTCACATCGGCCGCGAGCTCCAACAGATGGTTCAGTTCTTCGTCCGTAAGATCCAGATCCCGCAATAGATCCGACCCGCTGAATTTCAGGATTCGGCTCCCCACAACGCCCCGGCCCATGCCTCTCCTTCTGAATTTTTATTCATCTAGATGAATAATTACACAGAACCTGCGGATCCGTCAAGCAGACTGCTAGGATGGTAATGTTACGGGGTGCGTTGCTGGGGTTCGTGTATTTTTATTCGGTATAGGAAATCAATAACTTACCGGTGGGTAAGAAACAGCAAGCGGAAATGTCAAATATTTTTTTAGCGATCGTTCGAAGCACGCTTGAGAATTACCTTTAGCAGCCGTGCTCTCGCATGTGACGCAGGAGGGCTTCTGCGACCGTCGAGCGGTGTTCCCTTGCCTTCTCCAGTTGCGGTTGAAGTCCATGGAACATGGCGATATCGTCCGCCAGCAGTGCTTGGATCTCAGTTTCGTGGATTTCGTTCAAGAGTTGGTTTGCCGCCTTGAAGGCAGCAAATAGCCGTTGTCGATCTGGGCACTCGCCAGGGGAAGTCTTGGGAGACGACATCGGCCATGTCCTAAGTGAGATGGAATTAGCTTACATTCGCACGGTTTCGCCTGTCAAGACTCTGGCCTGTCATCAGTTAGTCTAGTACCTTGTACTTTTGGTTTGCCAAGTGCACAATTCGCATTTTCACCCCAGCAACTCCGCGAGATCCCAGACATGATCCGTAATCCCCGCTTCCATCGCGGGCGTCACGCGCAGCGACCCATGAATCCGGCAGAAGTTGTAATAGGCGAAGTGCAGTGCGATTGCGGCCCGATGATTTTCGAGTTTCTTGCTAAAGGCGTTGGTGAGCCGCGTCAAACGCCGGATCTGCATTCGCATCGTGAGGTTTTGCCGCTCCACATGCGAAGTGCAGATCTTCGCCGGGTCGGGATCTCCGCTCACCACAACTGGTATCGCCTCCACAATCTCAGCCGGTGAATAGCGCGTTTCGTTCTCTTGCGGCTGAGAGTAGTATTTGATGAGTTGCGCGAAATCGACGCGATCCCCAAGCATTTCATCGACAGCAGGCAGATACGCTTTCAGGCCGTCCGTAGTGAGTTGGAAACGCGAATCCCGCGATGTTGCACGGCGAACCTTGAACATCAGTTCAAACGCGCTTTCGAGCGTGCGCTTGCCCACTGCGAACGCGACAACCAACTTGCTGTACCGTTCAATGGCAACCCATGCCCAACAATCGCCCAGGTCGGTTTCATCCGGTCGCGTGCGCTTCTCTTTCTTCCCGACGTATCCCCAGATCTCATCACACTGAATGTCCTTCACCGGGACATTGCGAATCGAGTTGATGAGCCGTTCGCAGCGCTCACCGGCAATCACGAGCAGTGAGCACAGAGACGCGCTCCGAATGCCAGTAATGCGTTCTGCCGTGCGAATGGAGCAGCCTTCCACCAAAAGCTGAATCGCCATCAAACCGCGCGGGTCTTTCAGGTAATCCTCGATGCGGAAACCGCGATCGTGATGTTCAGTGAAGGTCTTGCGGCAGGACAGGCACCGGAACCGCTGTAATCCATTCCGATGCTTGCCGAACCGCTTGGATGCGTTGCCGCAATTCGGGCATTCCGCCGAAACTGCTGTGTTTTCTTGCCCGATCATAGCTCAATAATACAGCAAGCGCTTGCTGTTGTCAACACCTCTAAAAAGAAAAACCCCCAATCGGGCAACCGCCGAATGGGGGGGGGGCAAAAGCGAAAAACGTACGATCGTTTTAGTGCACGCTGGCGGTTTCTTGGTCTCCTACGAGATCCTCTGGTGTATGACTGGCCAGCAATTCAGGATCAATCGTCAATCTCTTGGGTCCAGTAACCTCTCTCTCAATATTCTTGAGCCAATCCCGTATAGACAGCCGATTATTTTTTAGCATCCGCTCAAGGAGTCCTGAGTAGCAGATCAGGCGCAGGACCCTATCGCTTGTTGCGCTGATGGGACGGTTGTTGTTTTCCCATTTCGAAATCTGGGTACTCGTAACACCCATCAATTTGGCCAATTCAACACCCGTCAGATTGGCCATTTTCCGCAAGAATCGGATTTCCTCTCCCGTCAATAGCGTTTCTTTCTTGAGCAGGAGAATCATGATCGTACGATGAAGCCCTGCAATTGCTGGAATGTTGGGATGCTCAGTTCCACATTCTCTACACTCCTCCACAATGATGTTTCGCAGAACTACATTTGGAAGACCGCACTGTGTGTACTGATAGTTTTTGCGGCGAACACTTAGGGGGGCTTTGCATTCGTAGCATGTGCGAGTCATATCATTTCCCTTCTGTTTTCTCATTCCTCTTCTTCCTCAGAGCAGCTTGCTTGCTAGTCCAACGATGAACTGTCAAGTAAACGGCTCTGGGGGTTCGGGCTAAATCCGAACCGCAATCCAACCCAACCACCAGATACCAACTCTTACCTTGCACGCGCCCGTAAATCTCGTATTCCCACGAGTGGTTCTCCTTGTCATAAATGGGGCCACCGACGATCTCACCAGATTCGATCAGTATGTCCGCCTCGATCGGCGTGAAGTCCCGACAATCACAGCGTTGGTTAAAGTGATGCGAGGGGACCACTAAACCCAACTCCAGAGCACGCACAAGAATCAGCTTTACGTTGGGCAACGTCGGCGGATGGGGCTCTACCTGATCCTTCGGTTTGCCCGGTAACGGGTGCTCTGGCTCTTTCCCTAGGAACCTGAACTCGAATTTCTCATTCACACCACGCCCTATTCGCCTCCCTTGGCATTATGCTAACACTTGTCGTTTTGCCAAGTCAAGGGAAATCTAAATACGCTAAGTATCTTGTTTTCTTGGACGCCCGCCTCCTCTAGTTCTCCTCTTCGCCGCAATTTGCCGGAAATACTCCGCTCCACGTTTCGCTGTTTTCAGTCCACCCTTGCGGCCCAGGACAGCAGCAGGCGGTGTCGCAATCAGCGCATCAGCCAACTTCACGGCAGCGCCTAGCAGTTCGCGGGCGCGGACAGAGCGGCCTTCTGGCAGTTCGGTTGTCTTGAGCAGTGTGAGGGCTTCGGAAATGAGACTGCGGAGGGCTTTCAGGTCTTGCTGTTTGGCTGGCATCAGCGGGCCTTCCCTTTCATGGCCGCGTAGGACCTTGCAATTGTGGGACGGCTTATCAGGATGTCCAGATGGGCGATTGCGCTTTCCAGTTCATCTACTGCGACAACCCGGCGCATCCCATTGCCGGGTATCGTGGAGATGATGACGCGCACCCGTTCCAGCTTGTCGCGGATCGGGCGCAGATCGTGAGGACTGACCATGCACCCACAGTATCACGAGCAGGCGCTTGCTGTTTCCTCAGCAACGCAGCGCGTAGCAGTACCGCTAGGATCCGGGAACAGCCCCGCTCAAATCACATCGCGCTAACAATCACGAGGGCGCTAATGCGTGAAGTTTGCGAAGGTCTTCGGGTCGGTTACTCAACCGTGTGGCCTTCAGGGATGGGGTAGGGCTATCTGCTTCTTGAGTGGCTGGAAGAATCCAGGGCTTACCTGGGGGCTCACGGCGGATCAAACGCAGAATAAGGGCAATTCCACAGCCCAAAACGATTGCCGCCAGAAAAAAATACCGAATTCGCGGGATGCCGATGAGAAAGATCAGCATACTGCCGAGGGCGAACAAGGCCCCTGCGATCCCTGCGCCGCCGGGTATCTTCGAAACGTTGATTTGTGGATTCGGGGTGCCTTCACTCATGCCGCACCTCTTATCATCAGGGTATCACTGCTACCCCACTTCGACGCGTGGCATTCAGCGCGCTTGCCGGCGCATCCACTCGATGGTCTGGCGGATTCCCTCGTCGTAGGACGTCTTGTGGACTTTGCCGAGTTTCGCCAGCAGCTTGCTGTCGTCGAGAACCACCGGGGTCTCCTGCAGATACAGCATCTCCGGCAGCTCACGCATCAGCGGATTGAACCAGCCCAGCACTTTCAGCAGGCCGCGGCCGGCGGTCCGGTACTTCGGCGTGTGCCCGGCGGCGCGGTAGGCGCGCGTAATGAAATCGAGAGTATTGATCGCGCCGGGCCCGCCGAAGTTCCATGCTTCTCCGTAGCAATCGTCGCGCGACGCCAGCTCCACGATCACCGGGCCAGTGTCGGGCACGAAGACGAATTCATGCGGCGTGTTCACCGGTCCGATCCAGTTTGCGGTTTTATTGGCGAGCGCTCCTTCGAAGATCAGGTTGGCGAGAGCCTGGCTGGCGCCGGGTCCGTAGAAATCCGGCAGCCTCACAATCAGACCGTGCAGCTTCCCTGCCCCGTGCGCCTCCAGCAGCAGGTCCTCCTGCTGCTTGCGATATTGACCCTTGCGCGTCTGGGGCTCGCGCGGATGTGTTTCGGCCACACGGGCGGTGCGCGGCACTCCGTACGGATAGACGCTGGACACCAGCACCATGCGCTTCACTTGCATGGCCGCTGCTGCGTCCAGCGTGGTGCGCATCAGCCCCGGATGCAAATGATGCGAGGGGTACGGCAGGCCGACGCAATAGAAGATGGTGTCCACGCCGCGCGCGGCGCCGCCGGCTGACCGCAGATCGCCGATGTCCGCGTCGAAAATTTCCGCGTGCGGCAGCGAGCCGAATGCCGCTTCGAGCTTCGATCGCGAGCGTCCCACCACGCGGAACGGAACACCGCGCCGGCTCAGCTCGACGGCCACTTGGGGCCCGATCGCTCCCGCCGCTCCGAAAATCGCAGCCCGTTCCACAGCCACTGTTAGAATAGAGGGAAAATGATCCAAACGCTATTCGGCTCGGTCGAACAAGAGCCATCCCTGCTCGAAAAGCTGAAGGCGGGGGTCCAAAAAACGCGCAGCGGCCTGGTCTCCGCTCTCGAAGATGCGCTGCAGGGCGGCCGGCAAATCAACCCCGACCTTCTCGACGAGCTGGAATTCGCGCTCATCAGCGCGGATATTGGCGTGCGTACCACGGATGAGATTCTCGGAAGCATCCGCCAGCGTGTCGAACGGCACCAATTGAACGATGCCGCCGAGTTGCGGGGCCTCATCCGGGAGCAGTTGCTCGAAATCCTGCAAGCCAGCGAGCGCGCGCCGGCGCGCGTGGCCGAACCGCCCGCAGTCATCCTGGTTGTGGGCGTCAACGGATCAGGGAAAACCACTACGATCGGCAAGCTCGCCCAGCGTTTCAAGAATGAGCAGCGGTCGGTCCTGCTGTGCGCGGCCGACACCTTTCGCGCAGCAGCGATCGAGCAATTGGAAATCTGGGGCGAGCGGACCGGCACGCGCGTGGTGCGGCAGAACGCGGGCAGCGATCCCAGCGCGGTGCTGTTCGATGCGCTGCACTCGGCGCGCGCGAGCAAAGTGGATTACGTGATCGTCGATACGGCCGGCCGCCTGCAGACCAAGGAATACCTGATGGCGGAGTTGGAGAAGATGAGCCGCACTGCTAAGAAGGTAATCCCCGACGCGCCGCACGAAGTGCTGCTGGTGCTTGATGCAACCACCGGACAGAACGGGCTCGAGCAGGCGCGCAAGTTCACCGAGACTTCCGGCGTCACCGGCATTGTGCTGACGAAACTCGATGGCACGGCGAAGGGCGGCATCGTCGTGGCGATCGCGCGGGAGCTGAACCTGCCGATCCGGTACGTGGGGGTCGGGGAAAAAGCGGACGATCTGCTGCCGTTCGACGCCGAAGTCTTTATCGAATCGCTTTTTGAAAAATGACCGCCGTATTCATGCGGGAAGCGCTGGACCTGGCGCACCGGGGGCGCGGGCTCACAAGTCCCAATCCGATGGTGGGCGCGGTGGTGGTGCGCGACGGTCACGTGGTGGGACGGGGATTTCACACGTACGCGGGGCGGGATCATGCGGAGACGGTCGCGCTGGCTCAGGCGGGAGAGTCCGCGCGCGGGGCTACGCTTTATCTCAACCTGGAGCCGTGCTCGCACCATGGCCGGACACCGCCTTGCGCCGACGCGGTGATCCAAGCCGGCGTCGCCCGCGTAGTGGCGGCAGCGGAAGATCCGAACCCGCAGGTGCGGGGCGACGGCTTTCGAAAGCTGCGCGAGGCGGGCATCGAAGTGGAGATCGCCGGCGAGTTCACCGCCGAAGCCGAGAAGCTGAATGAGGCGTTCTTTCATTTCATGCGCACCGGCCGGCCGCTGGTGACGCTCAAAACCGCCATTACCCTGGATGGAAAGATCTCGGCGCCGGATGACAATCGGGGATGGATTACCAGCGAGCGGGCGCGCGCGCACGTCCAGCAACTTCGGCACGATCACGACGCCATTCTCACCGGTATCGGCACGGTGCTCGCCGATGATTGCCGTCTTACGGACCGCAGCGGTTTGCAGCGCTGCCGTCCGCTGCTGCGCATTGTGATGGATTCGCAACTGCGCCTTCCTTTTGATTCGAACATAGCGCGCAGCGCGGCGGGCGACTTGGTGGTGGTGACCACGTCGGCTTCCTCTCCCGAACGGCGCAAAATGGTGGAGACCCGCGGTATCAAGGTGCTGGTCTTCGACGGGCCCGGCGGCCGCGCCGATCTTCGGAGCTTGCTGAACTGGCTGAAGGACGAACAGTATCTCTCGCTGATGATCGAGGCCGGCAGCAAGATCAACTGGAGCGCTCTCGAAAGCGGGATGGTGGACCGGGTTTTCTTTTATTACGGACCGAAGATTCTGGGCGGCCTGGAAGCGCTGCCGCTGGCGGGCGGGATCGGCCGGCGGCGGCGTTCGGACGCGATCCGCGTCCGCGGCATCACGGTTCATCACATCCCGCCGGACGAGTTCGCCGTGGAAGGATATCTGGATGTTCACGGGGATCATTGAAGAACTCGGGACCGTCGCGTCGATCGAGGGCGGACGGCTGAGCGTGCGATGCTCGACTGTTCGCGAGGATCTGACGGAAGGCGCGAGCATTGCGGTGAACGGCGTCTGCTTGACGGCGGTGGATCTGCGGGCGGATGGATTCTCGGCCGATCTGGCGCCGGAAACCCTGCGGCGAAGTAACCTCGGCGAGCTGCGGGCGGGGTCTCGCGTGAACCTGGAGCGGCCCCTGGCGCCAACGGGACGGCTCAGCGGGCACATCGTGCAGGGGCACGTCGACGGCACTGGTGAACTGCTGGGGCTCGAGGCGCTCGGCGATGAGAACTGGTGGCTGCGCGTCCGGGTGCCGGCGGAGCTGGATCCGTTTCTGGTGTTCAAGGGGTCAGTGGCGATCGACGGGATTAGCCTCACGATCGCGGCGCTGGAGGGCGATGCGCTCTCGGTGACCATCATTCCGCATACTTACCGCAACACTACGCTGGGCGGGTATCGGCCGGGCGCGCGCGTCAATCTGGAGTGCGACATCCTGGCCAAGCACGTGGAAAAACTGCTGCGGAAACTGGATGTGAAGACGGCGCTAACGGTGGAAAAACTGCGGGACAACGGGTATTGAGCCCCGCGGGCCGAGGTCGCCGGCGTCACGTCTTCAGCTCTTCCACGATTTGGGCGGCGACGGCGCGTGCTTTCTCTAAATCGCCTGGGGGGAAGCTGATCGCGCCGACTCGCGCGTGGCCGCCGCCGCCGTAGCGCTCGCAGATGGTGGCGAGGTTGTGCTTCGGCTCTTCGGGGGCCCACGGATTGGAGCCTACCGAGATCTTCGTGCGGAAGCTTGACGGGCTTACAGACACCGTGTAAACCGAGTTCGGGAACAGGTGGTAGGGGATGAACTTGTTGTAGCCTTCGACGTCGTAACCGGCCAAGTCAAAGAAGACGACGCCGTTTTCCTGCTTCGCCCGGCCCTTGATGATCTCGATGTTCTGCAGATGGCGCTGGTAGAGCGGCTGGTAGAGCGCCTGGATTTCGGGTTCGGCGATGATGTCGGCGAGCGCGCGCCGCTGCATCCAGGCGATCACCTTCTGAACGATGTCGGAACCCTGCGCGGCCTCGATGACCAAGGTCAGCTTCATGGCGGGCGCGCCCATTTCGAGCGCCGATTGCGCGCTCGTGTATTGCGCGCCGTCGATGATCACGCTCCACTTCACCAGGTCTTCGAGCTCGGGCGCGTTAAAGCCGAAGCGGTCGCGCGCTATGTCGTGAATGAAAGACGCGCAGGATTTGTAACTGGGATCATAGAGCTTGCGGCCGGAAGAGTCCTTACGGAAATGTTCCGAGTCCACGGCGTTCAGGAACGCGCTCTGATGATGGTCGAACCACCAGGTGAGGCGGGGATCGCTGGAGTACTTGAAATCGACAATGGCGTTTTCGTCGCCATCGAACAGAGCGGGATCGAACGACTGCGAGGCTTTGTGCGCCATCCCGGTATAGCGGAACTCCGCGTGAGGATGGATGGCGCCGGCGATGAATCGGCTGAAGAAAGCGGCCGACGCCGCGCCGTCGAAGCAGTGGTCGTGATATAGAATCCGTTCCAGCATGAACAACTCGGGGAAAACCTATCAGCTTGCCTGAACCGCGCAAGAAATGCAACTGTGGGTAGGCGGCGCGCCGGCCGCGTTTGTTACATTCTGAGGAAAGCCCTTATGCGCTCGATACCTTCCTGGGATCAATACTACCTGGATATCTGCAAAGTGGTGGCCGGCCGCAGCAAAGATCCGAACACGCAGATTGGCGCGGTGATCGTGGGGCCGAATCACGAAATCCGATCGACGGGGTACAACTCGTTTCCGCGCGGGATCCGCGACGACGTGCCGGAGCGGCTGGTGCGGCCGACGAAATATTTGTGGATCGAGCACGCGGAGCGCAACGCGATCTGCAATGCGGCGCGGGCGGGGACGGCGACGGAGGGCTGCACGATCTTCGTCGAGATCATGCCGTGCATGGACTGCGCGCGCGCGGTGGTGCAGGCCGGCATCATCGAGGTGGTGGTATCGGCGGAGCGGATGAGCCAATATTCGAGCGATTATTACAATGAGCATTTCGGCATGGTCGAGGTGTTGTTTAGCGAAGCGAAAACCCGGGTGCGCCGGGTTTAGCCGCCGAGTTTCTCGAGATCGGCCGGCTCGCCGAATTTGAAACCGGCGATGGGCGGTTCGACGCCGCGCAACAATCCGGTGAGCACGCTGCCCGCGCCCACTTCCACGGCCCGGGTAACTCCCTGACCGGCGAGATACCACATCGACTCGGTCCAGCGGACCGGATTCGGCACCTGTTGATATAAGCCCTCGCGCGCTTCGTCGCCGGTAAGCACCGGGCGCGCCTGCCAATTGTTGATCAAAGGGCAGGTGAGATTGTGGAAGACGGTGGCATCCAAGTCGGCGCGAAGGCGGTCCTGCGCCGGCTTCAAGAGGGGACTGTGAAACGGCGCGCTGACGGGAAGCAGCACGGCGCGTCGCGCGCCCGCGGCCTTGGCGAGTTCAATGGCACGCTGGACCGCGCCGGTGTGACCGGCAATCACGACCTGGTCAGCGGAATTGAGGTTGGCGGCCGTGACCACTTCGCCTTGGGCGGCCTGCTGTAAGACCGAATCGAGCGCGCCGGGCGGCAGCTTCAACAGCGCGGCCATGGCGCCGACGCCTTCCGGAACCGCTTCCTGCATGTAGAGACCGCGCCGGCGCACCAAACGCACCGCCGAAGCGAGCGGCAAACTGCCGGCCGCCACCAGCGCGGAGTATTCTCCGAGGCTGTGACCGGCGACGTAATCGGGCTGCCAGCCGCGCTCGAGCAGCACGGCCCATGCGGCCACGGAAACGGTGAGCAGCGCGGGCTGGGTATTCTCGGTGAGCTTGAGCTGCTCGTCGGGGCCTTCGAAACAGAGACGCGAGAGGGGGAATCCAAGCGTGTCATCGGCCTCATCGAAGACGCGGCGCGCCTCGGGAAACGTGCCGGCGAGCGCCTTTCCCATGCCGGCGAATTGGGAGCCCTGACCGGGGAACAGAAATGCAGTTTTCGGTGTCAACTCGATACCATAACATCGTGAACCCGAGCCTGTACGATCTGGACCCCGGCCCCGATTCTCCGGACATTGTGCGGATGATCGTGGAGATTCCGAAGAATTCCGGCAATAAATACGAGTACGACAAAAAGCTCGGCGTATTCCGCCTCGACCGGGCGCTGTATTCGGCGGTGCACTATCCGGGAGACTACGGATTCATTCCGGGGACGCTGGCGGAAGACGGCGACCCGCTGGACGTGCTGACGCTGGTGGACGAGCCGAGTTATCCGGGGGTGCTGATTGCGGTGCGGCCGGTGGGCGTGCTGCAGATGGTGGACCAGGCGGAGCCGGACCAGAAGATCCTGGCGGTGCCGAACCGGAACCCGCGGTTCGATCAGATGAAGAAGATCGAAGACGTGTTTCCGCACAACCGGCGCGAGATCGAGCACTTCTTCACCATTTATAAAGAGCTGGAAGGCAAGCACACCGAGATCCAGGGGTGGGGCGGGCCGAGCGAGGCCCACGATCTAATCCGGACCGCGCGGAAGCGGTACGGGCAGGCTCGTGGGAAGTAAGGCCAGCGGGAGAGCGGCGGGATCGGGGAGCGGAGACGGCGGCGCGCCGGTTGGGTTCGTTTCGTCCGGCGGGGAACCGGCTTCCGGATCATCGGGTTGCGTCTGCAAAATGGGTTCGTTTGGGAATTCGGGTTCGAGCGGTTCCGGGAGCTGGGAGCGGAGGTCTCGGAGGCGCTCGAATTCCTCGACGGCGCGGCGGTAGAGGCGCTCGGCCTGGGACTGATAACGGAGGAACAGCGACCAGGTATTGGCCTGGCGAGCCATCCGGTGGAAGCCGAGGCCGAGGATGAAATTGCGGTTCTGGGCGCGAGTGACTTCGATATCGCCGGTCAACTCCTGATTGATGAGGACGATGGGCTGGTCGTCGTGCGTGAGCGCTTCATCGAGGGCGTTGGTGAAGAGACCGGACTCGAGGCGGGCCGCGCGAAGGAGGGTCTGCTGAGCGAGGGCGATGCGCTCGATGGCGAAGAGTTCCTGAGCGTTGACCGGTTGATAGACGGAAATGAGGTCGTCCTTGAGACGAGCGACTTCATCGAGCTCTTCGAGGCGCACGACTGCAAAGTTAGACGCGGTGAAGCCATGCTTGCGGGCGTTCCGGGCTGAACGAGCTTTGCCTTCCGGCGTTCGCGGGCCGGTGGAATGCTGCGCGTTGGCGTGATTGGCCGCGCGCTGCTTCGCGGAGATGGGTTTGTGAGAATCGGACAAATGAAGGTACCTTCCGATTTCAGGGGTAGCACGGGAGGGGGCGGGAGTCTGAAATTGGGAAAGGGGAAGTGTCACCGAATCAGTGGATTGCGGACGGAAAGAGGCGGTGACTGGGAAAGTATCAGTCGCTGGTCGCAATCGCATTATGGGAGTTCCGGGATATGACAGGAACGTCTGGCCTTTCGGCACCCTGCCCGCAACCTGATCAACCCTTTCAGGGAAAAATTCTAATTGTTATCTATCAATAATGTTTCTGTGCGCTTCGGCGACCGCGTCCTGTTCGAAAACGTGACGACTCCGTTTCTTCCGGGCGCCGCTACGCGATTTCCGGGCCGAACGGTGGCGCCGGCAAATCGACGCTCCTGCGCAT
>CAZKQQ010000192.1:0-13507 GCA_964554945.1 uncultured Solibacteraceae bacterium | reverse complement strand
CAATTCCTGCTCAAACCCATCGCGGTCAGGTGCTGTGGGGTGATGCGTTGTACTTGAGAGACCTCGGTCACGAACGGTATGAACAGGACTGGGGCATTCAATTCTCCTGTGAAAAGATTGTCAAGCTAGCATGTATTTTCGAAATTTTCGGCTTGCAGGATTGTGCCGTCGAATTGCTCCGGAAGTACCGCCAAGTTGTTTCAAATTTGCTCAAGTTCGAAGAATGCCTGGATATCCTGGCCTGCCAGGTAGGTGGGCGGAAGGCTTCGTATACTCGATACGTGGCGCAATTCGAGCGCGATCCCACATCGTTCTACCCTGGTGGCTCGCCATCCAGCACACCTCCCATTGAAACCCCGTGTAATAGCCGTGCGACGCGAAGTGTCGATTCATGCGGGCCGATGTTCAGTCCCGCTCTGGCATATTGGAAGCAACGTCTCGCTTTAGCTGATGCCCGCGAGCGAATTCTAACTCTTTCTCAGGCCGTCAATCGTCCATCCGATCTACTGCTCTACCAATGGACTCAACTGATGTCCGTTGTGATGGACTACGCACCGGACCTCGTTCTGGAGTTGGGGCGAGGTCCCGGTAACTCCACATGCGCGTTTACAGAGGCTGCTCATCTTAACCAGGGCCGCACCCGGGTTCTCAGTTTGTGCCTCTCCGATGACTGGGAGCGTCTCACGGTTCCGCGGTTGCGGACTGTGGTCTCGCCTGATTGGTTTCAGCCGCTCCAGGTTTTGCATGCCAATATCCTGGAATTCGATTACCAGAAGGATTTGGCGGGTGCTGAACGGATAGTCGTGTTTTGGGACGCCCATGGGTTCGACATTGCCGAATGCGTCCTTGGCTCCATTTTGCCGGCTATCGCCGATAAGGAACACCTCGTGATCATGCACGACCTCTCGGATTCGCGCTACGGCTCCGACGAGCAGTTTAAATACGGGGAGCACGGCCTCTGGAAAGGCAACAATTGGTCCGGCCCCAGACTGAAGCTCGGTATCATCGATTCGGCTGTCGAGCAGTCGATTGCCGCTTTGGACTTCACTACGCGCAATCACCTGACGCTCGATTCTGCGGATCACAGCTTTCGCACGGAGTTAACACCTCAGCAGCAGGCCGAAATGCGCAGCACTCTCGGAGAGTTGTTCGACCTGCAAGGTCATTGGTTCTATTTCAGCCTTAATGAGAGGCCCGGACCTTACCAGTTTCCGCGCTTCACACGTCCAAGCATGCAGATCCCGACGGAGGAGCCTCAACGTAAGAAAAGACGGAGGTTCTTGGGCCGATGAACGATGGTATCCCGTACCTCTCGGTCATCGTCACCGCCCGGAACGATGATCACGGCGGAAGTCTGCTCCACCGCATGCAAATCTTTGTGAATGGCTGGATCGAGCAATGCAAGCGCCATGCACTATCCTCCGAACTTATTGTCGTGGACTGGAATCCTCCGCAGGGGCGGCCCCCGTTGATGGAAGCGCTGCAGTGGCCTTCGGATTTTGAACCGTGCGAGGTACGATTCATCCAGGTTCCTCCCGAGGTGCATGGCCGCTACCGGCACGCCGACGCTCTCCCGCTCTATCAGATGATCGCCAAGAATGTCGGAATCCGGCGCTCGCGAGGCCGCTTTATCCTCGCCACCAATATCGACATTCTGTTCTCCAATGAATTGATGTCATTTCTCGCGGAACGCCGCCTCCAACCGGGGCGCATGTACCGGATTGACCGCCATGATGCCATGAGTGACGTGCCCACCCAGGCCACTCTCGACGAACAGCTTGAGTATTGCCGGACTCATCTGCTGCGGATCAATGCGCGCGAAGGCACATTCGCCGTTACTCGAGACGGCCGACGGACTCTGTTCAAAGAGGACATCGCCGCTTTGAATTCTGGTGTAAGCCTCGGTTACGGCTGGTATCCTCCAGAACGCCATTCGGACGGGGAAATTTTCCGCTGGCTCGAGGATGAGGCGGAGTTGGTCCTCACGCTCCCTACCACGCCAAGCGCTACCCTCACTCTCGAGTTGGAACCGGGACCCGGCGTGGGACACCGGCCAATGTCCTTGCAGATCCTCGATAGCTCCCATTCGATACTGGATGTTGAAATTGGGTGCCGGACTCTGGTGCAGGTACACATGTTGCGCCTTGATTCCGCAGCACGCATCCTTCGACTCCGAATTTCGGGCGGTGGCGACCCTGTCTCGCACGATCCACGCATTTTGAACTGCCGAGTCTTTTCGTGCCACTTGGATGACTCGTCGGGGGAGGCGATCCAGTTCTCCGCGGCCCCTGAACCCGCGGCAACCGTCGCCAAGACGAAATCCATTGCCGTTCGCAAACAAGCCTTCGTTTTATGGGAGCGGTTCCAAGCCCTGATCCGCCGAATTGCGGAGAGCGGTCCCTTAATGACGATCACTGTTCCTGTTTCGTTAAAGAGCCGCCGCGCTGCTGCCTTCTACGTTGTCCACGGCGGCCTCACGGGCATGCTCCGGACGGGCCTCGGTTATGTACTGCGAAAGCCATCCGCTCGCAGGAGCACGGCGCGCGCGGGCCTTGAACGGACTACTCCACGGGTCGCACGCGAGCCATTGACATTTCTCCACACCAACGCCTGCGGCGACTTTACCCTAGCCGCCCGGGAGCACTGGTTCGACCTGCGCGGCTATCCGGAATTTGACCTTTATTCCATGAACATTGATTCGGTGTTCTGCTATGCCGCCCATCACGGCGGCGCTCGCGAGGAGGTACTCGCCGATCCGATGCGCATCTATCACATCGAACATGGCACAGGCTCCGGCTGGACTCCCGAAGGACAAGCGGCTTTGTTCGAGCGCCTCGCCGCAAAGGGAGTGTCCTTCGTCCCTTATGACGACGTGGTTGGCTGGGCAGCGCAAATGCGCCGTCTCAATTGCCCAATGATTTTCAATCGCGAGAATTGGGGACTGCCGGAATTTGATCTGCCCGAGTGTCGTCCCTCGCCTGGCACGCCTGCCGGCTCGGCTCAACCGCCTGTTCGCTGGGCCGCGGAATCCGCGTAGGCTTCCATAACCATCTCGGTCGGTCCAGTTAACATCACCTCGCCTTGGTCCAGCCACATAGCGCTATTGCAAAACCGGCGCACCATGTCCGTCCCATGCGAAACAAACAGGAGCGTCTTCCCCGACTCTTTGTGTTCGAGGATTTTATCGAAGCACTTTTGCTGGAACCGCTGATCGCCTACTCCCAGAACTTCGTCGATAATCAGAATGTCCGCATCGGCGTGAACCGCCACGGCAAAACCCAACCGCATGACCATGCCGCTCGAATACGTGCGGAGCGGATCGTTGAGAAAGGCGTCAATGTCGGCGAATTCGGTGATGCGGGGTAAAAGTTCTTCCGTTCGTTTCCGGCTCAACCCCATTAACGCGGCATTGAGCCGAGCATTCTCCAGTCCCGTCAGGTCCGGGTGAAACCCCGAACCCAACTGCAGCAGGGCAGCCACGCGCCCCCTCACCGTCACGCGGCCTTCCGACGGAGGACACAAACCCGTCACCAGGCTCAGCAGCGTGCTCTTGCCCGCGCCATTGCGCCCGATCACTGCCATGCTTTGGCCGTGATCCAATGAGAACGATACATTTTTTAGGGCGTAAAAAATGCCCTTGGTCTGCCCTTTCAACTGGTCGCGAAAGTAAGTGCGCAGCAGCCGTGCTTGGCCGATATGTGCAAAAACTTTCGAAACATGGTCAAACTCGATTAGCGGCATGACGTCATAGATAATCGTAGAAATCGTCCTTGAGCCGGCCGAAAACTATCAGTCCAATCGCCAGCGTGACCAGTGAAACGCCCGCCAAATTGATCAGCAGCGAGGGCGCCGGCGCCGTCGACTCCATTAAAATATTGCGGAGCGCGAACACCAGGGCCGCAACCGGGTTGAATCGATAGAACACGTGAAACCGCTCCGGAATGGAGCCGAACGAGTAGAAGATCGGCACCACCCAAAACAGCAAGGTGTTAAAGGACTCGACCACATAGCGCGTATCACGCACAAGAACATTCAAAGCCGCCGAAATCAATCCCAGCCCGCAGACAAAGATAATTTCCAGCGCCCAAACCACCGGCAACCAGAGCCAATGCCGGTTGATGCCGAAGCCAAACGCGATAACAAGCGTCAGAAGCAAACCGATCTGGATTAGCAGGTGGAGACAATTGCCGAAAACCGTCGCGATCGGCACAGCCTCGCGCGGTATAGGCACGCGCCGGATGGTCGCGCCATTCTCAACCAACGAGTTCGTTGCCGTGCTCCAGGCGAGCGTGAAGAAATTAAACGGCACGAGGCCGCACAGAACGAAAACCGGGTAATTCGGCTGGGAACTAGGAAAGATCCGGGTGAACACAAACGTTAAGGCCGACATCGTGACTAGAGGATTCAGCAGAGACCACAGCACGCCCAGCGACATGTTCCGGTAACGAACTTTAAAATCCTTCTGAATCAGATTGCTGAGAAGAAAATTGTATTCTCCCGTCCACATCTCGCTTTAGCGGCCACGGCTCTAATAGCCGCGCCAGCCCTTCTTAACAGGTGATGGTAACACGCCCTTGCTATAGTGAAACCGAGTGCCTGATCTTCCACTAGTCACTGTCGTTACTCCCTCCTTTAACATGGCCCGATCTCTCCCGGCCACCATCGAAAGTGTTCTCGGCCAGGACTATCCACGTATCGAATTCATCATCATAGACGGCGCGTCCACCGACGGCACTGTCGCTCTGCTAGAACGCTACAAATACAACCTGCGCTATGTGAGCGAGCCGGATAAGGGTCCTGCCGACGCTCTCCACAAAGGTCTATCCCAGGCACGGGGTGAGATCCTTGCCTGGTTGAACGCCGATGACACCTATGAGCCGGGGAGCGTCCGCCGGGCGGTCGAGTTCCTGTCAACCCGTCCGGACATTGATGTGGTCTATGGTGACGGCTGGTGGATCACGGAAGAGGGCAAGCCAATTCGAAAATACCCTGCTATTGCGTTCAATGCCCGGGCACTAGAGCGTGATTGCTTCATCTGCCAGCCCGCCACCTTTTTCCGCGCTGCGAGCTACAGGGCCTGTCCGCTTGATGCTCGCCAAAACATGTCGTTCGATTACGATCTATGGATTCGTATGGCGGCTAAGGGATGCAGGTTCGCGTATCTTCCGGAACACTTAGCCAATACTCGCATGGACCGGCATACTCTGACTCTGGGTTCACGCGATGCCGTCTTCCGCGCGTCAATCGCGCTGCTCCGCCGCCACTACAACTATGTTCCATTCTCCTGGGTGTTTGGCTATGCTGCTTTCCGCATCGACGGCCGCGACCAGTTTTTCGAGCCACTTCAACCTTCTGTGCCTAAATATCTTCTGAGTTTGCCGCTGGGGCTCTGGTATAACCGCCGCAAGCCGCTTCGGTATCTGGGCGAGTGGCTTCAGGCTCCCTGGCAAGCGCTTTACAACCGCTTTCACCAAGACGAAGGCGCGAGCCTCTAAAAATCTGCAGCCCGTTGATCCCAGCGTGGAGGGCTGCTTTTCTCAACAAAGGGTCGCCAGCACGAGACAAGACGCGTGCCCGCCTTAGCGGAAGATGGTTGTGACGGCGCTACCCGAGCGGGCTCCACTTCAACAGGCTGGTGCAGGGACGTGTGAGCGGGTCGTCGAAGTGATTGGGGCTGACACGCAAAGCATAACCCAGCCTTCCCGTGCGCTCCGGCGTGATCTCCTTACTGAAAACCGCCACCGATCCCTGTTGCTCGATCGCGGGCAGCACCATGACCTCGGTATCTTCGAGCTTTCCGTCGATATCTACTCGCCCCATCACCACTTCTACGCGGACATCGGCTGGTGTCAGCCCGGCCAGATCGATGGCAGTCCGCACCGTGAGCGGCTTTCCGCTGACCACCGCCCCCGGAAGCCCGTTCCCCGAATCGACAAAACGCACGCGGTCCCACACCTCGCGGACGCGCGAGTTCCAGCGCGCCCATTCGCGCACTAATTGATACTCGGTCTTGACGATCCGGACATTCTGCGTGTGCGCCGGCTCGTACAATTCGGTCATGTATTCGTGCACCATCCGCCGGCAATCGAACTGCGGGCTGATGTACATGAGCGATTGTTTAACCCGCCGGATCCATTCCCGCGGCGTCTGTTCCCGGCGCTCATAGAACATCGGAACGATCTCGTTCTCGAGCAGGTAATAGATCGCGCTGGCGTGCAGACCATCCTGGTCTTCCGAATACGGCTCGCGCTCGCCGATGGCCCAGCCGCCCGATTGCTCGTACGCCTCGTCAAACCAACCGTCCAGAATGCTGAGGTTGAGTACGCCGTTCATCGCCGCTTTCATGCCGCTCGTGCCGCAGGCTTCTTCCCCACGCCGGGGGTTGTTCAGCCACAGGTCGACGCCCTGCACCAATTCGCGCGCCACTTTGATGTCG
The DNA here is from genome assembly GCA_964554945.1 of uncultured Solibacteraceae bacterium. GTDB lineage: Bacteria > Acidobacteriota > Terriglobia > Bryobacterales > Bryobacteraceae > PSRJ01. The sequence goes on along the minus strand of CAZKQQ010000192.1, from coordinate 7,071 downwards.
TAGTCCTCGAGAAAGACGACGTGCTTCCACAAATCGGGATCGCGCGAAAGCTGCACAATCTCTCGAATGAAGCTCTTACCCGGCTGGTCCTTGGGATGCGCCTTCCCCGCGATGATTACCTGGACTGGCATCTCCTTGTTAAGCAGAATGCGTTTCAGGCGTTCCACGTCCCGGAACAGCAGCGTTGCGCGCTTATAGGTGGCAAACCGCCGCGCAAATCCGATCGTGAAGGCGTTCGGGTCGAGCACTTCGGCCGCGCGGCGCACCTCGGAAGCCGATGCCTGGCGCCGCAGCGCTGACGCGTGCTGCCGCGCGCGCGCAAAATTCACCAGGCGGCGTTTGCGCCGGCGGTGGCCTTCGAGCAATTCCTCATCCGGGATGTCCGCCACCTGCTCCCAGATACCAACATCGTTGAAGCGCTCGCGCCAATCGGGTTGCAAGTATTGATCGTAGAGAGAGGCCAGGTCACCGTTCAACCAGCTTGGCAAATGCACCCCGTTCGTAATCGAGGTAACGGGGACTTCCCAAACCGGCAGTTGGGGCCACAGGTCATGGAACATCTCCTGCGACACTTCCCGGTGCAACCGGCTGACCGCGTTCCGGTATGCCGAGGTGTTTAGCGCCAGCACGGCCATTGAGAACCGTTCGTCCCGATCGAAGACGTTGCGCCGTCCCAGAGCCATAAGCTGTTGAAAGTCGATGCCGATTTCCGCGCAGAATTCGGAGAAATAGTGGTACATCAGGCCGGGATCAAAAAGGTCGATTCCCGCCGGCACCGGCGTATGCGTGGTGAAGACATTGCTCGCGCGCGCCGTCTCCAGCGCTTCGTCGAACTTCAGCCCGCGTTCCCGCATATAGAGCCGGACCTGCTCCAGCGCCAGAAATGCCGAGTGGCCCTCGTTCATGTGAAATACGGTGGGCTTCAGACCCATGGCCTTGAGCGCGCGCATCCCGCCGATCCCGAGCACGATCTCCTGCCGGATGCGCGTGTCTGTGTCGCCGCCGTAGAGCGAATCGGTAATGTCTCGATCCTGCGGCAGCACATTCTCCGGAATGTTCGTATCCATCAGGTAGAGCGTGATGCGTCCCACGTCCAACTTCCACACCTGAATAAACACGTTGCCGGTCGGCAGCTTCACTGTAACCTTCAGGTCTTGCCCGGCCGCGTCTTTCACTGGCGAGATCGGCAGCGTATAGAAGTCGTTCAGCGGGTAACGCTCCTGCTGCCAACCGTCAGGATTCAGAAACTGGCGGAAATAGCCCTGCTGGTAAAGAAGCCCGAGTCCGACCAGCGGATAATCCTGATCGCTCGACGATTTCAAATGGTCGCCCGAAAGAATTCCCAACCCGCCCGAGTACACCGGCAGGCACTCGGTAAGCCCGTACTCCGCTGAAAAGTAGGCGATTAGCTTACCGTCGGAAGGCGGGGGGCCTTTGCGCACCCGGGCGTCGTAGGTATCGCACGCCATGCGGTACAACGCCAGATAGCGTGGATCGGCGGCGGCCTTTTTGAGCGCTGCCTGCGAAACGCGCCCTAGCATCAGCACCGGGTTATAGCCGCAATCGCGCCAAAGATTCTGGTCCAGCCGCCGAAACACCGCGCGTACGATAGGCTCCCAGCTCCAAAGGACATTGTGCGCTAATTCCGATAAGCGCGACAGCGATGCTGGCAGTGCCGGCCGAACCAGAAACTCCCGAACCGGCTGGATGTAAAAGGGCATCCGAAGAGGCTACCTCCAAGATAACAAATCGGTATTAATAGTCAGGGGTGCGTGCCGGCGGCCAACCTGGCGAAATCCTCACGACGGGGTGCACAGTTTCGCGGTCCAATACGTCACAATTACAGTATAGGCAGAATGCGTTTCCTCGTACCTATATTCCTTTTGGTGGGACACCCGATTTTTGCCGGGGAATTTGCCCTGCTCGCCAGCGGCGGCCGTCTCCACGTCGATCGCCACGAAATCGATGGCGCCAAAGTGCGCCTCTACAGCGGCGGCGGTTCCACGGAAATGGATTCAGCCCAGGTTATCGGTTTCGAAGCAGACGAGCCGTTGCCGGTTGTTCCGCAAATCCCCCCGGCCGTTGCCCCGCCGCTATCGCCCCGCCAGCTCGCTGATTCCGCAGCCGACAAGTACGGCTTGCCCCGCCAGTTGGTTCGCAGCGTAATTTCTGCCGAATCCGGTTTTCAGCCGCAGGCTGTCTCACCCAAAGGCGCTGTCGGCCTCATGCAATTGATGCCGCAAACTGCGCTGATGCTGCGTGTTAATCCCCATGACGCCGCTCAGAACATAGATGCGGGCACGCGCTATCTTCGCGACCTTTTAGAAAAATACCATGGGGCCCTGTATCACGCCCTCGCAGCCTACAACGCCGGACCCGGCGCGGTCGACAAATACAAAGGCATTCCGCCCTTCCCTGAAACTCTCCACTATGTAGGCCGCATCGCCGCCGACTGGAATCACGTGGGGCGCGCCTCGAGCCGGCTCTCTACCTCGGGATCTGATCCAGCTTTGCCGCCAAAATAAAATCGCTCTCCGTCAGGCCATCGATCTTGTGGGTCCAGATCTCGATCGCCACCTTCCCCCAGGACAGGTAAAGATCCGGGTGATGCCCCTGCTGCTCGGCAATCGCGCCGGCCTTGTTCACAAAATCCAGAGCCTTGCGGAAATCCGGAAACGGATACGTCTTTTTCAAATGGTGCTCATTCACTACATCCCACCCCGTTACTTGCCGTTTCAGGGTCTCCAATTCCGCGCCCTTTAAGGGCGGTACGCCGCCGCGGCATGGTACGCACTGCTTCTGCGCCAGTTCCATCAGTCCTCTCCTCCCGGTACACACCCCATGTTACGATGAGCGGCGAGCATGAAGACGCGGATGCGGGGCGAGGAGCGCCACGCGGCCATCGTTCGTTCCGCCATTCATTTGTTTGCCGAAAAAGGATTCCGCGGGGCCACCACCCGGGAATTGGCTTCCTCGCTGGGCGTCACCGAGCCCGTCCTCTACCAGCACTTCAAAACCAAACGCGACCTGTATGCCGCCATTATCGAGGCCAAATCGCAGCAAGCTTCCGAGCGGGTTCACAGCCTTCGCCCTTTTGCAGAATCCGGCGACGACCTGGCATTCTTCACCCGCCTCGCCGAGCAGATCCTCAGGCGCTATGACGACGACCCCGAGACGACCCGGCTCCTCCTGTTCAGCTCCCTGGAAGGCCACGAGCTGGCCGGCGATTTTTTCGAACGTATGTTTTCCGATTTCTACGAGCTCGTGCTGGACTACATCCGGCGCCGCATCCGCGACGGCGCATTTCGTAGCGTAGATCCCGAGATTGCCGCCCGCGGCCTCATCGGGATGATCGGCTATCACGGGTTGGTCGAGCAGCTTTTCCCTGGCTATTTTGCGAAGCGCAGCCGGCGGCGCGTCGCGCAGGAGATGGTTTCGATTTTCCTGACCGGAATCTCAACGCCCCGATGACCCGAAGCCGCCCGCCCCGCGCCGCGAATCGGCCAGTTCCGCTTCGACCCACTCGACCGCTTCGTACCGGGCCATAATCATCTGCGCAATGCGATCTCCCGCGTGAATCGTATAGGGCTCGCGCCCCAGGTTCAGCAGGATCACGCGAATTTCGCCCCGGTATCCGGGATCGATCGTGCCCGGGGCATTCGGCATCGTAATGGCGTGCCGCAGCGCCAGACCGCTGCGCGGTCGCACCTGCGCCTCAAAGCCGGGCGGCACTTCGATGGTCAGGCCTGTCGGCACCAGGCGCGCTACTCCCGGTTCCAGCGTGGTGTCTTCGATCGCGTGTAAGTCCATGCCGGCGTCCTCATGGGGACCGTGCGCGTACACCGGCAGGATCGCCGATGGATGGATACGTTGGATTCGGATCTGCATTCCTCGTTATGATAGCGTCTTGAACTCCACCAAACGCGTCATTACCGTGGCGCCCATGCCGCCGGAGAAGAGCGCCTACGCCTTGGCCCGTTACAGCCGGTCGCCTGATTCTATCCGCGAATCGATCGAATGGGTCCGCACCCACGATTCGCGCCGCTTCCTCGAGAGTTTCTATTTTCAATATGGCCACGCCTCCATCGCCGATCTCGGCCACACCGTGCTCTGCTTCGAGGGCGTTTCCGAGCTCGCCGCTACCGAGATTGAAACCGAGCCGCTCTGGGATGGTCAGGCGAAATCCTCCCGATATCAGGATTTCTCGCGCTCGGGCTTCATCACGCCGGCTGAGTTCTCCGCATCCGAAGCCGCGGCCTACCGGTCGGCCGGCGAAGCACTGTTCGCCGCATATAAGCAGGTGAATGAACTGGCGTTCGCCTGTATCTCCGAAAGAGTCCCGCGTCCCGAAGAGATGAAGCCGGAAGCCTATCGGCGCAACCTCGCCGCGCGCGCCTTCGACGTAGCCCGATACCTGTTGTTCTGGGGCGTGCCGACCAACGTAGGCCAGGTCACCAGCATCCGCACTCTAGAGAAACAGATTCGCCGTTTAAAAACCTCTGAGTACGCGGAATTGCGCGCGCTCGGCGATGAGGTCGCGCAAGCCGTCGCCGCCGAGCCTGATTGCCGGTGGGACCCCAACTCACCCGCCGAAGCGGTTGCCCCGACGCTCGCCCGCCACGCCGATCCCGACGAACACGCCGTCCGTTCCCGCGAAGATTTGCGCCTCTGGGCCACGCAAAACCTGCCGGCGGCGAAAGGCGAAGCCGCACCGCGAGTCGACCTGCTCCATCCGGCCTGCGTGCCCGCCGATATCGCGGCGACGCTCCTTTACCCTGTCACCGATCGCCCCTTCCGCGAGTTGTACGAGATCGCCTGCGGCTGGAGCGCCAAGCGCCGCGCCGAAGTGATCGACGTTGCTCTCGCCTCGCGCACCCTCCGCGATGAGATCCTCACCGGTTTCCGTGGCGGGCTCTACGCCTACGATATGGTGATCGACATCGGCGCCTACCGCGACCTGCAACGCCACCGTCGCTGCCAGAAATCGCGTCAGGCGTACTCCGGAAAGTTGGGATTCGATACTCCGCAACTCGCGATTGATGCGGGCGCTCAGCCTGTGTTCGAATCCGCAATGAACGCGGCGCTCGATGTCATGCATAAGCTTCCCGCGCCCGGCGCGCATTACCTGCTCCCCTTCGGCGCCCGGTCCCGCTTCCTCTTCAAGATGGATTTCGCCGAAGCCGAGTACATTTCCCGGCTGCGTAGCGGCGTGAAAGGTCATTTCAGCTATCGCGAAATCGCCTGGGAAATGAAGTGCAAAATGGAAGAACTGGAGCCCGAGCTGGGCCGCCTCATCGAAGCAACCCCGCCCTGGGTAGAGGACCCGCTCAAGCGCTAAAAAAACTCCGCCGCCGCTGTCGATCCTGCAATTTGTCCTTCGACTAACCAGCGTAAGGAGAGACCACCATGCGATTTATGATGCTGATGATTCCGAAAGGCTACGAGACGGCCAAACCCGGGACGATGCCCGATGCCAAAGCGGTCGAGGCCATGATGAAGTACAACGAATCCCTCAAACAGGCAGGCGTGCTGCTCACGCTTGATGGCCTACATCCGCCCTCGATGGGTGCTCGCGTCTCCTTCTCGGGCGGCAAGCCCTCCGTCACAGACGGTCCCTTCGCCGAAGCGCGGGAAGTCATCGGCGGTTACTGGATGATTCAGGTGAAATCGAAAGAAGAAGCGATTGAATGGGCGAAGCGCTGCCCCGCGTCCGGCAACGAAGTGATTGAGATCCGCCAGGTACAGGAATTCGCCGACTTTCCCGCCGACGTCCAGAGAGCCGCCGCCGGCTTCGAGAGCCTCCAGAAGAACCGGTAGCCTCCTGGGCAGCCGGATAAACGAGTCTCCCGCCTGCCCAGGTTTATCGCCTCGAGCTTGAAACCGTTTACAATCTCCTCTTGACCCCAGAAAAGCAGTTGCGCGCCGCCCTCATCGGCTGCGGCTTGATCGGCCGCAAGCGCGCCAGTGCGCTCTCCGGGTGCACGCTCGCGGTGTGCTGCGATATCGCCCCCGGCCGTGCCGAAATGCTCGCTACCGCTTACCCGGGCTGCCGCGCGACCACCGATTGGAATGCGGTGGTGGACAGCCCCGGCGTCGACGTGGTTCTGGTCGCGACCGGTCACGACATGCTCGCGCCCATCGCCCAAGCCGCTGCCTCTGCCGGCAAGCACGTACTGGTCGAGAAGCCGGGCGCTCGCTGCGCCGGCGAACTGGATTCGGTCGGCGAGGCCGCGGCCCGCACCGGCACGCTCGTCCGTCTCGGCTTCAATCACCGATATCACCGGGCCTTCCGCAAGGCCCGCGAGATCTTCGATTCCGGCGCCCTCGGCGAGTTGATGTTCATCCGTGGCCGATACGGCCACGGTGGTCGTCCGGGCTATGAGAAGGAATGGCGTGCCGACCCAAAGATCTCCGGGGGCGGCGAGCTCATCGATCAGGGCGTCCATCTCATCGATCTCTCGCGTTGGTTCCTCGGCGATTTTGCCACCGTACGCGGCCGCGCACACACTTATTTTTGGAACATGGCGGTCGAAGATAACGGCTTTCTCTTGCTCGAAACCGCGCGCGGCCAGGTTGCTTTCCTGCACGCCGGTTGGACCGAGTGGAAAAACCTGTTCTCGTTCGAGATCGCCGGGCGACTCGGTAAGCTGGAAGTCTCCGGCTTGGGCGGCAGTTACGGTACCGAGCGCCTCACCTGGTACAAAATGTCGCCTGAAATGGGCCCCCCCGAGACGCTGGCTTGGGAGTATCCGATGGCCGACGATTCCTGGGAAGTGGAATGGACCGCGTTCCTCGAAGACATCCGGCTGCACCGCCAGCCCGCTCCCGGCATCGCCGATGCCCAGGCCAGCTTGCGCATCATCGAGCAGATCTACCGCGAGGCCCGCGCATGATCATCACCCGCGCCCCCCTGCGCATTTCTCTCGGCGGCGGCGGCACGGATCTGCCTTCTTATTACCGAGAACATTCCGGCTTCGTCATTTCCGCCGCTATTGATAAATTCGTCTACATCACCCTGCACGATACCTTCGAGCAGCAGCACAGCGTTTCGACCTTCTTCGCCCTTTCGGG
>CAZKQQ010000191.1:0-13543 GCA_964554945.1 uncultured Solibacteraceae bacterium | reverse complement strand
CGCAGGCGTTCAGGGTACCGCGCAGCTTGTTGACGACGAGGGTAGCCAGCGCTTCACCTTCCACTTCCTCGGCGATGATCAGCAGCGGCTTGCCGGAGCGGGCGATCTGCTCGAGCAGCGGGAGCAGGTCTTTCATGTTACTGATCTTCTTCTCGTGGATGAGGATGTAGGGATCCTCGAGCGCGACTTCCATGCGCTCCGGATCTGTGACGAAGTAGGGGGAAAGATAGCCGCGATCGAACTGCATACCTTCGACGGTATCCAGCTCGGTGTTCATGGTCTTGGACTCTTCGACCGTGATCACGCCATCCTTGCCGACCTTCTTCATGGCCTCGGCGATGATATTGCCGATGGTCTTATCTCTGTTGGCCGAAATGGTGCCGACCTGGGCAATCATGTCGCCCGAAACCGGCTTGGAGAGCTTCTTGACTTCCTCGATGGCCAGTTCCACGGCCTTCTCGATGCCGCGCTTCAGAGCCATGGGGTTGGCGCCGGCAGCAACGGACTTGACACCTTCGCGGAAGATCGACTGAGCCAGGATGGTGGCAGTGGTGGTGCCGTCACCGGCCACATCGGAAGTCTTGGATGCGACTTCACGCACCATCTGAGCGCCCATGTTCTCCAACGGATCTTTGAGCTCAATTTCCTTGGCTACGGTGACGCCGTCCTTGGTGATATTCGGACCACCGAACTTCTTCTCGAGAACGACGTTGCGGCCTTTGGGACCCAACGTAACCTTCACAGCGTCGGCGAGTTGGTTCACACCGCGCAAAATCGCTTGACGGGAATTTTCGGAATATACGATTTGTTTTGCCATTGTCGTCTGATCTCCTTAGGAAGCTTTCTTCGCCGCCTTGGGCTGGTTTTCCAGAATGCCGAGGACTTCGTCCTCGCGCATGATCATGTACTCTTCGTTATCGATCTTGATGTCGCTGCCGGAGTACTTGCCGAAGAGGATGCGATCGCCGGGTTGGACATCCAGCGGGATCACTTTGCCATCTTCCATGCGTTTGCCTTTGCCGACGGCAACGACTTCGCCTTCCTGCGGTTTTTCCTTGGCGCTGTCGGGGATGTACAGGCCGCCTTGCATCTGTTCTTTCTGCTCAATGCGTTTGACCACGATTCGGTCGTAGAGCGGGCGAATCTTCATGGGACTTCAACCTCCAATTATGAGTTTTGAGTATTCTGACTAACGAACCGAAGCACCGAAGACGAACCAGTGTTCCGAAGAAATATTATTAGCACAGTCTTGCGAGGAGTGCCAGAAAAACCTTGTAAGTATTTGAAAATAAAATAAAATATTTTCTTGACAAGGATACACTCAGGGTTCCTATGCCTGCGTTAATAAGGTGCATCGAAGGCGCGGAGCCGTGATTTCCACAGCCGGTAAGCTCGGTTTTGCCCGACTGTTCTCGGGTATAGTGAAGTTAATCCCATGCGAGGCGCGCGCTGGCTCTTGCTGGTGGCGATGGCCGCGATTATCGGCGGCGTCAGCTTCACGTATCGAGCTCAACGGAAGATTCTGCAAGACCAAGCTCCGGCCAAGCCCGCGGCGCTGCCGCCCGAACTGAACTCGTCATCGAAAGACTGGACCTGGACCGAGACGGACTCCAAAGGATGCAAGACCGCCAACATTGAGGCGGCTGAAACCCGTGAGGCGAAGGACGCCTCGCGCGTAGAGCTCAAGAATGTCGCGTTAAAGCTGTATAAGCACTGCGGCGACACATTCGATCTGGTGAAGAGCGCGTCGGCGACGTTCTTTTCCGGCGACCACCGGCTGTATTCGGAAGGCGAAGTGGAAATTACGCTGGGCGTGCCGTCGGACGAACCCACGAAGGCGAACCTGGTTTCGATCCGCTCGTCCGGGGTGACGTTCGACAGCAATACTGGCCATGCCCAGACCGACCGGCCGTCGAGTTTCACGTTCCGGAACGGGGACGGCAAAGCGACCGGGGCTTCCTATGATCCGACCACGCGCGAGCTTCATATGAATAAAGACGTGGAGGTGAACTGGCGTTCGACCATACCGCACGCGAAGGGAATGAAGATTGAAGCGGCCGAACTGACATATCAGGAAGCACGCTCGGAAATCGTTCTGCCCTCCTGGGGAAAGATGACTCGGGGGCCGACGGTGATCGAGGGGGACGGGTCGGACCTTCATCTCGAAGATGGCGTTCTACGCACGGCGATTACGAATCGGGCGCACGGGACGGAAGACTACCCGAATCGCAAACTCAGATATGCGGCGGATCTGCTCGCCATGTCATTTGACGAGGACGGGCAGGCGGAGAAGATTATCGGGAGGGGCAACGCGAATCTGGTGGCATCGTCGGAGGGCTCGGAGACCACGATCACGGCTCCCGGGGTGGAACTGGAATTTCTGCCGGGCGACGGGGAGAGCGAGCTTTCCAAAGTGGTCACCACCGGGGACAGCGTCGTAACATCGAAGCCGCTACCGGTAGCCGGCAGAGAGCTGCCGGAAACTCATGAGCTGCGGAGCAACCATATTGAGATCCAGATGCGGCCGGGGGGACGGGAAATCGCGACGCTCACGACGAACGCGCCGGGAAGAATCGAGTTTCTACCCAACCTGCCGGCGCAGCATCACCGCACGCTCAATGGCGATGACCTGGTGATCAAGTACGGCGCGCAGAACCGGATTGAGTCGTTCCGCGCCAAGAACGCGAAGACGCTGACCGAACCGACCATGGAAGAACGCGGGCGCAATGTGGCGCAATCGGTCACGGCCAGTAAGGAGATGCTGGCGCGCTTCGAGTCGGGCAGTAGCCGTCTGTCGACGCTAGAGCAGTCGGGGGAATTTACCTATCAACAAGGAGACCGGCAGGCGCGCGCGGCCAAAGCCACGCTCGATTCCAACGCCAACGTTATGGTGCTCGATACCGGGGCGCGCGTGTGGGACCCGACAGGTTCGACGGCGGCCGATCACATCCATCTCGATCAGCGCACCGGCAACTTCACCGCGGAGGGAAGCGTGCGATCGACCCGGCTGGCGGATCAGGGTTCGAAGAAGGGCTCGAGCATGCTTTCCGGCGACGAACCGGTGGAAGCGCAAGCGGCGAAGATGATGTCGAGCAATCGCAACCGGTCGATTCACTACGAGGGCAACGTGACGCTATGGCAGGGCGCCAACCGTCTCCAGGCTGCCGTCGTGGATGTCGATCGCGAGAAACAGACGCTGGCGGCGGACCGCAACGTGGTGAGCAATCTCTGGGAACAGCCGAAGGACGATCAGAAGAAAACAGCCGCGCCGGTGCCGGTAGTGGTGCACGCGGCGCATCTTGTTTATACCGATTCGGACCGGCTGGCGCACTACACGGGCAATGTGCGGCTGGACCGGCCGGGATTACAGGTGAAGGCGCGGGAGTTGCGCGCGTTTCTGGTCGATTCCTCGGCGGAATCGCGGCTGGAGAAAGCGATCGCGGAGGGCGCGGTGGAAATCGTGCAGACCATCCCGGGGCGCACGCGCACGGGCACCTCCGAACACGCCGAGTACTTTCCCGGCGAGGAGAAAGTGATTCTACGCGAGGGGCGGCCGCACCTTGTCGACAGCCTGAAGGGTGAGACGAGCGGCAATGAATTGACCTACTTTGCGAACGATGATAGGCTTCTGGTAAGTGGGTCCGCAGACCAACCGGCTAAAAGTCAAATCCGCCGCAAGTAGCCGTTCATGAGCACTCTCGAGACGCGCGAAATCTCAAAAGCGTATCGCGGCCGCCGCGTGGTGGACGGCGTCTCGGTGTCGGTGCAACAGGGCGAGGTAGTCGGTCTGCTCGGACCGAACGGGGCGGGGAAGACGACCTCGTTTTACATGATTGTCGGGTTGATCAGTCCCGATTCGGGGCGCATCGTGGTGGACGAAGAGGACATCACCGATCTTCCGATGTACCAGCGGGCGCGCCGCGGCATCAGCTACCTTCCGCAGGAAGCCTCCGTATTCCGCAAGCTTACGGTGGAAGAGAACCTGTTGGCAATTCTCGAGACCTTGCACTTGAATGCGCGTGAGCGCCGCCAGAACATGGAGCGTCTGCTTACGCAGCTGGGACTTGAGAAAGTGCGCCGGAGCCAAGGGTATATGCTTTCGGGCGGAGAGCGGCGGCGCGTGGAAATCGCGCGTTCGCTCGCCATCAATCCGAGTTTCCTGCTGCTCGACGAGCCATTCTCCGGCATCGATCCTATCCAGGTGCTGGAACTGCAGCGGATCATCTTCGAGCTTAAGCGCGCCAATATCGGAATTCTGGTGACGGATCACAACGTGCGGGAGACGCTCGTGGTGACCGATCGCGCGTACATTATTAATAACGGGCGGATCTTTCGCGCCGGAAGTCCCGAGGCTCTGGGCCGCGATCCAGAGGTCAAGCGCGTCTACCTGGGTGAATCCTTCACATTACAAGTGTAAGTTCTGCGACGGCGCCGGCCGGGCATAGGAAACCTAAACGTCAGTGCAGGCGTAACCTCCAGCATGAGAATACTGTCATTGCTTCTGTTCAGCACCATTTGCGCCTTCTCGCAACCGGTGGGGTTTGGCGTCAAAGCCGGGATACCTTTGACGAACTTTGTAAGTGCCGTTCACAGCGGTACGTTTGACTACGACAGCAACACCAACCGATACATCATCGGGCCGACCGTAGAATTGCGGCTGCCCGGAGGTTTCGGCGTGGAGTTCGACGCATTGTATCGCCGCTTGCACTACAACGGCAGCGGTTTGGTGAACAACGCGTTCACGAGCACTCAGACAACCGGCAACAACTGGGAGTTTCCCTTATTGTTGAAGTACCGCATTCCGACCGAAGTTGTACGGCCGTACGTAGATGCGGGTATCGCGTGGAACACTTTGACGGGAATTAAGCAGTCATTTTCCAATGCGGCTTCAACCGTTTCATCGGCCGTTAGCGACAATCCGCCGGAGTTGCATAGGAATGTAGCAGAGGGATTTGTGGTAGGTGTCGGTGTGGATATACACGTACTGCTGCATATCTCGCCCGAGGTCCGTTACACCCGGTGGGGCTCGTCACTTCTGCAGGACGCGCGCGGGATCTTACAGTCGAGGCGGGATCAGGCCGAATTCCTGTTGGGGATTACTTTTTAGCGGTGTAATTGCGAAGGCGGTTGCGTACGCTCCCTGTCCGGTATTGACCGGATGGGGCGGGACCGCGGGCCGGATAAGGCGGCATATCGGACGGTGTATGAGAACGCTATTCGTGTTTTTGTCTGTGATTGTTGGTGCCGTGGCGCAACCGGTCTCGTTCGGGGTCAGGGGAGGTGTGCCCCTGACGGACTTTGTGAGCGTGGTCAGCAGCGGCCGTATTAATTTCAACACCACCACCAACCGCTATATCATCGGTCCCACTGTTGAACTGCGGTTGCCTTTCGGATTGGGCTTCGAGTTCGATGCGTTATATCGCCGCCTGCACTACGACAGCAGCGCGCTGGGTGTGGACACGTTTTCCACAAGCAAAACGACGGGGAACCGCTGGGAGTTTCCGCTGCTCCTCAAATACCGCTTGCCCACTCGAGTGATCCGCCCTTACGTGGCCGCGGGAATTTCCTGGGACACTCTAACCGGTTTAGAACAGAGCGTCACGACTACCGTGTTCCCGACCCGCGTCACCTCGACCACTGCAACTTCGAATCCGCCCGAGCTAAATCAGAAGACCACCGTTGGATTTGTCGTGGGAGTGGGGTTGGACATCCACGTATTGCTACACATATCACCGGAGATTCGGTACACCCGCTGGAACTCCCAGCAATTGCGCGATCAGTTCGGACTGCTCGACAGCAGCCAGAACCAGGCTGAATTTCTGCTGGGAATCACGTTTTAGCCATCGCGAGGCGAAGGCGCCGCGAATGGAACCGGATACGCGCGCATGCAAACGCCGCAGCGGTATTGGCCGTGGACTGGCCACATGACGTTGGAATGCATTGCGTTGCACCAGATTTCTTCGACTTGATCCAATAAGCGTTTCATTTCCTCCTCCTGATTCAACAATTAGACGCTGGAGGATCGGGAATGGATGCATACCGTTACAATGAGAGTCGGCATGAAAAAGTGGCTGTCTCTTTTCGCCGTGGTCGTTTTGGGTGCATGTCTGGGTTCTCAACCGCAGCCGCGGGAACAGGTCGGCCCTCTCCCCGGAGGAAGATTCCTATTAAATAGCGGGTGGCGGCTGGATCCGGCCGGCAAACAGATTCCACTCGATACCTTGCCGATGTCGACCGCGCTGTCACCCGACGGAAAATATCTCCTGGTGTTGAATGGCGGATTCAAACCACCGTCCATTAGCGCGATTGAAACAGCTTCCGGGCGCGTCACGGCAAGCACGCCGGTGACGGACGGATGGCTGGGGCTGGCGTTTTCCCCGCGCGGGGACCGCGTGTATGTGGGCGGCGGCTCGCGAGCCGCGGTTTTCGAATTCACTTTAGCGGCGGGCGGCCTACAGCCGGGGCGGACCTTTGCAGTCGTTCCGGCAGACAAGCGAACCGATCACGATTTCATCGGCGATGTCACGTTTTCCCCCGATGGGCGGCTGCTCTATGCCGCGGAGTTGTACCGCGATTCGATTGCCGTTATCAATCCGCAGTCCGGGATTGTCATCGACCGCATCAAGACCGGACGGCGGCCTTACCGGATTCTGTTTCATCCGGACGGTAAATCGTTTTTTGTTACCCACTGGGCAGATGGGTCGCTCGGGCATTACGACACGGCTACCGGCAGTTCGCTGGCGACGATACGGATCGGCGCCCATCCCACCGACATCGTGTTTCGAAATGGCATTCCGGAATCGGATGGGGAGGCGCCCGCTTACGTAGCGCGACTCTTCGTGGCTGCAGCCAATACCAACAACGTATATGCGGTAGGTCTCACGGCCAGTAAGGAAATGAGTCTCGCGGAGAGCATCAACGTGTCGATGACAGCTCGCCAGCCGCTGGGCATGACTCCGTCGGGCCTGGCGCTCAGCCAGGATGGCAATCGTCTGTACGTCGCGTGTTCGGATGCCAACGTCGCCGCTGTGATCGACGTGTCGCAGGATCGGAGCCGCGTGGAAGGTTTTATTCCGACGGGCTGGTATCCCACGGCAGCCCGCGTGCTGTCAAACGGAACCGTGGTGGTTCTGAATGGCAAGGGTGTCCGGTCGTATCCCAATCCGAACGGGCCGAATCCGACCAAAACACCCAATAGCGACGGGCCGGGGTATGTGGCCCGCATTCAGACCGGCAGCGCGTCGTGGATAGACCCGTTCACGACCGAGCAACTGGCGGCCTGGACCAAGACCGCGATCGGCAACAGCCCGTACACCGATGCGCGGCTCGACGACGCCAACCCGCTGCCTGCGATTGAACACGTCATCTACATCGTTAAAGAGAATCGCACGTACGACCAGGTGTTGGGCGACATGAAGGAGGGCAATGGCGACCCATCACTGGTACTGTTCGGCGAGAACGTCAGCCCCAATCACCACAAGCTGGCGCGCGAGTTCGTGCTTCTCGACAATTTTTATGTCAACGCGGATGTGAGCGCGGAAGGCCACCACTGGTCGACCGCGGCGATTGCGAACGATTACGTCCAAAAGCTCTGGCCAAACCAGTATGCAGGCAGGCGCAAGACTTATGACTTCGAAGGCCAGGAGCCTGCGGCGACCCCTCCCGCGGGATATCTGTGGACCAATGCGGCGGCGGCCGGCCTGACACTCCGCAATTTCGGCTATTTCGTTGACAACAAGGAAAAGGCTCCGCTGGGCGCCGAGCAGGTACAGCGCGTCCGCGACCCGGTTCTGGCAAAATACACGAACCGTTTCTACCGGAGTTTCGATACCGATTACCCGGACGTGGAGCGCGCCAAGATCTTTCTGAATGAGCTGGCGGAGGATGAGAAATCCGGAACGATGCCGCGGCTGATGATCCTGCGGCTGGGGAACGATCACACGTCGGGGACCAAGCCGGGCGCCATCGCGCCGCTATCGGCAATGGCGGACAACGATGCCGCGCTGGGGATGATCGTGGAAGGTGTCAGCCACTCGCGATTCTGGGGCGCCACGGCGATCTTTGTGCTGGAGGACGATGCGCAGAACGGTCCCGACCACGTGGATTCGCACCGCTCGCCCGCATTTGTCATCTCGCCGTTCGTCAGGCGCCACGTGGTGGATAGCACGCTATACAACACTACGTCGATGCTGCGCACAATGGAGTTTCTGCTGGGTCTGCGTCCGATGACGCATTTCGATGCCGGCGCCCGCCCGATGACGTCGGTGTTCCAAAGCGCGCCGAACGCCGCGTCCTACAGCGCGGAAAAACCGCGCACGCCGGTGGATCAACGCAATCCGGCCGCCGGGCCGGGCGCGCAAGCCTCCTTGCGCATGAACTTCGACGCAGCCGACCAGGCCGATGACGACGAGCTGAACGCGATTCTGTGGCGCGCCATCCGCCAGGGGCCTCCGCCCCCGCCGGTGCGCAGCTATTTCTCCCGCTGACAACTCGATGCCGCAAACGTATCTCTGTTTCCTCTGGCACATGCATCAGCCTTTCTATAAAGACCTGACCACCGGCGAATACAAGCTGCCGTGGACCCGGATGCACGCGCTGAAGGACTACTACGGCATGGTGCGGATCCTGGAAGAGTTTCCCAAATTGCGCCAGACGTTCAACCTGGTGCCCTCGATGATCGCGCAGGTGCTGGAGTATGCCGCCGGGGAAGCGGCGGACCCGTTTCTGCAGATGGCGCTCAAGCCGGCGGAAGAACTGACCGATGACGATCGCGCGTTCCTGCTGCGGCATTCTTTCTATTCCGATCCGCAGCGAATGATCTACCGCTATCCACGCTACGGCGAGCTTTTCAATACGTGGCAGGCACAAAAAGAATCGGCGTCGCGGAGCATGCTGGGCGTGCAGGAATTCCGCGATCTGCAGATGTGGTCGCAGCTCGCATGGTTCGACGAAGAGTTCCAAGCTCACGACCCGCAGGTGCGCGAATGGATCGACCGGGGCCGGAATTTCACACTGGCCGATCAAGTGCGCATGGGAGAGAAGCAGCGCGAGATTATCGGCAAGGTGGTGCCGGAATACCAGAAACTGGCCGCCAGCGGACAGATCGAGATTTCGACCACGCCTTACTATCATCCCATCCTGCCGCTGGTCTGCGATTCCGATATCGCGGGCGTCGCCCATCCCAACGTGCCGCTGCCGCCGCGGTTCCGTTATCCCGATGACGCACGGAAGCAACTCGCGCTGGCACGGCAATACGTCGCCAAGCAATTCGGCGTAGCTCCGGTGGGGCTCTGGCCTTCGGAAGGATCGGTTTCCGATGAGGCGCTGTCACTGGCGGCGGAACTGGGGTTTCAATGGGCGGCCACCGACAGCGGCGTCCTCAATCGAACGCTCGGCCGCGCGGTGGGAGTGGAAGGGCTGTATCGTCCCTACCGCTGGCGGCAGCAGAACCGGCAGCTCAGCATGATCTTCCGCGATCACTACATGAGCGACCTGATCGGTTTCGTTTACTCGAAAATGGACGCGGGTGCGGCGGCCGACGACTTTCTGAACAGGATTCGCGAAAACTGCGCGGGAATTCTGAATGCCGGACGCGACGCCCTGGTGCCGATCATTCTCGACGGCGAAAATGCCTGGGAATATTACTACGGAAATGGCCGCCCGTTCCTCCGCGAGTTGTACCGCAGGATCTCCGAAGATGCGCGAATGAAGGCCGTCACTGTGAGCGAGGGTCTCCGCCTGATGCAGCCGGAGCCGCTTGATCGCATTTTCCCGGGATCGTGGATCAATGCCAATTTCGATGTCTGGATCGGCGCGGAAGAAGACAACCAAGCCTGGACACAGCTGCTGCGCGCGCGTCAGACGTTTGACACCACAACCGGCGTGACGGAGGACCGCCGCCGCTTGGCTTTCGAAGAAATCCTGATTGCCGAAGGCAGCGACTGGTGCTGGTGGTACGGCCCCGAGCATGAATCCGCCAATCGGATCGAATTCGACCAGCTTTACCGCAGCCATCTGGCCAATGTGTACCGTTTTCTCAACCTCGCGCCGCCGGAGGAACTGTCGCGGCCGATCCTGCGGGTTGCAGTGCCGGCAGTGCAGATCGAGTCGACCGGACCGATCACGCCCGTAATTGATGGAGAAGTGACTTCCTATTTTGAGTGGATCGGAGCGGGCATGTACCAGGTGGACACGCGCTCCGGTTCCATGCACGGCAAGAGGTTTTTGATTCAGGAGGTGCAGTTCGGCACCGATGGGGCCGACCTGTACTTACGCCTGGATTTCGCGCCAGGTACCGAACGCGAGCTCGACGGCATGGAGGCGCGTGTAACGCTCGAACCGAAGGATGGCAAACGAACCAGCCGGGCTGCGTTTACCTTCGCCCGCGGTTCTGCGCAGATCAAGGACGGCCAGTTTGCGGTTGCCGGGCCGAAGGCCATCGAGTGCGCGCTCGGCCACGTTTTCGAAGCGCGTTTCGCGTTAGCGGCGCTCGGCGTCCCGCCCGGCGGCGGCGTTCGTTTTCAGCTATCGCTCTGGCAGGGAGGCCTGCCGGTCGACGCGATTCCACATCAGGGCTGGCTGGAACTAAGAACCACCGACCCGGGGGAATTGGCGGGCTAGGGGGCGCCGGTCTCCGGGCAGGTCGGAGACCGGCCCCACTCACACTTTGAATTCGGCGCGCACGACTTCGTCATCGAGCGAATGCTTCAATGAGAAACCGAGCTTCTCGCATAAGCGCTGCACGTCGCGGTTGTCGGGCAGGATGTCCGCCGTCAGACGATCAAGCTTTTCATCCGCGCCTACGATCAGCAGCCGCGCGAGTAGTTCCTTGCCGAGCCCGCGGCCTTGCCAGGCATCGCTGATCAGCACGGCTACTTCGGCTTCATTGGTGCCGAACACCTTGCTCATTCGACCGACACCAAGAATTTCGCTCTCGCCCGTCGCGGGGTTCCGCCGCTCGGCCACCAGCGCCATCTCGCGGTCATAATCGATGAAACAGATCCGCGTGAGCCGTTCGTGCGTGATGCGCTGCTCCAGGTTGATCAAGTGGAAATAGCGGTAGTACACGCTGCGCTCCGAAAGCGTTTCGTGAAAGTGCACCATGGCCGGCTCGTCTTCGGGACGAATCGGCCGGATCGTCACGCCCGTGCCGTCTTTTAAGGTCCACGGAGAAACATATCGCGAAGGATAGGGGCGGATCGCGGTTTTGGGGATTTCCGTTTCCGGCACCTCCAGCCCGTGCACTACGATGCGCGCGTCCAACGCCACGAGTCCGTCGGGAGACGCCAGCAGCGGATTGATGTCGATCTCCTTGATCCAGCGTTGCTCGGCCACCAGCGCGCTGAAGCGCACCAGCAGCATTTCCAGGGCGGCCAGGTCGACCGGTTTTCTTCCGCGCACACCCGCCAGCGCCTTATAGATTTTTGTCTGCTCCATCATGCGCCGCGCGAGAGTTGTATTCAGCGGCGGCAGCCCCAGCGAGCGGTCTTTGAACATCTCGACGAGCTGTCCGCCGGTGCCGAACAGCAGCACGGGCCCGAACTGAGGGTCGAGGCTCGAGCCGATGATCAACTCGTATGCGTCCTTCAGCTGGATCATCGGCTGAACCGTCACACCCTGAAAATGCTGCGCGCCGGCCTTCTCTCCTACCGATTTCTCAATCGACTGGAACGCGTGCTTCACGTTATCGATGCTGCACAGATTCAACTGCACGCCGCCGACATCGGTCTTGTGTGTAATGGTCTCCGAATACAACTTCAATACCACCGGGTACCCGATGGTGTTCGCCGCTTCGACTGCTTGCGCTTCCGTCTTGGCGACCAGGGTTCGGGCCACCGGAATTCCGTATGCGCTTAACACCTGTTTGGAATCGAACTCCGACAGAATCGTATTGCCTGCCTGGCGGGTCTTCCGAATCAGATTCTCGGCCAGTTTTCGATCGGGCGTCCAATCACCGGAGTCCTCGGGCACGGCGGGCGTCTCGTACAGTCCCTTCAGGTTGTAACTGTACTGCCACATGTAGTTGAAGGCGCGCGCGGCTGTATCGGGGTAGGGGAACGTGGGAATATTGGCGCGGTTGAGAATCTCTTCGCCCGCGGCAACATCGACGCCACCCATCCAACTCGCAATTACCGGTTTACCTTCCAGCTTGGCCATAGGCTTGAGCTGCTCGGCGATGCGCGTAGGATCGGTCATTGCCTGCGGCGTCAGAATCACCAGCATGCCGTCGCTGTGCGGATCTTTCGCGGCAATTTCCAGAGCCTTGGCATACCGCTCCGGCGACGCGTCTCCGATAATGTCGACCGGATTGTTGTGGCTCCAGGTGGACGGCAGCACGGCGTCAAACGCCTGCATTGCCTCCGGCGACAGCTCCGTCAGCTCGCCGCCGCCTTGGATTAGCGAATCGCACGCGAGCACGCCTGGCCCGCCGGCGTTGGTCACAATGGTCAGCCTAGGTCCCTTGGGCCGCGGCTGCTTGGAGAGTACCTCAGCCATATAAAACATGTCCGCGATCGTGTTTACGCGCAGCACACCCACGCGCCGGAACGCGGCTTCCAACACTTCATCGCTGCCGGTGAGCGATCCGGTATGCGACGCGGCGGCCTTCGCGGCGGCCGCGGTGCGCCCCGGCTTGATCACGATGATCGGCTTATTGAGAGCCACCTCACGCGCCGCCGATAGGAACGAGCGCGCGTTGCCGATCGACTCCATATAAATAACGATGGATCGGGTCTTGGGATCGTTGCCGAGGTAATAGATCAGATCGCCCCATCCGACATCCACCATCGAACCGATCGAGACGAACGCACTGAAGCCCACCATCTCCTTCAGGCTCCAGTCGAGCACCGCCGTGCACAAAGCGCCGCTCTGGCTGATGAAACCGACCGAACCCGGCCGCGCGACAGTGGTCGCAAAGGTGGCATTCAAGCCGGTCAGCGGGCACATCACCCCGAGGCAGTTCGGCCCGATGACGCGGATCTTGGCCGCCCTTGCTTCCTCGAGCACCTTTTGTTCGAGAGCCGCGCCCTGCGGCCCGATTTCCTTGAAGCCCGCCGAGATCACAACCGCGCCGCGCACGCCGTTCTCGCCGCATTCGCGGATAATTCCTGGAATGGACGGCGGCGGCGTTACGATCACCGCCAGATCCACCGGCTCCGGTATTTCCGCCAGCGATGGGTAAGCCTTCACGCCGAGTACGCTGGTCCGCTTCGGATTTACCGGAAAGACTGTGCCGCCGAACGGGCTGGTCATCAGGTTCCACAGGATGGTCCGGCCTACGCTGCCCGGGTTTTCCGTGGCTCCCACCACGGCGACGCTCTTGGGAGAGAAGAAAACGTCCAGGGCTTGAGCCGTTCTGGGATGGACGGCTTTGCGAGTAGGTTTAGTGAGCTGCATGTTCCCCCGTTTCCGCCTGCGGTCCGAACGCGGCGTCGTTCAGCGCGTTCAAAACTTCCGGAACTTCCAGGCCATTCTTGCGCGCCACCGTCCCGATATCGCAATCATCACAAACCGGGTGAAACCGGAGCCGCTCGAAAACCGGAAC
>CAZKQQ010000190.1:11569-13629 GCA_964554945.1 uncultured Solibacteraceae bacterium | reverse complement strand
AGCACCCACCTGGTCAACGGTAAGCCGCCCGTCACAACCGGCGTTTCCCAAGTAAGATTGGCCACGAAATTCTGCCTGACGTCGAAGTCGGAAAGACCTCGCGACGTACGCTGGTCGAAAAATAGCGGGTTCATCAGCCCGTTGGGAAACGAGTCGTCCGCGACAGTGGCAGACAGCGTGTCGATGCTCTTGCTGAAGGTATAAGCCGCATGGAACTGAATGCCATGGCTCACAGTCTTGGCGAGGACTGTTTGTAGCGCGTGATAGGACGAACTGGCCTGCCAAATGGTTCCGCTGATCCGTCCGAAGTTCGGGTTCAGCGGTTTGCCCGAACCCAATACCGGGTATAAATAGCCCGCGGCTGTCAGTGTAGGAAGCACCGTATCGAAATTGTCTTGCCGGTAGGGCTCGTGAACACCGTGCGAGCCCACGTAACCGAGGGTGGCGGACAGTCCTTTGGCAATTTCGCGCTCTAAATTGACGTTCCACTGCATCACATAGTTGCGCGGGGGGACAGACTCGGTGTAGGAGGCCCGGGAAACCGTCGAACTGCCGGAAGATTGCTGGTACGCCCCCAAGGGGAAGCTGCCCGGGGGAAGATTGGTCGCGAAGATCTGGGCCGCGAAGGGAGTCACATTGGGAATAGTCAGCGTGAATTCATAGGGCAGCGGCAGCACGTCGAAAATCCCGAAACCGGAACGGACGATCGTCTTATTATTTGGGAACGGGCTCCAGGCAAGGCCTACTCGCGGTTCGAAATTACGAAGCGTTGGATTTCGGAAGAACGGCGAACCCACCCGCGGCGCCGAATCCGTCAAGTGGTCGAGATTGGAGATGCGGTTGTTTACTTCAGAGGGAACCGTGGTCATCTCATAGCGCACGCCGAGGCTGAGATTCAGGCCCGGCCGCGCGCGGATATCGTCCTGAGCATAAGCGCCAAACAGCGTCTCCCTAAGTCCGACCACTGGGATCGGACGGGGAACCACCCCCTCAAAAGTTCGCGGGCGATTCGTCAACAGATCTTCCAGGGAACCGAACTTGAAGCCTCCGTCGACATAGAGAGTGGAGAGAAGGTTATCTTGCATCCGCTCCCCAATCGCGCCGAATTGCAGAACGTGAGCGCCCTTCGTCAAAACCGCGTCGTCGGCCCCCTGGAACGAATTCCAGGTGTATCGCTTGGAGTTGCTTAGCGTGTTGGGAAGCGCCGGGTTCAGCCCTCCTCCGAAATCCGTCAGGCCCGGCACGCCCTGAATCCAGCCCACATATTCGCCAGGAACAAATGCGAAGGACGAATCCGTTAACCGCGGGTTATTCACCTTGGATACGCCGCCCTCAACGGCTACCGCGCGATTGAAGCCAAAGCGAACCGCATTCAAGAGCTTCGGATTGAAGATGTGCTGCTCGCGTAGAGTAATCAACTGGCGCCGCGAGACGACATTCGACAACAACTCATCCATGGCGTCCGGCTGAACCTGGACAGAGTTGTCGCGCAGATACGTTCCGGAAAGGCTGTCATGCGCCGAAAAGGTGTGGTCGATTTTAGCCGTGAAGTAATTCTCCGTGGTGACAGTCTGGTCGGCAAAGATAAATTTTGCCGTATCACCGTTACCAAGGATTGGGCCGTTCGCCGGCGGATAGAACGCGTTGAGAAATCGCGCCACGGCCGGATCCACCTGGACCTGTTTGACGACAGCGTCGGGACTGCCCGGAACGGATACGTGAATCAGCCCTGTTCTGGCGGCTGACGACGGTACCGTATCCACGTGAGTTACTCCGAGAGACTGCCGTAGTCCTTCGTAATCGGCAAAAACAAAAGTGCGCTCCTTCTGAATCGGGCCTCCGGCCGATGCTCCGAATTGATTCCGCTTAAAGGGCGGAATGGAGGCGTCAAAGAAATTTCGCGCATCCAGGGCGCTGTTCCGGAGGAATTCATACACGTCTCCATGAAAGCTGTTGGTTCCGGAGCGCGTAACCGCATTGATCACGCCCCCCGAGGTTCGACCGTATCCAGCGGGATAATTGCTCCCGAGTACCGAGAACTGCTCGACGGCATCGACGCC